>RGQD01000401.1 GCA_010030205.1 Betaproteobacteria bacterium
TGACCACGTCGCGGCTCTCGAGCAACTGCGTAAATGCTTGCGCAATCGTGGCCTTGTCGAGCTTGTACGTGTCCCTCCGGCAGATCTGCATGAACTGATTTGAGCGTCGTGGCAGCGCGGCCTGGCGCGAGTCTCCCGCAAAGAATCTGCTGCCCCCCCTTGCGTTCCGTTGCGGTTACTGCTACCGTGCGGTGCATGCACCAGCCGCTGAGCTACCGCCACCGCGTGATCACCGATGAGAACCTTGTCTTCATTCGCAAGCTGATCGCCGACCATCCGGGTTCGAGCCGACGCAACCTGTCAGAGCGGCTTTGCAAGGCGTGGAACTGGGTGCAGGCCAACGGGGCGCTACGTTCCATGGTGTGCCGCGGCTTGATGTTGATGCTGCACCGCCAGGGTCTGATCGAGTTGCCGCCGGTGCGCTGGGTGAACCGCAACCCGTTTCTGGAGCGCAGCACGCCTGACACGATCACGGTAGACGAGGCGCAGCTGAGCATGGCCCTTGCCGAACTTGGGAGCCTGGAAGTCCGGCAGGTACGACGCACGCCCGATGAGGCGGTGTTCAATGGCCTGATGCAGCAGCACCACTACCTGGGCTACACGCAGCCGGTGGGCGAGCATCTGAAGTACATGGTGTTCGCCGAGAGACGGCCGATCGCCTGCATGGCGTGGAGCTCGGCGCCGCGTCACCTGGGCAGTCGGGACCGCTTCATCGGCTGGACGGCGCCGGCACGGCGGGCCAACATCCAGCTGCTGGCCTACAACACGCGCTTCCTGATCCTGCCGTGGGTGACGGTGCCGCATCTGGCCTCGCACCTGCTCGGGCGCATCGCCCGGCGGCTGTCGAGCGACTGGCAGTCGGTGTACGGGCACCCGATCTATTTCGTGGAGACCTTCATCGATCCGCAGCGCTTTGCCGGCACTTGCTACCGGGCCGCGAACTGGACGCTGATGGGCGTGACGACGGGGCGTGGCAAGGACGCTCCCACGTACGAGCCGAACCGTTCGATCAAGCAGGTTTTGGGCTACCCGCTGGTCAAGGACTTCCGCCAGCGGTTGGCGCGGCTGGATGACGCGGTTGGTCAGGCGACGCCGGCATGAAGGAGCCCGAACTCGTCACGGCTACCCAGGAGGAGCTCGACGAGATCTTGCGGCGCGCCAAGCCGGCGCTGTCGGTCCAGCAATACAAGCTGCTCGAGGGGGTGCTGACCACCTTCGTCTACGTGATGCTCAAGCTGCAAAACGCGAAGACCTCGATCAAGCGCTTCCAGCGCATGCTGTTCGGCCACCGCACTGAGCTCAAGCACAACGTGCTCAAGGATTGCACGGCCCGAGCCGACCAGAGCGGGCCTGATGCGGGCACCGGGGCCGCGACGCAGCCGCCGGGGGTGGTGACACCGGTACCCAGGCCGCCCCGTCCGGGGCACGGCCGCAACGCGGCCCAGGCCTACAGCGGCGCGCCCATCGTCGAGTGCGATCACCCCGACCTGGAGCCGGGCGACCGTTGCCCGGAATGCGACAAGGGCAAGGTATACGACTCGCCCCCGAAGTCGCTGGTCAAGGTGGTGGGCCAAGCGCCGCTGGGGGCGACGGTCTACAGAGCGCAGCGGCTACGCTGCCGGCTGTGTGACGCGATATTCACAGCCCCGCTGCCAGCGGCGGTGGCCTCACTGCCCAAGTACGACTCGAGCTGTGCCAGCATGATTGCGGTACTGCGGTACGGCAACGGCTTTCCGCACTTTCGTCTCGAAGGGCTGCAGGCCTCGCTGTACATCCCGCTGCCCGATGCGACCCAGTGGGACATCATCGCCAAGGCCTCGCCATCACCGCGAGCGGTGTTCGAGGAACTGATCCGCCAGGCCGCCCAGGCGCCGCTGCTTCACAGCGACGACACGCCGATGAAGGTGCTCAGTCTGATGAAGGAGCGCGAGCGCGCCGAGGCCGGTGGCGTCAAGCCCGTGGCCAAGGCGATCAACACCTCGGGCATCGTGGCCATCCTGCAGGACAACGCGACCGAACGGCGCAAGGTAGTGCTGTTTTTCACCGGGCATGCCCACGCCGGCAAGAACATGGAGCGCGTCCTGGCCCATCGGGCCGGGGAGCTGCAGCCAGCCATGCAGATGTGTGATGCGCTGGCGGCCAACATCGCTGGCGAGTTCACCACCATCGTGGCGAATTGCCTGGCCCACGGACGGCGCCAGGTGGTCGATGTGGCCGAGCAGTTCCCCGAGGCGGCCCGCTGCGTCGTCGAGGCTCTGGCCAAGGTCTACACCAACGACGCGCAGTGCCGCACTCAAGCCTGTTCGCCCGAGCAGCGTCTGTCGTTCCATCAGCAGTACAGCCAGCCGATCATGGACGATCTCCATACCTGGATCACCGGGCAAATGCAGGGCAAGCATGTCGAACCCAACTCACCCCTGGGCAAGGCGCTGAACTACCTGACCAAACATTGGAACGAGCTCACCCTGTTCCTGCGCCAGGTCGGCGCGCCCCTCGATAACAACCTCTGTGAGCAAACTCTCAAGCGCGCGATCATCCATCGCAAAGGCTCCCTCTTCTACAAGACGGTGCGCGGTGCGGAGGTAGGCGACATTTACATGAGCCTGATCCACACCTGCCGGCTGTGCGATATCAATCCGTTCGACTATCTCAACGCGCTTCAGCAGCGAGCCAGGGACGTGATTGCCGCACCAGCGCAGTGGCTGCCGTGGAACTTCCGCGAGCAACTCGCTGCGGACCCGTGAGGTCAATGGCGCGCTGACGTTCAAGCCGCGACACTCAGCGCGCGCCACGCCGGCGCGGCGCGTGCCTGCGTGGGGTTGCCCGCCATCAGCAGCACTTGAAGTTCGCAGGCCTGCAGCGTGTGACCGCTCTCATGCCCAGCCGGCCACCACGTGAACTTGCCCGTGGACAAACGCTTGTGGCACATCCAGAAGCCCTGTCCGTCATAGACGAGGATCTTGATCGCCGTGCGACCCCGGTTGCCGAAGACGAACAGCGCCCCGCTGAAGGGGTCCCCCAGCAGCAGCTTCCGGCAGTGGCTCACCAGCCCGTCGATGCCGGCGCGGAAGTCGATCGGCTCCACCGCCACCAGAATGCGCATGTGCGGCGTGATCTGGATCATGGCGCCGCCAGGAAGGCGGCGTACAGCGCGGACAATCCGATCAGGCCATCGCCGTTGAGCTCCACGCGCATCCGCGCGCCACGGACGTTGGCCATCTCGACCACGCACTCCGGCTTCGCAACGCTGTGCCCAGGCATGGCACCGGCAGTTGTAAACAACTCGACGAACCGCGGTGCCAGTTCGGTCGCCGTCGCCTTGCCGCCAGCCTGCGCGACCCGTAGCTTGAGCATGTCGTAGTCAAGGTTCAGCTCACCCGCTACCCGGCATGCCCCGTGCACCGCGACCATCTCCACCGCCGCGGCCCACAGCTCCCGCGGAATACGCAGGCCGAGCTTGCGCACTGCGCGCCACGCGGCGAACCGCTCCTTCAGCTCGATCAGCCCGTCCGCGACCGTCTTCACCTGCACCGCCTTGCCCGTCATCTTCATCTGCCGCTCCACCCAGGGTTGCAATGCAGCAGAAGGTAGTCAGTTCATCTCGTCAATTCATGCAGATTTGCCGGAGGGACACCGTGTTCGAGTCCAAAGTGCTGGGCAAAACCCTGCGTCGCACCATTGGCAGCCCGGACGCCTGGACTGTTGACGC
>RGQD01000402.1 GCA_010030205.1 Betaproteobacteria bacterium
CGCATGCCGGACGATCCGGCAGCGGCGGCACATGAGTTGTTCGGTGTGCTGCGGCGATTCGACGCCGCCGGCATGGCCGAGATCTGGGTCGAGCAAGCAAGCGACGATCCGGCATGGGAAGGTGTGATGGACCGTCTGCGGCGGGCGGCTGCCTGTTGAGGCGCCAACCGTCGCAGGCGCAATGTGTGACTGATGGAAATCTGATGACTCTTTTTCGTGATCTGCGCCGCCTGGGCGCGACCCTGCTGGCACCGGTGATGCTGTCGACGGCACTGCTGGTGGCCTGCGGCGGCGGTACCCAACAGGTGCAATCCTTCGTGCCCGCCAGGCTGATCGTGTTCGGCGACGAGAACAGCATGATCGAAAACGACGGCAACGGCGACGGCTTCAAATACACGGTCAATGATCGCAGTGCCAGCACGGGCAAGTGCCTGGCGCTGCCGACTTTTGCGCAAAGCCTGGCCAGCCTGTACGGGCTTGTATTCGAACAGTGCAACCCCAATGGCGACATGCCCAAAGCCTTCATCCGCGCGCAGCGCCTGGCCACAGTCGAAGACGCGAGCACCGGACTGGCGCAGCAATTGGCCAGCCAAGCCGATCTGAATTCGCACGATATGGTCAGCGTGATGATAGGCAACAACGACATCATCGAGCTCTACGAGCGCACCCAAAGCGGGATGGCGGCGGCCGACGCCATCGCCGAGGCTAGACGGCGCGGCGGGCTTGTCGCGGCCCAAGTCAACGCGATGCTGGCGACGGGGGCCCGCGCGATCGTCTTCACGGTGCCCGACCTCAGCAGCAGCCCGTACGCAGCCCGCGCCAGCCTGAGTGACCCCGGTGCGTCCAAGCTCTTGAGCGACTTGACCTACCAATTCAACGCCTACATGCGCACCAAGATCGATTCGAGCGCATACGACGGACGCAACTACGGCCTGGTGCTGGCCGATGACATCGTCGCCGCGATGGCCGGGTCACCGGCGTCCTTCCTGACCTCGCCTGCCATCGCCAATGCGCCGGCCTGCATCCTGCCCGACGTCACCAGCGCCGATGCAGTGGCCACCGCCGTGCTTGCCTGCGACCTCAACACGCTGGTCAACGGCGCGACGCAGACCAGCCACCTGTGGGCCAGTGACCGCCACATAGGCTCCGGCGCGCACAACAGAATCGGGTCACAGGCGGCAGCGCGCGCCCGCGGCAACCCGTTCTGAGCGCCCCAAGGCCGGCGCGTCGGGCGACAGTTCATCGCCGGACGCAGGGCCCCTGGGCACAGGACCAGCGATCGCCGATGCGGCGATACACCGGCAGCATTTGACGCATGACCGGCCTACCCGGCAGCCGACAAGAACGCGGCTGCGGTGTCGACCGCTAAACTCTGCGCCCGCCATGACGCCTTGCTTGCTTGCACTCGACACCTCGACCGAACTGATGGCCGTGGCACTGCTCACGCCGGCCGGCGAATACCTCGCCAACGAGCGCGGCGGACCGCTGGCTTCGGCGCGGCTGATCCCGCTGCTGCTGCAGTTGCTGGCCGACGCTGGCGTGGTCCTTTCAGAGGTCCAGGCGATCGCCTTCGGTCAGGGGCCGGGCGCTTTCACCGGCTTGCGCACTGCATGCGCCGTGGCGCAGGGGTTGGCGTTTGCCGGCAACACCCCGGTGCTGGCAATCGACAGTCTGCTGCTGATTGCCGAGGACGCGAGGGCGCAAGCGACCGAATACGCGGCATCGGCCAAGACCCGCCCCGGTTTGAATATCACTGGCGCGCCTGAAGACTGGTGGGTCGCGATGGATGCCCGAATGGACGAGGTCTATGCCGCTCGATATGTCCACGACGGCAAGGGCTGGCAGACAAGCATGGCGCCGCAACTGTGGACGCTGCCAGCGCTGTCCCGTGCCTGGATCGCCGAGCCGCCTTTGCGCGTGGCCGGCAGCGCTGCAAGCGCATTTGGCGATCGGCTGCCCTGGGGCGACATCGAGTGCTGGCCCGAGACCCACAACCGTGCAGGCGCACTGCTGCGCTTGGCGCGTGAGGCCTGGGACCAAGGCCGGGGCATCGCCGCCGACCAGGCGCTGCCGCTATACCTGCGCGACAAGGTGGCGCTGACCAGCGCTGAACGACTGGTACTGCGCCAAACCGTGGCGCCTGTGGCAGGGCTCGCATGAGAGAGCGTCAATTGCCGGCAATCTGGCACCGGCCGATGACGGTGGCCGACCTGGATGGCGTTCTGGCGCTGGAACTGCGCGCCTACAGCCATCCCTGGACCCGAGGCAACTTCATCGACTCGCTGGCAGCGGCTTACACCGCCGAACTGCGGTTGGACGGCGCCGGGCATCTGCTGGGCTATTTTGTCGCCTTGCAAGGTTTCGAGGAAACCCATTTGCTCAACCTCACGGTGGCATCGTCTGCGCAGCGCGCCGGACATGGCAGCGCGATGCTCGAGCGGCTGCAAGCTCTGGCACGCCAGCGCGGCGACCATGCGCTATGGCTGGAGGTGCGGCCAAGCAACCTGCCAGCGCGCGCGCTCTACCAGCGCGCCGGTTTTGTCGAGGTCGGCTGCAGGCGCGACTACTACCCGACCGACCAGCCGCAACGCGAGGATGCGCTGGTGCTGCGGCTGGGACTGGACGCCGAGGGCTACGGCCTGGGCGAGCGAGGCCAAGATGCGCTGGTCTGAGCCACAGCGGGCCATGCTTCGCGAGATGGGCTTGCGCCTGTGGCTGCCTCAAGCCGCTGCAGGGCCAGACATTGCCGTGGCTGGCGCAACCGGGCCCGGCCATGCGCCGGCTGACGAACCAGCTGGGTCAAACAAATCGATGTCCGGCGCGCCGCCAAGTGCCCCATCAGGTCTGGCGCTGGCGGCTGAGACGATGGATTGGCCGGCACTGCAATCCGCGGTCGAGGGCTGCCGCGCCTGCGGCCTGTGCGAAAACCGACGCCAGACCGTGTTCGGGCTCGGCCACCTGCGCGCGCAATGCATGGTCGTCGGAGAAGCACCGGGCGAGCAGGAGGACGCCAGCGGTGAGCCCTTCGTCGGCGATTCGGGTCAGCTGCTCGACCGCATGCTGCGGGCGCTGGGGCTGAGTCGCGACGCCACCGAACCCGCTGATGCGGCGCGCCAGGTGTTCATCACCAACACCGTGAAGTGCCGGCCACCGCGCAACCGCAACCCCACGGGCGATGAGTTGTCCGCTTGCCAGCCCTTCCTGCAGCGACAGGTCGCGCTGGTGCAGCCGAAGGTCATCATCGCGATGGGCGCCTTCGCGGCACGCTCGCTACTCGGCAGCGACGAGCCGATCGGTAAGCTGCGCGGTCGTTTGCACAGTTGGCGCGGCGTGCCCGTGGTGGTGACCTACCACCCGGCCTACCTGCTGCGCCAGCCTAGCGACAAGGCCCGCGCCTGGGAGGATCTGTGTCTGGCGGCGACCTGCCTGGCGCCGCGAGCCGACTGACGCGCGGCAAGTTAGGCGCAGCCGCGGGCCTCAGCCCTTGGTCGCCTTGGTCGCCTTGACAGGCCGCTTCCACCCCGTGATCGAGACCTGCTTGCCGCGAGCCACGGTCAATTCACCAGGGGCGGTGTCCTTGCTCACGGTGCTGCCGCCACCCACGGTGCCGCCATCGCCGATATTCAGCGGTGCGATCAGTACGCAGTTGCTGCCGATATGAACATCGTCGCCAATCACCGTGCGGTGCTTGTT
>RGQD01000403.1 GCA_010030205.1 Betaproteobacteria bacterium
TTCCTGGCGCCAGAACAGCGTCGCGTCCAGCCGTCGACCCGCGGGCCGCGTTCATCGTCGGCGACATCCTGAGCGACCCGATGGCGCGTGCGCGCAGCTTTGGCACCGACAGCATCCTGGCCACCCGCTTCTGGAGCGCTGTCAAGACCGGCACCAGCAAGGACATGCGCGACAACTGGGCCGTCGGCTACTCGCAGCGCTATGTTGTTGGCGTGTGGGTGGGCAATGCCAGTGGCGCGCCGATGTGGGATGTCAGCGGCACCACCGGGGCAGCGCCGATCTGGGCTGCGGTGATGAAGCACTTGCACCAATCCCAAGCCAGCCTCGCGCCTGTGGCACCGGCCGGCATGCTGCAAACGCCGGTGCAGTTTGTCGCGGCCAGCGCAGCATCGCCCAAGCCCGCGCCGCTGGAGGCCGGGCGCAACGAGTGGTTCTTGCGCGGCACTGAGCAAGCCGGTTTTGCCACGCATCGCCACCACGCCCAGGCGCTGAGGGCGCCGGGCGCCAGCACGCAGGGCTTGCCGCTGCCCGACCGACAGCATGCGCGCATCACGTCACCGGCCAGCGGGTCCATCATCGCGATCGACCCTGACATTCCACCTCGGAACCAGCGCCTGAATTTTGACGCCGAGGGCAGCGGCTTGGCCGAGCTGCGCTGGCTGATGGACGGCAAGGTCTTCGCCAAAGGGGCTTCCGCGCAGTGGCCACCCTGGCCTGGGCGCCACCGGGTTCAGCTCGCCGATGCCCGCGGAAAGGTGCTTGACGAAGTGCGTGTCGAGGTGCGCGGCGCGGGGGTTTTGCGGGGCCGCTGAACCCGCGCCAAGATGAAGGCAGCGGCGATCGGCTTGACCGGGCGCGAGCTCAGCGCCGGTGTCAGCGCCGGTGTCAGCGCCGGTTTCAGCGCCAGTGGCCGCGGCGCCCGCCGTAATAACCCAGGCTCAGACCGATGGGGTATCTGGGGTAGGCCGGACCGTAGTAGCCGTTGTACGCGCCAGCGTAATAGGCTTGAGGATAGACCGCGCCGTAAACCGCACCGTAGACCGGCGGCGTGGCGGCCGGTGCCGCGTAGCTGCCGACGTTGCTTGGGTTGCCAGGGTTGGTGGCGCCCACCGGGCTGAGCTGGACGGTCACGAAGGGGCCGGGTTCGCGCGGCATCTGCACCTGGTACTGCTTGCCAGCGTACTCGTAGACCACCTGGTAGACGGTGACGCTCTGGCTGACTTGCTGGACGGCGCACTGCTGCAGGGTCTGCGCATGGGCTTGCGGGCCCTCCAGCCGGTCACCGACGATCGCCCCGCCTAGCACGCCCAGCGCGGTGGCTGCGGCGCTGCCTGCGCCGTGGCCGAGGCTGTTGCCGATCGCGCCGCCGACGATCGCACCGGCCACTGCGCCCGCCCCGGTGTTGGGCGTCGGCACGATGACCTGGACGTTGCTGCAGACCTGCTGCGGCACGCTGAACTGCTGGACGATAGGCGTGCTCGAGACCACTCTGGCCTGCTCAAGCGCTTGAGCGCCGGCAAACACCGGCAGCGCCATGCCCATGGCCAGCGCGCTGTACTTGAAAGACTTGGTTTGCATCGTGAGGCCTTTGGTCTTGTCCCGGAGATGCTCGCCAAGTCGGTCTGCGCAAGCATGTCGTGTTTGTAACAGCTTTGTAAAGCTTGGCGCTTTGGCGAGTCGGGCCGGGTCACTGGCACGCAGTGTTTGGCGCGCTGCGCTCTCAATGTCCACCGACCAGGCCCACACCTGCGGCGAGAGAGCTGGAAAACCAGGGTTTTCACGCCTGTCTGCGCCGCTGGGCTTGGCATGATGGGGTGGGTCCATTCACCACCGTCGTCACCCGACGATTGCCATGAAAACCTTCACTTCCCGTCTTTCGCTGTTGTTGGCCGGTCTGGCGCTGTCGCTGGGTGCGCATTCGCAGAACATTTCGATCGCCACCGGTGGCACGGGCGGCGTTTATTACCCGATGGGCGGGGGTCTGGCGGCCTTGCTGTCCAAGCATGTGCCTGGCATGCAGGCCACGGCCGAAGTCACCGGCGGATCGGTCGACAACCTCAAGCTCATCGGCAGTGGCAAGCCTTACATCGGATTTGCGATGACCGACGCCAGCCAGGACGCGCAGCGCGGCGAGGACAAGTTCAAGGGCAACAAGGTCGCACTCAAGACCTTGGTGGTGCTCTACCCCAACCGCATGCACGTGGTCAGCGTCGAGGGCCGCGGTGTCGCCAAGATGGCCGACCTCAAGGGCAAGCGGGTGTCGACCGGGTCGCCCGGCAGCGCCACCGAGGTGATGGCGTTCCGCCTGCTCGAGGCCGCCGGTCTGGACAAGGACAAGGATGTCAAGCGTGAACGCCTGGGCGTGGCCGAATCGGTCAACGCGATCAAGGACGGCAAGATCGACGCCTTCTTCTGGGTCGGCGGCCTGCCCACGGCCGGCGTCACCGACCTGGCCAATACGCCGGGCAACAAGATCAAGATGGTCGACCATGCCGAGGCGGTGGCGGCGATGAACAAGAAGTACGGCAACCTGTATGTCGAGGACATGATCCCGAAAGCCACTTACCGGGGCATGGAGGCCGACAACAAGCAGGCCACGGTGATGAACATCCTGGTCGCGCACGAAAGCATGGACGACAAGACTGCTTACAACATCGTCAAGACGGTCTTCGACCGGCGCGACGACCTGATCGCGGTGCACCAGGAGTCGGCCAACATCAAGCTCGAGAACCAGAAAGCCAGCGCGTCGCCGATCCCGTTCCACGCTGGCGCGCTGAAGTATTTTGCCGAGAAAGGCATCAAGGTCAACTGAGCGCACCGAGGCCGGCCTAAGCCGGTCGCCGCCGGTCGCCGCCGGGCGGCTGGGTCCGCGCAGCACCACCACCAGGAATTCCAACCCATGCAATCCCCTGCACAGCCAGACCGACCCGACCACCATGTCAGCGACGACGCGCTGCTCAAGGCTGAGGAGTTCATCGAGGCTGAAGAAGGCGCTGCGAACAAGCTCAAGGGTTGGCTCAAGGTCTTCATCGTCGCGGTCGCGGTCGTGATGTCGGCTTTCCATCTGTACACGGCTTATGCGATCGTGCCGACGCAGACGCTGCGGCCTGTGCACGTGGGCTTCGTGCTGTTTCTGTGCTTTCTGATGTTCCCGGTGGCCGCGCGTTTTCGCCACCGCATCATGTGGTGGGACTGGCTGGCCGCTGCGGCGTCGATCGCGGTCGTGGTCTACCTGCTGATGGGCGGCGATGACATCACCGACCGCAACACCTCGCCCAACCCGCTGGACATTGTTTTCGGCCTGGCGCTGATCGGCTTGGTGCTAGAGGCGATGCGGCGCACCAACGGCTGGATCATGCCGATCATCACCTCGGCCTTCATCGCCTACGCGTTGTTCGGCCCTTACCTGCCGGCGCCCTGGACCCACAAGGGTTACGAGGTCGGCCGCCTGGTCGGCGTGATGTACCTGACGCTCGAGGGCATCTACGGCGTTGCGGTCGACGTGTCTTCGTCGCTGATCATCTTGTTCACGATCTTCGGCGCCTTTTTGCAGCACTCGGGTGCGGGCAAGTTCTACATCGATTTCTCGTTCTCGGCAATGGGTGGCAAGCCCACTGGCGCCGGCCGCACCGTCGTGCTGGCTTCTTTCCTGCTGGGCGGTCCGTCGGGATCGGGCGTGGCGACCACCG
>RGQD01000404.1 GCA_010030205.1 Betaproteobacteria bacterium
GGGCAAGGCACATGGCTCGTACCAGATGCAATACCGGGAGGCCGAGAATTCTTCCGGCCGGGTGCTTCCGATCTCCGGCGTCTACTCCACGTTCCCGCAGCCGCCTGAAGGCCAAGCCGCGCTGTTGCCCTGGGAGTACGCCAACGTCTTCTTCCACGAGTTCGGCCATGCACTGCACATGCTGCATTGCACGTCTGCGTACCGTTCATTGGGCAGTCAGCATGTGGCCTGGGACTTCGTCGAACTGCCGGCGCTCATCAACGAACGCTGGCTGCGTGACCGTGAACTGCTGGCCCGCTTTGCCCGCCACCATGTCACGGGCGAGCCGATTGCGCCGGCCCTGGTGGACCGCATCGAACAGGGCCTGCAGTACGACCGCATCTTCAGCCTGAACCCCGACTTCCTGCTGCCGGCCATCGTCGACCTGCGGCTGCATCTGCTGTCCGACGGCAGCGGCCAGCCCATCGATCCGGTGCAGGTCGAAACCGACACGCTGGCTGAATTCGGCATGCCGGAGGCCTGGGACCTGATCATGCGTGTGACGCACAACTTCCATGTCTTCATCGGTGCCTACGCGGCCGGGCTGTACTCGTATCTGTGGGCTGATGTGATGGCAGCCGATGCCGTGGAAACCTTTGAGCTTTCGCCCGGTGGCATCTACGATGCAGTCACGTCGAGGCGCTGGATCGACCGCATCCTGAGCGTGGGCCACCGCGTGCCGGCCGATCAGGCTTTCCGAAGCTTCGCCGGCCATGATCCCGACCCGACGCCGCTGCACCGGCGATTCGGGTTGCAGCCCACTGCCGAAGCGCCCATGACATGAAGCCGACCCCTGACCCGTACATCCTGGAGCCGCTGCCCGCCTACCGCGAGTACCCGCAGCCGGAGATGATCGAGCGCGCACACGCCTTCCATGCCGATCTGCAGCGCCGCCGTACGGTGCGCGACTTCGACAGCCGGCCCGTGCCGCGCGAAGTCATCGAAAGCTGCCTGCTGGCCGCCGGCACTGCGCCATCGGGCGCCAACCAGCAGCCCTGGTTCTTCAGCGCCATCACCGATCCCAGCCACAAGAAGCGCGTGCGCGAGGCGGCCGAGGTCGAGGAGCGCAGCTTCTACAACGAACGCGCGCCGCAGGAATGGCTGGACGCGCTGGCACCGCTGGGCACCGACTCGAACAAGCCCTTCCTGGAAGAGGCGCCGGTGCTGATCGCGATCTTTGCGCAGAAGTACGGCGTACATAAGGATGGTCCGCAGAAGGGCGAGAAGTTCAGCCACTACTACGTGCCCGAATCGGTGGGCATCGCCTCGGGCTTCCTGATCGCCGCGCTGCACCACGCCGGGTTGGCGACGCTGACGCACACGCCCAACCCGATGAGCTTCCTCAACAAGCTGTGTGGCCGGCCGAGTTCAGAGAAGCCGATCATCCTGCTCGTCGTGGGCTATCCCAAGGCAGGGTGCCAGGTGCCGGTGCACGGCGGCATCAAGAAGCCGCTTAGCGCCATCGCGCAATGGATAGGTCCTGACCGTGACTGAACGAGCCGCACCGCGCTCGCTGGTCCCGCTCCACGACCCAGCGTTGACCCAGCAGGAAAGGCTGCCCGACCTCAGCCCAACGGGTTGGGCATTTCGCGGGCGGGGCTCACCGAGGTCGGCTTCGATCTCTCGCCGACGCCTGCTGACCCCAGCCGGACGAGTAATCGCTTGAGGCCCTGGGGCAGTGCGGCTCCTCCTCACCAGTAATTTCCCGCGCCCTGGCAACGACGAGGTGGCGGCCTACATGCGCGACGAGTTGGGCGTGACCCGTGTGGCGTGGATCAGCGGCGCACCAGATCCGGAGCGCTTTGAGAGCGCCCGCGCAGAGTTCGCCGGCTATGGCTATCACGATCTGCAGCCAATGCCGGTCACGGCACAGCTACCGGCAGGACTCACACCGTCGACTGCCCTGTAATTCTCCGGTGGAGATCCGGTTGCGTTCAGAGCGGCGCTGGCTGGCTCCGCCATTGAATCCTGGATCAAGCGTATGGCCGCAAGCCCACTCGTCGTGATCGGCGCGAGCGGCGGCGCCATGCAGTTCACCCCAAACGTTTCACTGTTCCGCCTGGTGTCGTGCAGCCTCCAGGAGGTGTTGGCGCAGCGGTCGGGCCATCGGGCACTCGACTTGGTTCCGTTTGAAATCCTCCCGCACTTCGACCGTCAACCGGCCGAGCTGCTCGAGAAGGCGCGACGCTACTCGGGACAGGTGGACCACGCCATATGGTGTCTGGCCGACGGTGCAGCCGTGGCCACCACATCCGGAGGGACCTCCGTGCGCATCGGGTCCGCGTCTTGTTTGTATGGCGGAGACTTCAGTTGAAACCCGCGCGCTGACGAGGTTCAAACGCAACGCCTGCTGCGTCATCGCCTTGTACCGTGTTGTCCCAAGAAGCGGTTTGGTCACGCCCATCTGACCTTGCTGACTGGCTTCCGCCTGGCATGACCCGGACCACGCTGCGCCCGGGGTTCAAGTCGCCTCAACGGCACGCGCGGCGCGTGTGGTCTGCACATAGCCACGGCCGCACAGCAGCATCAGTCCGGCGGCGATCATCAAGGCGGTTGCGGACGTGGCCGTCATCGCCAGCATCAGGCCATCGGGACGCGGCTTCAGGGCATCGGAGATGGCGCCCACCACGGCGGGGCTGAGCGAACCCAGGACCATGTTGAACATGATGATCAGCGAGATCAGGCGCGCACGCAGGGGTTGCGGCGTCATCTCTTGAAGTGCCGTGGGGAACACCATCGTGCCGGCCATCAGGAAGGTGTGGTGCAGGGCCATCAGTGTGAACAGCTCCATCGGCGTTCTCGCCAAGACAAGCGTTGCGGCAAAGATACCGCTGGCTGCCGCGGCGAAGGCCAGAACGCGCACAGGCAGCAACGGGCCCAGCCGCGGTGCCAGCCACTTCATGCCCACATTGGCGATCAGCAGCCCCACGGCCGATGACGCGAACGTGGCGATGCCCATCGCATTGCCCAGGTCGAGCGCTGTCACGCCCATCTGGCGCATGGCCACCACGGGGATGAAGGCGCCGGTGGCACCAAAACCGAACACCAGCAAGCCCACCGACAACATGAAGGTGGCAAACGAGAAGCGCTGGCTGCGCAAGAACGGCCAGACAGACGGCTGCTTGGCTTGAACCGCCGTCGGGGCCCCCGGCGTCGGCGGAACCGGGCTGCGCTTGTTGATGGGCAGCAACAGGATCATCGGCACGAACACGATGCCCGGCAGGGCCGTGGCAAAGAAGGCCAGACGCCAGGTCGGCAAGGCTTGCAGCACGTCGGGCAGCAGCGGCCGCCAGAGGTCGACCGTGGGTAGGTCCACCATCATGGGCGTGCCCGGCACCGTGCAACCGGTATCGCAGCATTTGCCCGGTTGTCGGTTGTGGGTAATGGCGCGTTCTGGGTCGTGCGGGGCGGCGGCGGCAGAGCCGTCGGCCGCAATTCCACGTTCGAGCAGGCGTTCGACCAGCTCCACTTTTGAGCCAATTGGGTAGTTGCGGTAAATTTCCTGCTTCATGGCCTAAATTTGAAATTGATCTTCGGATGCGTCAACTGCGAGCGTTATGTTCTGCGTGTGCTGTCCCCCCACACCCCCTGCGTCAGTTGACGCCGCTGACGCGGCATCTGTCGCGTTGAGTTGGATTGCGT
>RGQD01000405.1 GCA_010030205.1 Betaproteobacteria bacterium
GACCCGCAGGCGCTGGCGGCGCGCATAGCGGCCAACCCGAAGGACTTCGAGGCGCGCTTCGCGCTCGCCGCGCTGCATGTGCATGACGGCCGGTTCCAGGCCGCCTTCGACGAACTGCTGGCAGTGGTGATGCGCGACAAGGCCGAGTGGCGCGAAAAGGCGCGGCTGCAGCTGGTGGAGTGGTTCGAGCTCTGCCCCGACGCCGCAGTCGTCAGCCAGGGCCGGCGCTACCTGGGCATGTACCTGAACTAGGCGTACGCCGGACGGCTGCGCCGCCGTCAAAGGTTTAGGGGTTCCAGCGGACCTGCTGCGCCGGCCACACAGCCCGCAACTGGGGCGGCCTGACGGCCACCGTCTTTTCGTCAGCTCAGCCCGGCCAGCAGTTCGGCGTTGCCGCCCGCCGCCGCCGTGTTCACCGTCAGCGTCTGCTCGCCGCAGAAGCGGTAAAGGTAATGCGGGCCGCCGGCTTTCGGGCCGGTGCCGCTCAGGCCTTCGCCGCCGAAGGGCTGCACGCCCACGACGGCGCCGATCATGTTGCGGTTGACGTAGACGTTGCCCACGCGCGCGGTGTCGGCGATGCGCTGGGCCCGGCTGTCGATGCGCGTCTGCACGCCCAGCGTGAGGCCGTAGCCCAGCGCGTTGATCTGCGCCACCACGGCGCCCACATCAACCGCACCGCCAGCGCCGGCCTGGCCTGGGCCCCAGCGCACCACGTGCAGCACCGGGCCGAAGATCTCTTCCTTCAGGTCGGCGATGCGCGCGATCTCGAAAGCCACCGGCGAAACAAGGTGCGGGACGATCGACGCAGGCGGCGTCTCACCCAGCAGCCTGGCCTCGCCGCGCAGGCGCTGGATGTGGCGCGTGATGCCGCCGAAGGCTTCGCCGTCGATCACCGGGCCGACGTCGGTGGCCAGCAGCGCCGGGTCGCCCAGCCTGAGTTCGGCGAGCGCGCCTTTCAGCATCTCGATCAGGCCGTCGGCTATGCCTTCGTGCACGCACATCAGGCGCAGCGCCGAGCAGCGCTGGCCGGCGCTGCGGAAGGCGCTCTGCACGACGGCGTCGATCACCTGCTCCGGCAGCGCGCTGCTGTCCACCACCATCGCGTTCAGGCCGCCGGTCTCGGCGATCAGCGGCACGATGGCGCCGTCTTTCGCCGCCAGCGTGCGGTTGATCAGGCGTGCCACCGGCGTGCTGCCGGTGAAACACAGGCCGGCCGTGCGCGCGTCGGCCACCAGCGCGGCGCCCACGGTTTCACCGGCGCCGTGCAGCCAGGCCACCGCGTCTTCGGGCACGCCGACTTCGTACAGCAGGGCAATGAAGCGGCGCGCCACCACCGGCGTCTGTTCGGCGGGTTTGGCTGCCACCGTGTTGCCCGTCACCAGCGCGGCCACCACCTGGCCGGCGAAGATGGCGAGCGGGAAGTTCCACGGGCTGATGCAGACGAAGACGCCGCGGCCGTGCAGGCGCAGCACATTGCTTTCACCGGTGGGGCCGGGCAGCACCTGTTCCTGCAATTTGCTTTCGGCCTGCTCAGCGTAGTAGCGGCAGAAGTCGACGGCTTCGCGCACTTCGGCGATGCAGTCGCCCAGGGTCTTGTGCGCTTCCTTGATGAGCAGGGCGCAGAACTCGGGGCAACGGGCGTCGAGTGCGTCGGCGGCGCGCCTGAGCAGCGCGGCGCGCTCGTTTACCGGGCGGGCGCTCCAGCCGGCGAATCCGCTCTGCAGGCGGGCCATCGTGGCCGTCACCTCGTCGGCGCTGGCGGCGGACACCGCTTCGACCTGCACGCTGGCCAGCGCGTCGTCGAAAGGCTGGCGCATCGCCAGGCAGCTGAGATCGGCGCCGGTGGAATTGCGACGCGAAGGGCCGTACAGGTCGCCGGGCAGCGGGAACGCCAGCGCCGTGACGGCCTGCAGCGGTGAGGCCAGCAGTTCCTCGGCGGCCACCGTCTCGTCGGCCAGCTGGTGCACGAAGGACGAGTTGGCGCCGTTTTCCAGTAGGCGGCGGACGAGGTAGGCCAGCAGGTCGCGGTGCTCACCCACCGGGGCGTAGACGCGGCAAGGCACGCTGCCGTCCTTCATCACCTCGCGGTAGACACCTTCGCCCATGCCGTGCAGACGCTGAAGCTCAAAGGGCGCCTCTGCCGCGCGCGCCATCTGCAATATGGCCGCGATGGTGCCGGCGTTGTGGGTGGCGAACTGCGGGTAGATCACCTCGGCGTGCTGGATCAGCGCGCGCGCGCAGGCCACGTAGGAAATGTCGGTGTGGTGCTTGTGGGTGAACACCGGGTAAGTCGGCAGCCCGCCTTCCTGCGCGCGCTTGATTTCGCCGTCCCAGTACGCGCCTTTCACCAGCCGCAACATGAAGCGCAGGCCATGGGCGCGTGCGATGCGCGCCACTTCGTCGATCACCGCCAGCGAGCGCGTCTGGTAAGCCTGTACCGCCAACCCGAAGCCCTGCCACTGCGGGTGGCGCTGGGCAATGTGGGCGGCCAGGGCCTCGAAGACGTCGAGCGAGAGCTCCAGCCGGTCGCACTCTTCGGCGTCGATGGTCAGGTTCAGGTTGGCCCGCGCCGCCAGTTCGATCAGGCCTTCGACGCGCGGCAGCAACTCGGCAAACACGCGCTCGCGCTGCGCGTCTTCATAGCGCGAGAAGAGCGCGCTGAGCTTGATCGAGATGCGCCAATGGTGCGGCCGAGCACGAACTGCCGGCCGAGCAACTGGATGGCGCGCACGGTGGCCGCCACCACGGTGCGAGCACCCAGGCGCTGCAGCACGCCGGGCGGATTCTCGCTGTCGGGCAGGAAGCGCTTCGACAGCGAGATGGCGCTGGCCGACAGGCTGGCCAGCATCTTGTGCGGCGTGCCTGCGGACGCGCCTTCGAAGTCAGCGCGGCCCAGCTGGTCGGCGGTCAGTGCGATGGCGGTTTCGGCGTCGGGAACGCGCAGCAGCGCTTCGGCCAGCCGCATCAGGGCCAGGCCTTCGGCGCTGGAAATCGGGTACTCGCGCAGCAGCGACTCCATCGCCCAGAACGGCGCCGGCTGCTCGCGCACCGCGCGCACCCAGGGCATGGCGGCGGAGATCACGGCCGGCCAGAGCAGCCCGCCTTGCAAAGTGGCAAGCGAATCGGTCACCACGGCGGCTTCGTCACGGTAAGGGAAGGGCAGGCGGCTGCGGGGCGGCGGGGCGATGCTCAGCATGTTGTGGCGGCGTTTCGTTGAAAACGGCAGCTTATGCGGCTTCGCCCCGCGTTGGATTCGGTATTTCCACGTCTTCATGGAGGATCCCGCCACATGGATGCCAGCGAAATCGATTCGGACCCGAACGCCGACCCCGACGTGCACCATGCCGGCAACAGCGGTGACGGCACACTGCGCCGAGGCAACCGCTGCCACGGGGTGGTCCGCCGACTCGCCGCGCCACCCGCCGAGCGTGAGTCAAGCTGTGTGCGTTGCGGGCCAGTGCGCATGAGCTGGGTACGGCCGCGCAAGCGAGTCTTCGAGATCGACCTCGAGCACCGCCCGAACTGTGGAAGCGAGCCGAAGATCATTGCCGCGATCCTGGAACAGCCGGTGATCGAGAAGATCCTCACGCACCTGGGGCTGCAGGCCGACTGTGGACGCAGGAGCGCGCCTGCGCGCGGTCTTGCGCCTCAGGAGGGGTTCGCGCTTGCAAGCGCGA
>RGQD01000406.1 GCA_010030205.1 Betaproteobacteria bacterium
ACAAGACCGACCTGGTCGACGCCGCCGCGCTGGCCGACTTGATGCCCTGGCTGCAAGCCCTGGCACCCGGGGCCAAGATGATGGCCTGCGCAGCCACCGAGCTGCCGCCCGAACTGGTGCTGGGCTGGCGCGCCACGGCGGGTGCAAAAGCCGAAGCGGTCGCAGCGCCGCCAACGCTTAGCGATGGCGATGGCGATGGCGGTGCCGATGGCGATGGCGACGAGGGTCTGGCGGGCTTCCGGGCGCGCGAGATCGGCTCCTTCGGCCGGACCAGTGCCCACAGCGTGTTCGCCA
Organism: Betaproteobacteria bacterium; assembly: GCA_010030205.1. GTDB lineage: Bacteria > Pseudomonadota > Gammaproteobacteria > Burkholderiales > Burkholderiaceae_C > Pseudaquabacterium. Next base: position 295 of record RGQD01000406.1, read on the forward strand.
GCCGCAGCCTAGCGCTGGCGCCGGGCACCGACCTGGCGGCTCTGGGCGCGGCGCTGGCGGCACCCGACAGCGGCGTGCTGCGGGCCAAGGCCTTGTTGGCCGACCCGCATCGCCCCAACGGCGCAGGCTGGCTGCTGCAAGTGGCCGGCGGGCGCTGGCAGCTCACGCCAGCGCTGGTGCAAGGGCCAGGACGGCTGGTGCTGATCGGGCTGAAGGGCATGAAGAGCCCGCCAGCGCTGGCCGGCGTCGAAGCCACCACCCCACCCGACGCCTGAGCTGCCCAACACCAGCTCAGATGCGGTCCAGCAACTCCTGTGGCAAACCATCGGCTTTCATGCCCGCTTGCCGGCGCAGCCGCTCCACCAAGTCGAGCACGCGAGCGACCGCAAACGGCTTGGTGATGTAGGCATCAAAGCCCGCAGACATCGCACGCTCGATGTCCTCTGGCAGCGAGTTGGCCGAGATGGCACCGACCCACAAGGTGGGCGACAAGGTCGAGGAGGCTTACCGGCGCGGCAGTGGACTCAAGCGCGCAGGACTGGGCGAGGTATCTGACGACCATGGCGGATAGGTGATCGTTTCAGCCTTGGTCGTTCGCTTGACTCGCTCAGCCTTTTTATGTCACAGGATCGGGTTGACTGGCTGCCCAACGGCCGGCAAAGTAGCATCATGCACAGCGTTCGGTTCAACCGCCCCATCGTCGTCACCCGACATGCGGCGCAACGCATGGCTGAGCGCTCGGTGTCCGATGCCTTGCTTCTACGCCTGATCGATGAAGGGGATACGCGCTACAGCGACGAATCGCATTTGTGGGCTTGGCTGAATGTTGCCGGCAGAGATGACAATCTGCTGTGTCTGGCGTTGGTTCTCGAAAACGCCGTGATTGTCAAGACCGTGATGCACCGATGGGAGTTGATGTCATGAAAACCACCTACTTCGACGATGACGACACGCTGGTCATCCGCCTGTCCGACAAGCCCATCGTGCGTGAGGTGTCGCAGGACTGGAACACGCATGTCAGCTACGCCGCAGACGGAACGGTGGTTGAAACCGTGATCCTCGAGGCCGCGAAGCTGGGCGCCTGGCCGCTGGCTATCGAGCACCGCGAGGCTGCCTGAGCGCTACGGTTTGTTGAGCGGCGAGTGCTGGCGCGGCGTGGCGTGGACCCGATCGCGCATGCGTAGACCCAACGCCAGGCGCTGTGTCCGGTGGTGCCCGTGATGACGTTCAGCGTTGCGCGCAGGCCTACAGCCGCGCGCACCGCAAGACCAGGAGCGCCCAGTGCGCCCAGCAGTGAGGCCACTCGCTGGCCCAGCACGCCCACCCGGCGATTGGCGCGATGCCCGTGGGCGATGTCGGTCTTGCGGATGAAGGCGCGCAAGGAGTACTGCATTGCGCCGCTGGGAGTCTGACCCAGCGGTCGCCCACGACTGGCTACGCGACGCCGATACCGCGCTCGGGCCCAGGATTTGGGCCTGCACCCCGGCGCAGTCGGTCAACCAGATCAAGCACGCGAGCGACCGCAAACGGCTTGGTGATGTAGTCATCAAAGCCCGCAGACATCGCACGCTCGATGTCCTCTGGCAGCGAGTTGGCCGAGACGGCGACGCAGGTCAGCGTTGCGAGCGCCGGGTCCGCACGCACGCGCAGCATCACCTCGGTGCCGCTGAGCACCGGCATGTTCATGTCGAGCAGCAGCAGGTCGGGGCGCAGACGCTGGGCCAGCGCCAAGCCCATGGCGCCGTCGTTGGCGACCTCCAGGCGAACACCGGCCAAGCGCTTGATCGCGTGGCGCATCACCATCACGTTGAGCCGGTTGTCCTCGGCATAGAGCACGACAAAGGGCCGCGGCGGGCCGCGACACAACTCGACCTGAACGACGTCGGCTGGCTCGGCAACGCGGGCGATCCGTGTGGCGACAAGGTCGACATCGCTGAGCGGCTCGGCCGCGACCAGTCGCAGTGTGAACACCGACCCCTTGCCGGGTTCGCTACGAACCTGCAGCGAGCCGCCCATCGCCTCGGCCAGATCGCGCGCCACCGACAGCCCCAGCCCGGTGCCTTCGACCTCGCCGAGTTCGGCGCCCAGTCGGTTGAAAGGCTGGTACAGCGCATCGATCTGACCCTGGGTCAATCCCGGTCCGGTGTCGCTGACGGCCATGCAGACCCAGCCAGCGGCTGCGGCGTCCGAACCTGGCTCGTGCGACAGCGACAGCCAGACCGAGCCGCCGATGCGGTTGTACTTGATCGCATTGCTCAGCAGGTTGATCAGAATCTGGCGCAAGCGGCGATGGTCGGCGACCGCCCGCCAGCCATGGTGTGGATCATTCAGATGGAGGCTGACTTGCCGGGCCATAGCGACGGCCGCCAACCATGACAGGCATTCGGCGGCCAACGGGCCAACGCTGCAGACCTCGGACACCCAGCGCAAGCCGCCGGACTGGATACGCGACAAGTCCAGCACGTCGTCGATCATCGACTTCAGCTGGTCGGCCGCACTCTGGATCAGACCGACCTGCTGGACGATAGCGGGTGTAGCGCACACGGTCGGCTCCAGCGCGAGCAACTGCGCGAACCCCATCACCGCATTGAGCGGTGTTCGCATCTCGTGGCTGACGCGGGCCAGAAACTCGCTGCGGTTGCGATTGGCCATCGATTCAGCCAAGCCTGCAGCGGTACTGGCAGCGGTGGCTTGCTGCAAAAGGTAGCGCTCGGTGATGTCTTGCACTGTGCCTAACAGCTTAACCACTCGTCCAGATGTGTCAAACTCGACTGCACCACGGGCCTCGATCCAACGTGCAGACCCTGGAGCGGGCAGCAGTTCAAGATCTAGCACAAAGGGCTCGAAAACGGCGAAGGCCAGATCGATCGCCGCCTGCAATCGCTGCCAGCTCTCAGGCACGTAATACCGCTCACGCTCCGAGTAGACAGCGGCTTGGGAGGACGGGTCGGCTTCCCAGGTGCCTATCCTGCCGAGCTGATGCGCATGCTGCAAATCTTTGAGGGACTCGCGCAGCATTGCCTGATTGCGCTCACCTTCGATCAACAGCGCGTTCTTTTCCTCGTGCAACTGCAGCAGCTCTGCTTGCGCCTGTCGATTGGTGACCAAGACACGCTCAGCATGTTCAGCACGCAGCGTAGCCCTCAGTTCAATACGGGACCTTTTTCCACGGATCGCGTTCCAGCGCGCACCGAGGGCCAGGACCAGGACCAGGATCACACACAGGCTCGCGTAAAGGTCAACCAGCACAGCCATGTCAGTCTTGGCGGTGCCGGTGTGCAAGTACGCGGCCAGAATCGCAAGCAACAGCAAGCCGATGCCCAAGGCGATGGCCACTGACCAGAGGCGATCGACCTTGAGTCGTCGATCGATCACAGC
>RGQD01000407.1 GCA_010030205.1 Betaproteobacteria bacterium
GAATATTTCTAAATTTGCAAAAAAATTAGCACATATTTTTCTTGGTCTTCACTAGGATCTGGCCTCCATCGCTTCAGCAAGGATTCAACCATGTGTGGCATCGTCGGCGCTGTCAGCCATCGCAACATCGTCCCTATCCTCGTCGAGGGTCTGAAGCGGCTTGAATACCGGGGTTATGACTCCTGCGGCGTCGCCGTGCACCAAGGCGGCGGCTTGCGCCGCACCCGCAGCACCAGCCGTGTGGCCGAGTTAGGCCTGCAGGTTGTCGAGGACCAAGTGCTGGGCGGCACCGGTATCGCGCACACCCGCTGGGCCACCCACGGCGTGCCGGCGCTGCACAACGCCCACCCTCATTTCTCTAGCGACCGGATCGCGCTGGTGCACAACGGCATCATCGAGAACCACGATGAGCTGCGCGAACAGCTGCAGCGCAAGGGCTATGTGTTCGAGAGCCAGACCGACACCGAGGTCATCGCCCATCTGGTGCACCAGCTCTACGACGGCGACCTGTTCGACGCGGTGCAGCGCGCCACGCTGCAGCTCAAGGGTGCTTACGCGATCGCTGTGTTCTGTCGCGACGAGCCGCACCGGGTGGTGGGTGCGCGCGAGGGCTCGCCGCTGGTGTTGGGCCTGGGTCAGCACGAGGGCCAAGGCGAGGCCTTTCTGGCGTCTGACGCGATGGCGCTGGCAGGCGTCACCGACCAGATCGTCTACCTCGAAGAGGGCGATGTGGTCGACCTGCAACTGGGCAAGCACTGGATCAGCGCGCGCCAGGCCGATGGCCGGTTCCAGCCGGTGCAGCGCGAGGTCCGGACCGTCCATGCCCACACCGGCGCTGCCGAGCTGGGGCCGTACCAGCACTACATGCAAAAAGAGATCTTCGAGCAGCCGCGCGCGATCTCTGACACCTTGGAGTCGGTGGCCGGCATCACGCCCGAGCTGTTCGGCGATGGTGCTTACCAGGTCTTCAAGCAGATCGACCGGGTGCTGATCCTGGCCTGCGGCACCAGCTATTACGCCGGCAGCACTGCCAAGTACTGGCTCGAGTCGATCGCCGGTATCCCCTGCAGCGTGGAGGTCGCCAGCGAATACCGCTACCGCGACAGCGTGCCCGATCCGCGCACATTGGTCGTGACGATCAGCCAGAGCGGCGAGACCGCCGACACGCTGGCCGCGCTAAAACACGCGCGCAGCCTGGGTCAGCCGCACACGCTGACGATCTGCAACGGCGCGACCAGCGCGATGGTTCGAGAGTGCAAGCTGCACTTCCTGACGCGGGCCGGCGTCGAGATCGGCGTCGCCTCGACCAAGGCTTTCACGACCCAGCTGGTGGCTTTGTTCCTGCTGACCTTGACGCTCGCCCAGTTGCGCGGTCGGCTCAGCCAGGCCCAGGAGGCCGAGCACATCAAGGCGCTGCGCCACCTGCCGGTCGCGGTGCAGGCAGTGCTGGCGCTCGAGCCCCAGGTGATCGCCTGGGCGGCCGAGTTCGCACGCAAGGAAAATGCGCTGTTCCTCGGACGCGGCCTGCACTACCCGATCGCCCAGGAAGGTGCGCTGAAATTGAAGGAGATCAGCTACATCCACGCCGAGGCCTACCCGGCGGGTGAGTTGAAGCACGGCCCGCTGGCGCTGGTGACCTCGTCGATGCCGGTGGTGACGATCGCGCCCAACGACGCCTTGCTGGACAAGCTCAAGAGCAACCTGCAGGAAGTGCGCGCCCGGGGTGGCGAGCTGTTCGTGTTTGCCGACAGCGACAGCCACATCCGCAGCGAGCCTGGCGTGCACGTGATCCGCATGCCCGAGCACTACGGCGCGTTGTCACCGATCCTGCATGTCGTGACCTTGCAGCTGCTGGCCTACCACACCGCCTGCGCCCGAGGCACCGACGTCGACAAGCCGCGCAACTTGGCCAAGAGCGTGACGGTGGAGTGATGTCGTTGATACCTTTCGTCAGCTCTGGCGAAAGGCAACGCATGCCCTGACGGTTCGGGTCACGGTCCAATCTCGAGGGCTGTTGGTTCACACCCTGAACCCAGCGCATCAGTCACTGATCGACCGGATGATGGTCATGCACCGGGAGGGCATGACCCGTCGCGCCATCGCGGATCACCTGAATGCCCTTGGCGTCCTCTCGAGCACGGGTAAGGAGTTCTACCCTGCCTTGGTCTTCGGGATCATCCGGAAGGCACGTCTGAGGCGTGAGGTGGCGGCGAGCTCAATGCCGCCGGTTGACGTGAAGGTGGCGATCGTCGCGCTGAGCGGGGCGATCGACCGGGTCGCGACAGCGCCGAGCGCGTAGTCGACGGGGCGCATCCGATGCGATGGCGTCGTGGTCACTGACCAAATGCTGACCGACCCGATTGCTTTTCTTGGAAAACGCGATCACAGTCAGGCAACTTGTCAAGCTGCACAGCCAGGGATTGACCCGAGGAACCGACCCTTGTGTAGCCGACGCGTGACAGGTTGCTGTCTCTTTTTTGCAAAAAGACCAGATGCTTTGACACGCCACTCTGGTGCACAGAAGAGACTCGTCAACCACCCGCAGGGTGACACCTAGCGAGGATTGGCTGGCCTTGACCCTTTCCTCAATCAGGTCAGAGGCTTGGACCTGGAGGCCAGATTCCGGGTCACGGATTTAGAATTCACACAAACCGTTCAAAAATTGTAAACACCGAAGTGCGGGCATAACCATTAACTAACGCAAGGCTTATGACCGCGACAACAAAATCACCCGGTCTATTCCGTGACCGAAAATTCAGAGCAGGAGCAATTTGACAAATGAAGAGTTGAAAACCGTTACAGGGTACGCATAGTGAAACAAAATTTTTTGGAGTTTAAATGTATTCAGTTTTAAAATTTTTCTATTTCTTATTTCAAAAAGGTCGTAAAGTTTTAGACCCAAACCTCAATCCTCTAAGACACGCACCACCTCACATTAGGTACCTCGCCACTATTCTTCTAGCATGTTTTTGGTGTTTGGCTTTCGGGCTGTACTTTGGAGATTTTTTGCTAATTGGGTACAACATGTTGGGGCATATAGCTGTGATAAGCATGACATTCATCACTTGGGCTGTATTCAAACAATTTAATCGAATTTATGGACCAAGGAAAGAGACCAAGGAAAGGGACACATGAGCGGCTTCGAATGCCAGATCGGAGTAGTCGCTGTGATGAGATGACGGAGGAGCAAAGACTCGAAAAATTAAAGATTTGAAAAACTAGCTCTTTAGGTAGCTTTCTAATCAGCAGGCACATTGCAAATTGTCCTCAAATTCTTTAATTGTCACGGCTTCGTCCAGCATCAGTCTCTATGTTATTTTTTAAGAAAGGTAATTCATAAGAAATTGAATTGACAATTTTCAGCGCTAGTTCAAGTTGACCTTTTAGTCGCATTTAATAATTATTAAAGGAAATTAACATGTCAACATATCCGGCAAGCGTGCGTTATACCACTGCTGCTTTTCAAGGTATGCTTGCAGCACCTGTCGAACAGGGAGTAGCTACAAAAGCGTTACTAAGAAATAAAGCGATTTAGTTCGCACGAATCGAGCGCACTCTGGATGTCGAAAGAATCCACGAGCGATTTCCGGCAGGTTCTGCAATCGAGTCAAGGCTTCATTCAAAAGAATGCGCATGCTGAACTTGTCAACGGGCTTTTGTTTTGCA
>RGQD01000408.1 GCA_010030205.1 Betaproteobacteria bacterium
GCATCCGCAGCGGCCAGCAGCCCGTTCATCGCCTGCAGGCTGGCCTGCACCGACAGCGGCGCGTTGTCGCCGATGCGCCGTGCCAGCACCAGCGCGCGGGCCAAGGCCTCGCCCGGCGCGCTCAGCTGGTTGACCAGTCCAAGCGCATGGGCGCGTGCCGCATCGATGGGTTCACCGCTGAGCACCATCTCGCGCGCGATGTTGGGTGGCAGCGCCACCAGCGCGCGGAACAGTGCGCCGCAGGTCGGCAACACGCCGCGCATCACCTCGGGCAAGCCAAAGCGGGCATCGGTGGCCGCGACCACCATGTCGCAAGCCAGCACGATCTCCATGCCGCCGCCCAAGGCCAGGCCTTCGACCGCGGCGATCAGCGGTTTGCCGCGGCGCCTGCGGATCACGCCGTACTCGCCGCCACGGTCGGTGACGTAGTCGCCGCGCGACCTCAGGTCGCTGCCAGCGCAAAAGACCTGCGTGCCGCCGGTCAGCACGCCCACACGCAGGTCGGGGTCGTCCTCTAACTGGTTCAGGGCGAGGTCTATCGCGTCCGCCAGCGCGCGGTCGACCGCATTGCGCTTGTGCTCGCGGCACAGTGTGATCACCAGTACCGGTCCATCGCGGTCGCAGCGCACGCCTTCGGGGGTGCTCATGCTGACACCTCTATGGGTTTCACGGCAGCTTCTGTGTGCCCCGAGGCCGGCCGAAGCCGGCCGCCCCCCATGGGGGTCAAACAAAGTGGCAAAGCCACATTTGCTTGAGAGGCTGTGGGCTGGTTTGCAGTCTTCATGCGGTCATCCTCGGTTCGGGCTGGGGGCTTGTCGAGCATTGGATTGTCGTCAACCGGTGCCGCCAGCTCAGACCTGCATCGACAAGCCTTGTCACTACAGAACAAATTAAAGGATCAACCAATAAGTGGATTGGTTGAAAATTCCACCAGTCTGGGCGTTAGCATCAACGCATCAAGCGGCATGCCCGCCGCACAGACAGAGGACCCCGCATGGCTGCAAGCAAACTGCCAGTGACCGCTCTGGTCAAAGCGCCATCAAAGGCCGCCACCAAGGCTTCAGCCAAGACGCCAGTGAAAGCACCGGTTCAAGCCGCGTTGGAGGCGCCGACCACTGCCGCACCGGTGTTCGAGCCCGTCAGAACTCGCCGCACCTTTGAGGCTGTTTGCGACCAGATCCGCCGGCAGGTGGCTGACGGTTCGCTCCAGCCTGGCCACCGCTTGCCCGGTGAGCGCGATCTGGCCGAGCAGTTCGACATCAGCCGCAGCGGCGTCGGATCGACCCCAAGCCGCGCGAAGACATCATCGCGGTGCGCCGCCAGGTCTTGCAGCACATTCGCGCCCGCAATGCCGACCGGGCCTGCGACGCGATGGCCGCGCATCTGCGGATCATCAACGATTACCTCGAGGCCCAGCGCCAGGAGAAGGCCGCGCTCATGGCGCCGGTGCCCAGCAAGCGCAGCAAGCCTCGGCTGACCGGTCCTGCTGCGGCCTGACACGGGTCAAACCGATGCTTGCGAGCCAGTCTGGCTATCGTCAGAAGATGGCTCAAAACAGCGTCGGCGCCAGCACCTGACAAAGCAGGGCCTGACTGTAGCGGCCTGAAGTCGTTGCCGCGGCATGCACCGAGCGCTGCAGGTGGCGTCAAGCCGTGTCGTAACGCGCCTGCAATTCTCGGACGATCTGTGCTTCGGTCTGTAACCGGCTGCCGCCCAGCCACAGCGCCTTGGCGCGGCCTCGCGCATCACGCTGCAGACGCGCTGGCTCGCCATGGCTGCCAAATCCGCCAGCCAAGGCGATGCGGCCCTCACCCGCATCGCCGATCGGTTCGATCTGCATGGCGTCCTGCAGCGGGTTGGCCAGGGCCGGATTGGCCACCAGCACTCGGTCTGCCATCGGCAGCAGGTCAAACGCGCCCGACAGGCCGTACCAGCGCCCGCGCCAGTCGGCGGTGTGTGGCGTTGGCGCGCCGTACTGCAGGTGGGCGCGCAGGATCTGCAGCGCACCGTCGATCCAGGTGTGCGACGCGCCATCGGCTGCGTTGCTCAGCGCTGACAGGCACAGGCCTTGCTGCGGCAGGCAGACAGTGCGCGTGATGGTGCCCTGAAAACCACCGGTGTGGCCGAACCAGTCCCAGTCGGCGCCAGCGCCCGCGGTCGGGCCACTGATCGTGCCCAGGCCATACCAGCGCTCGATGCTGCTGTGCGGATCGCGCCACTGGCGGCGCAGCATCTCGAGTCGACTCGCCGGTGACAGCACGCTGGTCTTGGCGTCTGGCATCAGGCTGCTGTAGAAGCGCGCCAGATCGGCGGCGGTGCTGACAAAGCCGGTGGCCGAAGACAGGGCATCGGTCGGGTTGTCGCCGGGGATCAGCAAGCGCCGACCGAGCGGCCACTTGGCGCTGTGACCTCGGGCGAACGGGAAGGCCGGGCCGGTTGCTGAGGCCGAAGCCGGCGGCATGTCGGGCGTTGTTTCGCGCAAACCGGACGCAGCGACGATCTCGCGCGCGACCCAGTCGTTGTAGGGCTCGCCCGTGCAGTTGGCGATCGCCAGCCCCAGCAGACCGTATCCATGGTTCGAGTACTTGAATCGGGTGTTGGCCGTCAGCACCGGGCCGGCAGCCAAGTCGGCCAGCAAGCCAGCTGGGTCCAGGAACGGTCGTCGGTCGGCCCACTGGCCGGCATCGGCACCGTCGCGAACCAGGCCCGCGCTGTGCGACAGCAACTGGGTCAGCGTGGCCGATGCCACCTGCGGATGCAGCCCCGGCACGTAGCGCCCCACGGCATCGTCGAGCTGCCAGCGTCCAATTTCCCGCAGCTTGAGCACGGCCGCTGCGGTGAAGGTCTTTGAGTGCGAGGCAACGCGAAATCGGTGTCGCGGTGTCAACTTGCGCGCCGCATCGGCTTGGCCGATCGCGAATTCAGCCACCACCTTGCCGTGGCGGGCCACTGCAAACGAGCAGCCGGGCTGCTCGGTGGCGCGCATCTGGTAAGCCACCCAGCGCGGCAGGTACGCCAGCGCGGTGTCCAAGGCCTTGTCGACAGTGCTCAAGGGTTTGCTCCGCTGGGCCGCCGGTGGCGGCTATTGATGACGGTTGATGAAGGTTGATGGCGGTGTGCCAGCGACCGGCTGCGTGCTGGCCAGTTTGCAGGCAGGCCGCCAGGACTTGATGGCCCACGATTTCGTCAGTTTACGTTGGGTAAGTTCATTGCCGGCATTCGCGCTGGTCGCGCGCTTGGCCTTTGTTCGTGGTTGAATTCTTGTCAGAGCTTGCGCCGGAAGAGATCGAACAGCCTCTCCCAGTGCCGCTCGGTGGCATGCTTGTTGTAGACCGACTTGCGCGTGTGGAACGCAAAGCCGTGGTGCGCTTCTTCGTAGACCTCGATCGACGCGTCGATTTTCGCAAGGTCGATGACTTGCTGAAGCTTCACCAGCGTCTCGGGTGACGCATAGATGTCGTGCTGCGCGCAGGCGAAGTACATCTCGCCTTGGATGCGGTCAGCCAGCAGGTGTGCGGAATCGGGCAGGTCGGTCATCAGGCGCGCACCGTAGACCGACGCGGACGCGGCCACGCGCTCGGGAAATGCACCTGCCACCCGGAACACGAAGCGCCCGGACATGCAGTAGCCGACGACGCCCAGCTTGCCCTTGCGTGCCTGT
>RGQD01000409.1 GCA_010030205.1 Betaproteobacteria bacterium
GGCACGCTGGTCTACCACGAGTGCGTCGCGGTGCTGGACCCCCAGGGCTCTGGTATTCGCGTCTGGGATCCCACGGTGGAAACATTTTCTGATGGTGCGCCGTTGTTCGGGCACGACTCGATCGTTGCGATCAGGGTCATTCGATACGACACCGATCCAGTGACCTGTGCGCCGCAGTTGAACTGGAGAGGCTTTCGATTGACGCTGAACGAGTGGAGCATCGTCGGCCAGGAGCCTTGAGGCGCAAGTTGCTAAAATCGCTCATGTTGATGGTGCCTGTGTTTGTCATCATCGACTGAGTGCTTCGACCAAGGACTGGTGCTGTCCGCCCGGTTTTTCAGCCGCTGCCTTTGCGCATTTCTGCCCGACGCTGGATCTTGACGGTCTGTCAGGGTCACGGTCTGTCAGGGTCAGGTCTGTCAGGGTCAGGTTCGGCGACTGGCGTGGCGCCTGACTTAAGTCGTGCGGCCGTCGGGATGTTCGCGAGCGAATTCCCAGCGCCTTGTTGAAATCTACCTGCCGACCCGTCCCGTGCCCTCATCACCCTCTTCCCCGTCGCCGGCAGGCGCAGCCAAAGCTTCGGTCATTGCGCGTCGAGCGATATTGAATGACAAGCACGAGGTCTTTGGCTACATGCTTTCTTGGACCCCGCCGATGAGTCTGCAGCAGTGGCGGATACGCAACTGCTTCTCAATGTGCTGACGCTCACGAACAACAAGGCGGTGGCGGGGCAAAAGACTATTTTCATCAGTTGCAGTCACGAAAGCCTGGACTCGAGGGATCTTGAACTCGCCACCCAGGGCAACATGGTGCTCGAGGTCCTTGCGCTACCGGATGCGCCTGACGAGTTGATACAGCAGCGGCTGGTTAGCCTGCAGGCCATTAGGCGCTCCGGTTTCCGGTTTGCCTTCGACGACTCGGTGTTGACACCAGCCTACGAGTCTTGGGTGCCGCTGGCATCGTTCATCAAGTTCGACCTGTCGGCGGTCGAGGCCGGGTCTTTGAGTGCGTTGGTGAAGTTGGCGAAATCCAAGTCCAATGCGATCTTGATTGCCGGGAATGTTGAAACTGCCCAGCAGCATGTGCATGCGAGCAGTGCAGGTTTTCCGTTGTTTCAAGGTCAGTGGTTTTCGCAGCTCGTGCTGGCGCCAGCCCAGAAGGTGCGACCCGCGCAAGCCTCGATTCTGCAGTTGATCAACATGGTGCGGCAGCAGGCCAGCGACGAAGACATAGAGGAGGTCTTCAAGCGCGAACCCACCCTGTCTTTCATCCTGCTTCGCTTCATCAATTCCGCCGGTTTCGGCATGCGAACCGAAGTCACTTCGTTCCGCCATGCCGTGATGCTGCTGGGGCACAAGCGCCTGTTCAAATGGGCTGCGTTGTTGATGACCAGCGCCAGCCTTGGGGGCGCGCCGCAGGCGGTCGGGGCAACGGCCGTGGTTCGCGGGCGTTTGATGGAACTGTTGACGGCGCAGCTCCTGTCGAACGAAGAATCCGACAGCGCTTTTGTCGTCGGGGTGTTTTCGCTGCTCGACACCATGCTGAGCATGTCGATGGAATCCGCCTTGGTCAATCTGTCCTTGCCGGCCAATATCAATGACGCCTTGCTGCACCGTGGCGGACCGCTGGCGCCAATTTTGGAGCTGACGCTGGCCTGCGAGAGTGGCGACAGTACCGAGGTCGCGCGCTTGGCATCAGCGCTGTCGCTGGATCGACACCAGGTCAACAAGGCGCATTTGCAAGCGCTGTCCTGGGCAGAGACGCTCGGCGACTGATCGGGCCGCAGCTTAGCGCACGATAGCTGGCGCTATGGACATGGCCATTCGCAGATGTGGGTTCATGCCCAGCGGCGGCAGTTCGACGGTTTGGGTCGTGAGGAAGCCAATCTTTTGATAAAAACTCACCGCAGGGGTCGTCGCATCGACATCCAGCGTGAGGCTGTTGAAGCCCTCTGATCGGGCGAATTCGACGACCAGTTCCAGCAGTGCCCGCCCGATGCCTTGCCCCTTCAACTCTGGCGCGACGGCGATGTTCTGAATATCTGGCTGAACCGGTCAAAAACCTCTTGCCACTGTTGGGCCGCCATCGCTTGCCGGGAGTTCGTCATTCGCCAATCGAGTGCGGCGGCGCCGGCTTGTGAGGGAAATGCCAAGACCAGCGCTTTGACGGCCCCGTCAATCTCCAAGACCTTGGCGAATCGATGCGAGTAGATTCCGTCAATGGCGCGCCATTCGGCTTGCGCCAATTCGAGCCAGGGGTCCAGCGTGCCGCCGCCGCAGAACTTGAAGAGGTGTTCGTCGGTGCTGACAATCAGTTGCGCCGCAGCCTGTGCATGTTCCGGGTGGCCGGGCGTGATCGACCCGGGCAGCAGTCGCCGATGCCAGACGCTTTGGCTTTGCGATGAATCGGCTGGCGCTGGCCGATCCGACGCTGGTGACTGCGGTGCGAGAGGGTCAAGTGACATGGATGCAATGTAATGACATGGGTGCGAGTGGCGTCCCGCTACAAGCTCAGCCCGCTTGGGCCAAGATCGGAGCGGGGGGCTCTCAGAGCTTCTCGGTCTCGCCGCCCGATGGCCGCCAGACCATCAGCCTGGCTTCTATCCAGCCCACGGCGCCGTCGAGCGCGAGCGCGAAACCGGTCAACACCAGAATGCCAGCCATCACGGTGTTGATGTCGAAAACGCCCTCGGCCTGGTGGATCAGGTAGCCCACGCCGCTGGCAGATCCCAGGTATTCGCCGACCACCGCGCCGACGAAAGCCAGGCCGACGCTGGTGTGCAGGCTGGAGAACACCCAGCTCGTTGCGCTCGGCAGGTAGACATGGCGCAGCAACTGGCGCGGCGACGCGCCTAGCATCCTGGCGTTGGCCAGGATCACCGGGCTGACCTCTTTGACGCCTTGGTAGACGTTGAAGAAGACGATGAAGAACACCAGCGTGACGCCCAACGCCACCTTGCTGGCGATGCCCAGACCAAACCAGACCGCGAAGATCGGCGCCAGAATGATGCGCGGCATCGCGTTCATCGCCTTGATGTAGGGCTCGAGCAGCGCGCTGGCCATCGGTTGCAGCGCCAGCCAAAGTCCACCGAAGAAGAACGCCGCCTGCTGGTCGTTCTCAAACACCATCGGCGGCAGCAGGCCAGGGCTGGTCAGCAAATGCCAGACCGCAAAGACCGCCAGCAGCAGCGCGAGCTGCCAGACCCGCAGATTGCTCGGTTTGGGTTGCAAAGTCTTCCACATGGGTTCAGGCCGCCTTGGCGTGGAGTTGCTGCTGGTAGCCCTTGAGCACCTCGTCGCGCAGCACGGCCCAGATCGCCCGGTGCAGTTCGATGAAGCGCGGTGTCGTGCGCACCTCGGCCACATCGCGCGGCCGTTCCAGGTCGACCTTGAACTCGCCGATCGGGTGCGAGGCCGGGCCCGCGCTCAGCACGACGACGCGGTCGCTCAGCGCGATCGCCTCGTCCAGATCATGGGTGATGAACAGCACCGCTTTGCGCTTGGCCTGCCACAGCGCGAGCAATTCGTTTTCCATCAGCTGCCGGGTCTGGATGTCCAGCGCCGAGAACGGCTCGTCCATCAGCAAGATGTCGGGGTCCAGCACCAGGGTCTGGGCCATGCTGGCGCGCTTGCGCATGCC
>RGQD01000410.1 GCA_010030205.1 Betaproteobacteria bacterium
GTCGGTGTTGGCGTCGCCAGGGTCTTGCTGCTGTGCGATGCGTTGGCGATCAAGGACTGCCCACGACCGTTGAGCGTGGCCGTGCCGACCGCAGGCCCAGCCTTGCCGGCTGACATCGCCGCCTTGTCCGCGCTCGAAGCCGTGCCTGCCGAGGCCGGTACTGGGCGCCGGGGTGCGCGGATCGAGTTGTTGGCGGGTCAGGGTCGGGGCAGGCCCAATGTGGTGGGTTTGCAGGTGCTGGCGGCCGAGGACCAGGGCTTCAAGGAACTCGACGAGGTCGCACTGTTGCTGCACCTCAAGCAAGCCCAGCAACTGGTCTATGGCCGCGCCGAGCCTCGGGCCACCGCGATCATGGTGCAACTCAAGCGCACCGATCAGACCGCTGCGGCGGCCGCCCGATTGCAGGACTTGATGGCTGCGACCTTGCCGGGCCAGCCGTTGACGGTGATGGACTTCAGGGCGCTCAACCCCTTCTATGGCCAGACCCTGGCCTTGTTCGACATGATCTTCAACTTCATTTTTGGCTTGATCGGCGGCATCGTGCTGTTCACGGTGGGCAACACGATGAACGCGGCCGTGGTCGAGCGCACCGTCGAGATCGGCACGCTGCGCGCGGTCGGCCTGCGGTCATCAGGGGTTCGGCGCTTGTTCATCACCGAAGGCTTGTTGCTGGGTTGCGCCGGTTCAGCCGCGGGTGTCGTGCTGGCCATCGTCGCAGGCGAGTTGGTCAATCGGCTGCACTTGAGCTGGGTGCCACCTGGCAGTTCTGAGCTTTTGCCGCTCAGCTTGCGCATCGTGAGCGAGCCGCAGATGCTGCTGCTGGCATTTTTCGGACTGATCGCGATCGCCGGGTTCTCGGCCTGGTGGCCTGCTTGGCGCGCCTCGCGACTCAAGATCGTCGACGCATTGCGGCATGCCTGACACCCACGGGAGGAACTTCGATGTTGACACGCAGTGTATTTTGGCGCGTAACAATAGGATTATGTTTTGGTGCGGCGATGTTGGCGCATGCGCTGCCAAGCGACCCTCAGGCCATGCTGGTGGCCAGTGACGCGGTGCGCAATCCGGGCCAAGCGTTTAGGGTCATGGTCACGTTGACCGAGTTCGAGAAAGGTCAACAAGTCGACACCAGCAGCTTGCTGAGTTACTCGAAAGCGCCCGACGGTGGTGCGCAGTTGGTCAGCCTGATCCGCTTCGTCCAGCCCTTGCGCGACGCGGGCAAGCTGCTGCTCAAGAGCGGTAGCGATCTGTGGTTCTACGACCCAATGACCAAGGCCAGCGTTCGCATCTCGCCGCAGCAGCGCTTGCTCGGTCAGGCCGCCAACGGCGATGTCGTGACGGTCAATTTCGCGCGTGACTATTCGGCGCAGCGGGTCCGTGATGAAACCATTCAGGACGGTGAGCGGCGCGACAGGCCGTCGGTGTTGTTGCGCCTGACGGCCGTCTCGGCCGATGCCACCTACCCGTCGGTCGAGCTGTGGCTAGATGCCGACAAGCTGTGGCCAATCCGGGCGCGGTTCTACACCGATTCCGGGCGACTGCTGAAAACGGCTTATTACCGCCGTTTTCAAGCCCAGCTCGGTGCCGAACGACCGACCGAAACCGTGATCATCGACGGGCTGAACCCGCAGTCGGTGACCATCGTCAGGCTGTCGGATTACCAGGCTCGCTCGCTGCCCACGAACTGGTTCCGGCGCGACTTCCTGCCCCACTTTCAGCCGGAGTGATGCACATGTTGCCTGTTCGGTCGCTGGCCTGCGGGCTGTGTGTCGCGGCGCTGGCCTTGCCTGCCAAGGCCAATGACGTCGATGCGTTGAACCTGGGGCGAGACGCAGTGCCCGAGCTTCAATCCGCCCAGCCAACAGCTGCCGAGTCACCGCTGCGCCTGGCGGTCGAGGGCGCGGGGGGACGCTGGCTGCGGCGCGACCCCTTGGGCGCGTTGGCGACCCGACGCCTGTCGATCGACCTCAGCCACTCGGTCCGATGGGAGGGCGGCTGGCGCCTGGCTTGGTCGGACCGGCTCGACGCTTGGTCGCCAGCCGAGCCCGGCCAGGGCACTGCGCTGAACAGCCTGCGCGAGGCCTACTCCAGTTGGCAGGACCCGACAGGCGCGAGCTTGCTGGAGTTCGGCCGCATCAAGCTGCGCAACAGCCCGGCCTATGGCTTCAATCCGACCGATTACTGGCGCGGCGGCAGCTTGCGCGCGATCACCAGCGCCGACCCGTTCGCCTTGCGCGACGCCCGGCTCGGCACTGTGATGCTTCGCGCGCAGCGCTTGTGGACCGGATCAGGTTGGTCGCTGGCCTGGGCACCCAAGCTCGCCGACCGTCCCAGCTCGGCGCCGCTCAGCCTGGACCTGGGCTCGACCAACGCCAGCCATCGTCTGCTGGCGAACTGGAGCCAGCAATGGTCTGACCGCGTCAACGGCCAGGCCATGCTGTTTGCCGAACAAGGCCGGGCGCCGCAGTTCGGCGCCAGCTTCACGGCCTTGTTGTCGGACGCGCTGGTCGGCCATGGTGAATGGTCGGGTGGCCGCGCTGAGAAGGAATTATCAAGACTGCAAGGCAATCCCTCACCCGAGGTGTTTCGCGGCCGACTGGCCAGCGGGCTGACCTGGAGCCTGCCGCTTGGCTTGGCGCTGACGGCCGAATATGCCTACAACGGCGCTGCGCCGGATCGCGCGGCCTGGGACGCTGTGGCCACGCCGGCCGTGCAGGCGCAGTACCTGGGTCTGGCGGGACAGCGCCAGGACAGCGCGTCGCGCCGGGCCTGGCTGCTCTACCTGGTGCAAAAAGATCTGGTCTTCAAGCGCCTCGACCTGACGGGTTTTGTTCGTCGCAACGCCGAGGACGGCAGCCAGCTGGCCTGGCTGGAGCTGCGTCACCGCGGGTCGCGCATGGACCTGGCGCTGCAGTGGCAGGCGGCGCTGGGCCGTGACCGCAGCGAGTACGGGCTGTTGCCGGTTCGGCAATCGATGCAACTGGTGGGTCGCTGGTTTTACTGACGCCGTGTTCTGGTCACTGCTCAGCCACCTGGCTTGGCAGTGCGAAGGTCAAGCAACGGTCTCAGGCTTGTGCATCAGTTCGGCCAGTGGGCGTCTTGTCGATCTGGCCGTCGGGGCAGGACCCGTGCCTATCCTGCCCAGCCAAACCGCGCGCTCGACATTCGGGCCAACGAGTCTTGTCGTTGCGCCCTCGAGCTCGCCCGCCAGTTGCTGAAGTCCGCGCTCAGCGGTGAAAGCGACGGCATTTCTGACATAGCGGGCAAAGATCAATGGCGTCATCTCGGGCTGCTGGAAAAGGCCTAGCGTTGTCGCGGTCAGCCAGCAGCGCTGCACGGCCCGGCCCGCAGCGACAAAGTCATCCGTTGTGTTGGGTTCGCACAGCGCCTTGATCACAAAGTGAGCGGCGCAAGCCATGCCAGGAATGAAATCCATCTGAAGCCGTGGCGCCCAGGTTCCTGCCAGATAGCGGTTGAGGAATTCAACGCGGCGCCAGCTCCCCAGCGCAAAGCGCATCAGCCGCGCCGTCAGTGGATCGATGCCCAGCGCCTGGTCGGGTATGCGATCCTCGCTGAAGCGGCTGTTCCATTGAATGATGGCGCGGTGCGTCGGGTAGGCCTCGGGCA
>RGQD01000042.1 GCA_010030205.1 Betaproteobacteria bacterium
TCCCGGCTGTGGCCGGTGCTGCCGCGCCAGCCACTGCAACCGCACCCGGCAGGGCGCCCGCACCACCCGCGCCGCCACCGGCGGCCGCACCAGTCGTTGCGAGCCCGGCTGCGGCGGCGACCACGGTGGTGCTTGCCGCACCGCCTTCACCGGTGGCTGCGGTCAAAGTCGCGACACCCAAGGACGCGGCCGACAGTGGCGACAAGACGCTGGCGGCCGCAGCGCCGCCGCCGCCGCAGACAGCGCCAGCCCAGCAAAAACGCAGTACCGCGGCCGCCCCTACTGTGAGCCTGGGCATGGTGAACATCCAAGCGCCGGCACCGGCCAAACTGCCAGTCGCATCGAATGCCGAACAGCGTTTCTCTCTCAGCGGCAACAGGTCGTCATGGTGATGGCATGGCTTCAGTTGAACTTCAGAACCTGCGTGCCTGGAGGCGTGCGCCGTGAAAAAGATCGCTGACTTCGTCTTGCTTGCGGTCGGTCTGCTGGCTTTGCTGGGGCAGGCTGTCGCAGCTGGTCCGCCGGCCGTCAACCTGGGCGTGAATTTGCTCAATGAAAGCTGTGAGGCCCGTGAGCGCGATGACCTTGCCGAGCGAGTCGGCATCCCGACCGATAGCCAGATCTACTGCGATGGCAATCTGGCAGGGCAACTGGCTTACGGTCAGTTGTTGTCAGGAGGCAACCAGGACGTGGAGGCCGCGAGGGCAGCGCTGTTGTCCCAGTATGAGCGCAGCGCGATGGCCAGAACCATCGCCTCGCGTGCATCCTGCGCCGCGGCGACTTGGGTCGAAGCGAGCGGCGCTGCGACGGTGGCCTTGCTGCCTTGCCAACTCAAGTTGGGCGGTTGGCCGCATCTGGTGGTGCTGAGTGGCGACCAGAAAATACTTGCAGTGGCCGACGGCTCCGCGCTGTTGCTGCCAGTGATGCTCAAAGCGGCTGGCCTGGGCGCGACGCAAATCAGCGATTACTCCAGCAAGGACGCCCTGCAAAAGCTGTGGGGACGGCCGATCGTGCTGGCTTCTTCCAGCGACCTCGAGCGCTTTCGGCAATTGACCCAGCAAGCGCGCAGTGCCAGTAACAATTTCAACTTCGCGCAGGCCGAGGACATCTTTCGCAAAGCGCTGGACTTGCAAGTCAAGCTGCTGTCAGAGAATGACCCGGCCATCGCCGACACGCTGATGGATCTGGCGCTCACCGTCAGCAACCAGGCCAAGGCGGACGAGGCGCAAGCGCTGTTCCGGCGTGCCGAGGCCATTGTGCAGAAATCGCCGTTTGAATCCGACCGAGCGAGGCTGGCCACTTATTTAGGCTTCGAAGCCGCCAATCGCCAGGATTACGAAGCCGCACTCAAGAACGCCGAAGCCGCGACCCATGCCTGGCGCAAGCTGGCCGTCGGCAACAACGAGAAGAGCTTGTTGCGAGGCGACGCCATCGCCAATTTCGATACCGAGTTGGCCGAACTGGCGATGGCACTCGATTTCCAGGCCAGAAACGGTGGCGCAAGGGCGCTTGTCGGCAGCAGAGACTTACTTCAATGCCGCGCTCGCGATCCGTCGGCAGGTGTTTGGCGACGGCGCTTCGACCTTGCCTGTGCTCACCGCACTGGGCCGGGCCTATCAGAGTGAAGGCATGAACACCTCGGCGATCATCACCTTTCGCAGCGCCTTCAAGATCGCCAGGACGCTGCCACAGTCGGCCGAGGTGATCAGCAACGAGCAGTTGCTGCCGTTTGTCACGGCCATCACCGAGCATGCCGAAACGCTGAGTGACAACAATGCGCGACAAGGCCTTTTTGCCGAGGCCTTCGAAGCTTTCCAACTGGCTCGCTCCAGCCTGATTGACAAGACCATCGCCAAGGCGCAAGCGCGCCTGGCCATTGACGATCCTGCGATCGCCACGCTGGTCGAGCAACTGCAGGCCACTCAGCGTGAGCTTGAAGTGGCACGCACTGAGACAGCGGCGTATCAGCGAGCTCAAGCAGCAGCTGGCCACAGGCTTTCCAGCTTATGACCGACTCGCCAACCCCAGGCCGATTGAGCTCACCGAAATGCGCAAGCGTCTGGGCGAGCGCGAGGCGATTGTCTCGTTCATCATCGGCAAGAAGCAGTCTTTCATCCAGTTGACCAAGCGGCAGGGCAATTACGTCGCGAAAATCAGCGAGGGCGAGGCCGGGCTCGCGGAATCTGTCGCTGCTTTGCGCCGCGCGCTTGAGATCCAGGGCGGTGCGATCAACGAATTCGACCTGCTGCGCTCGCATCAGCTCTACAAAGCGCTGTTTTCGCGACTCGAGGGTCAACTCCAAGGCCTCGACCATCTGATCGTCGCCGGCAAGAGTGCTTTGGCGAGCCTGCCTTTCGGCTTGCTCGTCACAGCGCCGCCAACTGACGGCAACTACAGCCGAGCGTCCTGGCTGGGACAGAAGTTCGCGATCTCACACACCCCGTCGATGCAGGCTTTCTACACTTTGCGCAGCGCCGCACCGAAGACCGTGCCGCCCAAGGTCATGCTCGCATTCGGTGACCCGGTGCTCGAGGGCGCCAAGTCCGCACCATTGAGCGACGCAGCCAGAGCGGCTGAGGGTTGCCGGCCGGCCGGCCCGATGGATGGCGCTGTGCTGCGCGCCTTGTCGCCCTTGCCCGAGACCTCGTCCGAGCTGAACAAAGTCGCCGCCATCCTGGGCGCCGGGTCGTCGACGCTGTTCCTGCGCGCCGAAGCCAACGAAGTCAACTTCCGTGCGCAGAAACTGTTGGACTACCGCATCCTGTATTTCGCGACCCACGGCCTGCTGCCGGGTGAGCTCAAGTGCCAGTCAGAGCCGGGGCTGGTGTTGACGCCGCCTGTCCAGCAGCCAGCTTCCCGGTTGCACGACGGTCTGCTCGAGGCGAGCGAAATCGCCGGGCTCAAGCTCAACGCCGACCTGGTCGTGCTGTCGGCGTGCAACACCGCAGGCGGGGCGGGCAAGTTTGGCGGCGAAGCGCTGTCAGGCCTGGCCGAGTCCTTTTTCTTTGCCGGAGCGCGCAGCCTGGTGGTGAGCCATTGGCAGGTGCCTTCGGCCGCCACGGCGCAGCTGATGTCGGCGCTGTTTGCCACGCTAGGCCCTGAACTCAAGGGCGGCGTCAGCGTGGCGCTCCAGTCAGCGCAGGCCAAGCTCATTGCGCAGCAACAGACCGCCCATCCGTTTTTCTGGGCCGCTTTCGTCGTGGTCGGTGATGGCATGGCGGCCTCCAGCGCGCAACTGCTGAAGCCTCAGGCGGCGCTGGCGTCGAGATGAGGTCAGGCTTGCAAACGCGCTGCTTGCTGCACCTGCTGTGGGTGGGCCTGTGCCTGTTCTGCGCGCCTTGTCTGGCGGCCAAGCTTGTCGTGCTCGAAGCGCGGGGCGGTGTTTACAAAACGGGCATGAGCCTAGACAGCTCGGCAGTCATCGCGCTCAAAGAGGGCGAGCGGCTGACCGTGATTGGCGCGGATGGGCGTAGCGTCACGCTCAAAGGGCCTGTCAGCGGGGAGGCCTTTGCCGCGTCGGGCAGTGCTGCTAACCCCAGCCTGGCGCTGGCTGCGCTGGTGGCCACCCGCGATGCGCGAACCAGTTCGGTCGGCGTCATCCGCGCTGGCACGGCTGCGGTCAAGATACCGGAACCCTGGCTGGTGGACGTCAGTCGACCCGGGCCACGTTGTCTGATGGAAGGCGAGTTGCCTGTCTGGTGGCGACCCCAGGTGGACAAGGTCGAGCAGTTCACGCTGCTGCCGGCTGATCGATCCTGGAGCGCTCAATTCGTCTGGGATGCCGGCCAGGACAGGCAGGCGATGCCGCCATTGGCCAGGTTCGAGGGCAACACGGTGTACCTGATCCGTCATGCCGAGCGGGAATACGCCATCAGCTTGGTGCAAATTCCCAAAGGCCTGGACAGCAAGCTCGTGCTGACCTCGTGGATGCTTGAAAAAGGCTGCATACAGCAGGCCGACGCACTGCTCGCCCAGCTGCGCGATGAGCTCGGCAAGTCGCCATGAAAGCCAAGCACATCCGGCAGATCGCAAGCCTGATCGGCGTGGTGCTGGCAGCCACGGCGCTGGCCACCGTCAGCACCCGCTATGTGACGTTTCTGGCCGGGCTGGAGAACGTGGCTGCCGACATCCGTATCGCCGCGCTGCAGCCAGCGCAGCCGCAATCGAAGGACATCGTCGTCGCGGCGATCACCGAAGAGACGGTGACAAAGTTCCCCTACCGATCGCCGGTCGACCGCGCGTTTCTTGCCCAGTTGCTGCAGACGTACTGGTGTCGTACATCAGCGCACCCGCCGTCGTCAACGAAGAGCAACTCGCCTACCTGAATGACTTCGTGCCGGAGAAACTCCGTGCGGCGGCGAACATCGCTTCTGACCCTTTCGACGGTGCCGCACGCTGGGTATTTCCAGGCGAAACCCGGGCGGCCGAACCCAAAGGCCTGGCCCGGCGAGTGGCCGAGGCCCTGGGCATCAGCAGCTCAGCCGAGCAAGTCGAGATCGCCTGGAAGCCCAGGCAGGATGCCGAGACACAGCCGTTTGCGGCCTATCCATCGCATGCGATCGGCGCGTTGCCCGACGAGTGGTTCGCTGGCAAGGTCGTGATGGTGGGCGCGATGTTGTCTCTCACTGACCGGCACCGCACGCCGATGGCGGTGTTGTACGACGATGATCGCGGCCAGATGCCCGGGGTCATGGTGCATGCGCATTCAATCGCCCAGTACCTCGAGGGTCGCAAGCCGCTGAGGCTGGGCTGGCAGTGGACGGTCGCGGTGGCCTTGTGTCTGTCGCTGGTCGGCCTGCTGATCGGGCTGCTGAAGAAAGGCATTGCCTTCAAGTTTCTCGGTGGTCTGATGGTTCTGGTCGTGTTCTGGGTTGGGGCATTCCTTGGTTTCAGCCAAGGGCTGCCGCTGCTGCCGCTGGTGGCACCGTCTCTCGCGCTGGGGCTGTCACTGTGGATGATGGACGTGCTGTTGGGCAGCGCCGAGCGCAAGCAGCGCCAGTTTGTCCAAGGCGCTTTCTCACGCTATGTTTCGCCCGCGGTGGTCAACCAGTTGGTCGAAAACCCTGAGAGCCTGAGCATCTCTGGGGTCCGGCGTGAACTGAGCTTCATCTTCACCGACATCGCTGGCTTCACCACCTTGTCGGAAAAACTCAGCGCCGAAAAACTTTCAGACACGCTCAACGCCTACCTCGACGGGGCTTGCGAGATCATTCTGCGCCACGGCGGCATGGTCGACAAATTCATCGGCGATGCGATCATGTCGATCTTCAATGCCCCAATGGCGCAAGCCGATCATGTGTCGCGCGCCGTTCGCTGCGCACTCGAACTCGACGCCTTTGCCGAGACCTTCCGGATCGCCCAGAATGCCGCCGGCGTGCCGCTAGGCCACACCCGGCTGGGCGTGCACTCGGGGCCTGCGGTCATCGGCAATTTCGGATCTCAAGCGCGAATGGATTTCACCGCGCTCGGCGACACCGTCAACACCGCGGCGCGCACCGAGGGTGTGAACAAGTACTTCGGCACACGCATCTGCTGCACCGATGCGGTGGTGTCGCAATGCCCTGAGCTTCATTTCCGCCCGATTGGCAATGTCATCCTCAAGGGCAAGCTCACTGGTGTCGACCTGTACAACCCTGTCACCGACGAAGAGGCCGCGGCGCCCTTGTATCAGCGCTATATGGCGGCCTACGCATTGCTCAAGGACGAAGACCCGGGCGCTGCCGATGCGGTGCGAGCCTTGCATCGCGATTACCCAGACGACGCCTTGATCGGCTTCCATTTTCAGCGCGTCGAGTCCGGCCTCAAAAACCACCTGGTCGTGATGGAGGACAAGTGATGACTGCTCGTGCCAAGGCCAGTCGTGCGGGCCTGTTGATCGCGATGATGGGCCTGGGCTGCGCGGTGCAGGCGCAGACGTCGCAGGGCATCAGTGCCGAGCAGTCGCGGCAAATCGACCAGCTCAATCTGTCGCGTGAGCGAATGGCCAACCCGCTGCCCACGACGCCGAGGGTCGACCTGCGCATCCTGGCGCCGGAAAAATCGCCGGTTCCCAAAGCGGTCGACGAACTGGAGTTCACGGTCGCCGGGGTGGAGGTCGAAGGCGCCACGCATTTTTCGAAAGCTGAGATCGATGGGCTGTTCGCGCCGCTGCTGAACCGCAAGCTAGGTCTGACGGCGCTACGCGATGCCGCCAGCGCATTGGAGCAGAAGTACCGCGAACAAGGCTTCTTTCTGGTGCGGGTCTTTTTGCCGCCCCAGCAGGTCAAGGACGGCATTTTCAAGATCAACGTGATCGAGGGCCGGGTGTCGCAGGTGTTTGTCGAAGGTCCAGACGAGGCGATGAACGAGCGTGTGGCGAGCTTCGCGCGTCACTTGTCGGCGGTCCGGCCGCTCGATCTGGCTGGCCTGGAGCGGGTGCTGCTCATCATCAATGATCTGCCCGGGGTATCGGCCGCTGCCGTGCTGCGCCCAGGCGCGGACCTCGGTACCTCGGACCTGCTGCTGACCGTCAGCCCTGTCGGCGGATCGCAGCTGCTCACGGGCAACAACACCGGATCCCAAAGCACCGGTCCCTATTCGCTGAATTACAACCTCACGCTGCAGCAACCCTTGAAGAGCCCGGGGCAACTCAACCTCAGCCTCACCGGTTCCGGCGCCACATCGAACGGCCTGTCGGGTATCCGCAGTGTCGTCACCCGCTATGCCCAGGCGCTGGGAAGTCGCGGTCTGATGCTCAGCCTGGGTGGGACGCTGAGCGAGTCCAGACCAGGCGGCACGCTCGAGAGCCTACAGATCCAGAGCAACTCGATCGGGCTGGCGCCCCGTTTGCGCTATGCGATGCAGCGTTCGCGCGCCAGTTCGGTTTATCTGGACGCCGGGCTGGCCCTCAACGACAGCAAGACCACGCTGGCGGGTGCCGTGCTGACGCACGATCGCTCCAGCGTGCTCGACCTGGCCGGCGCATGGGCTTTGAACGGGTGGATGGATGGCACGCAGAGTGTCAGCTTGGGCCTTGCGCGCGGCGTCCACGCGCTGCAGTCCATGGAGGGTCAGCCGCCCTCGACGCCGGGTTTCAACCCTCGATTTCGCAAATTCGTCCTCGGTCTGCAGCGTAGCCAGGCCTTGCCCTATCAGTTCAGTCTGGCCTTCAGCGCCAGCGGCCAGTACAGCAAGGACAGGCTGTTGGCCGGCGAACGCCTGGTATTTGGTGGCAGCGGCATTGGCCGGGGTTTTCCGTCGGCCACCATCTCCGGCGATCAAGGCTTCGGTGGCAGCCTGGAACTGAGTCGCCCGTTGGGCTTGGGTCTGGATCCAAGCATCGGCAACCTGCAGGTCTATCTGTCGACCGACAGCGCGAGCGTGCGCAGCAATCCTGCAGCGAACATCGAGGCGACGTCGGCGCACCTCAGCTCGCAAGCGCTGGGCTTTCGCTTCACGGTCTTGACCGATGCCCAGGTGGACTTGCGGATGGCCCGGGCCAACCAGGCGCTTGTCAGCGACGACCCTGGCCGCCGCAGGAGACTGCTGATCGAAGTCATCAAGCGGTTTTGACAGTGTGAGCTTGCGGCGCTGGGGCCGCTAGGCCTGCGGCTGAGCCCGATGGCCATGGGGCCAAGTGGTACCATGAATCGAACTTTCGGCACAATTTTCTGTCGTCTGTTTGATGAACCAGATCACCGTCTGCAAGCTGCGCCAGTTGCTGCACACGCGGCAGCTGTCTGCGGCGACTTCACCCACTTTGAGCCGGTGTTGATCCCCTGAGGGATGTCTGTCGGCCACACCTTGTCCAGAGTCGCGCCATGATTCGATCGCTGTACCGAGCCTGTTGCACCGCTTTGCTGGCGCTGTTGTTCAGCCTGCCGTTCTGTCAGCTTGCCGCCGCCCAGGAGTACCCGAGCAAGGCCTTGCGCGTGGTCGTGCCTTGGCCCGCCGGCGGTCTGGTCGACGTCGCGGCGCGCCTGGTCGGTGTCAGGCTGCAGGCCGCGCTCGGCCAAGCGGTGGTGATCGACAACAAGGTTGGCGCCGGCGGCGTGATCGGTGCCGACCTGGTGGCCAAATCGGCTGCCGATGGCCACACGCTGGTCTTCACGACCAGTGCGTTGACGATCAACGCGGCGCTGCGTGGCAAACTGCCTTTCGATGTGGTCAAGGACTTCGACCCCGTGGCGCTGGTGGCCTATGCGCCATCGGTGCTGGTGGTCAGCCCGTCGTCTGGCCTGAACAGCGTCAAGGACCTGGTCGCGCTGGTGAAATCCAAGCCTGGCAAGATCAGCTATGCGTCAGCCGGCATCGGCTCTCCGGCGCACCTTTCGGGCGAATTGTTCAAGTCGCTGCTGGGGCTGGACGCGCTGCACATCCCTTACACCGGCGCACCGGCGGCGATGAACGACCAGATCGCCGGGCGCATAGACTTTCAATTCGCCAACATGACCGTCGCGCTGCCGCAGATCAGGGCCGGCAAGGTGCGCGCACTGGCAGTGACCAGCGCCAAGCGATTTGCTGCGCTGCCAGACCTGCCGACGATGGCCGAAGCCGCAGCGCCGACCTTCGAGGCGGACCAGTGGTTGGGCTTTCTGGCGCCTCACGGCACGCCGCGCGCGGTGGTCGATCGCTTGGCAGGCGAGGTCAACAAGGCACTGGCAAGCGAGGAGGTCCGTGCTGCTTACGCCGCCGCCGGCATGACGGCCGCGGCGACCGGCAGCCCCGCCGCGTTCGAAGCCTATTTGAAGACCGATCTGGTCAAATGGTCTGGCGTGGTCAAGTCGGCCAACATCCAACCCGACTGAGCCTGAGCGCAGGCTGCGATGCGGCTTGCCAACGCTTAAGCGCCGGCGTCCTCTAGCAACATCGCCGCGCCCTTCTCGCCGATCATGATCGCCGCCGCGTTGGTGTTGGTCGAGGTCATCCGCGGCATCACTGAGGCGTCGATCACGCGCAGCCGGTCGATGCCCCGCACCCTCAGGCGCTCGTCGACCACCGATTGCGCGTCGCCGCCCATGCGGCAGGTGCCGCTGGGATGGAACACGGTGCCGCCGTTGTGGCGCGCGAAGCGCTCGAGCTCGGCCGCTGTGCGGACTTGCTTGCCGGGCATGTACTCGTCGTCGGTGATCAGGTCGCGAAACGCCGGTTGGGCGTAGATGTCCCTGAGCATCTGCAACCCTGCCACCAGCACCTTGGCATCGTGCGGGTTGGTGAGGTAGTTGGCGACGATACGAGGCGGCGCCAGCGGATCGGCGGATCCGATCTGCACCGTGCCGCGCGACAGCGGCCGGCACTGCGTGGCCGAGGCCGAGAAGCCTGAGAAACGGTGCAGCGGGTCGCCGGGTTTGTCCACCGACAGAGGCATCACGTTGAACAGCACGTCGGCGCGGCCGCCCTCGGCATGCTCTGAACAGGCCAGGCCGCCCACTTGCCCAGCGCCCACGGTGAGCGGCCCACGAGCCTGCAGCAGCCACTGCAAACCCATCTGCGCCAGACGCAGTGGGTTTCGCACATCGTCGTTGAGCGATTGCCGCTGCTTGAGCTTGACGATCACCCGCGCCTGGTAGTGGTCTTGCAGCTTGGCGCCGACGTCTGGGGCGTCCACCTTGGTGGCGATCCCGTGCTCGCGCAGCAGCGCCGCTGGGCCTATGCCCGACAGCTGCAGCAACTGCGGCGACTGCAGCGCGCCCGCCGCGACGATCACCTCGGCGTCGGCGCGCAGCTCATGCTCGACACCGTCCTGCACGCAGGCCACACCGACCGCTCGGCCCTGTTCGACCAACACCCGCGTGACCTGCATGCCGGTGGCCACGACCAGGTTGCTGCGCCCGCGCACTGGGGCCAGGAATGCGGTGGCCGCGTCGCAGCGCCAGTGCCCGCGCAGCGTCAGCTGGTAGGGGCCGACGCCGCTGGAATCCGGGCCATTGAAGTCGGTGATGCGGCGGTGTCCGGCTTGCGCGGCTGCCGCCAGCCAGGCTTCGCAGCAGGGGTGGTCGTTGCGCAGGTCAGAGACGCCGAGCTCGCCGCTGGCACCGTGGAATTCGCTCGGTCCGCCGTCGAAGCGCTCTGAGCGCTTGAAGAACGGCAGCAGGTCGGCATAGCCCCAGCCCTTGGCGCCCAGCGCCGCCCAGTCGTCGAAGTCCTGACGCTGACCGCGGATGTACAGCAGGCCGTTGATCGCACTCGACCCGCCCAGCACGCGCCCGCGTGGCCAGACCATCGCCCGACCGCCGGTCTGCGGTTGCGGTTCGAGTGGAAACTGCCAGGAAAAACGCGGGTCGTAAATGGTTCGAAAATAGCCCACCGGCAAGCGCAGCCAGAAGCTGTGGGCGGCACCGCCGGCCTCGATCAGCAGCACGCGGCAAGCGGGGTCGGCGCTGAGCCGGTTGGCCAACACGCAGCCCGCGGGCTTGGCGTCGAAGTATTGATCGGCCTTCAATGCGTTCTGGATGTTGGCGTTGGCGACGAAGAAATCGGTCACTTGTTGCAGCCACTTGGTCACCGTACCGTCCTGGTAGCGGGTACGCCATTCGGCGTTGCTGTAGTACTTGGAGGCTTTGAACTGCTCCTTGAACTCGGCCAGCGGCACCTGCGGGTACTGGGTTTTCTGCAGCATCTCGGCGGACTCATCGGGGTGGCTGACGATCTGCGCATTGGCCTCGGCCCAGCCGGCGATCAGCTTGGTGATTACCGCGCGGTTCTTGTCGTAGTAGTCGCTGCCGGCAGCCCAGCCGCCCATGATCGCGGCCTGTGGGTAAAAAGCCGACGCGTCCACCAGCTTGCGCGCGCCCGGCAGCTTCTGACGGATCACCGAATCGAAAGGCACCCACAGCGCCACCGCAGGCACAGCGCCCGAAATGAACGAGGTCACGGCCTCGGACATGCGCTGGTTGACGAGTTGCACATCCTTGGCCGGATCGAGCTTGCCCGCGCGCAGCGCCCGGTCCAGAAACACATGGGCCGTCGTGCCGGTGGTGGTCGAGATCTGCTTGCCCTTGAGGTCGGCGATCGTCTTGATGCCTGAATCCTCGCGCACCCAGAGCTGGGCGGTGGCGTATTCGATGTTGTTCATCAGGAAGACCTTGCCCTGCCCACGCGCCGGGAAGTTCGACAGCACCGCGCCGGTTGAGAGCGTGTCCAGGCTGCCGCCTATCATCGCCTGGAACAACTCGAGTCCGGTCGTGAACGGGATCAGCTCGAGGTCCAGGCCTTGCTTGGCGAAGCTGCCCATCTGCTGGCCGATGAAGATGTGGCTGTCGACTGCGGGGGTGTGCAGATAGCCCACCCTGACCTTGGTTCGGGCTTGTGCGCGAACGCCAAGGACTGGCGCAGCCAGCGCTGCTGCAGCGCCTGCCTGGATCAACTGTCGGCGTCGAATGCTCATGGTGATTTCCTGTTGGGTTGAATTCAAGCAGCTACCGGCCTGCGCCGGCCCGATCGGCCAGCGTCGGCGCTTGCCGGGCTTGCGCCGCGTACTCTTGCATCACGATGTCGCGGATCTGCGATCTGAGCGCGGCAAAGCGCGGATCTTGGGTGATCAGCATCACCGTCTTGCCTTCGCGCTGCAGCACTTGCAGCAGCAGGTCTTGCATTGCCGAGCGTGTCTGCGCGTCCAGAGCGCCGAAGGGTTCGTCCATCAGCAAGAACTCGGGCCGCACCGCGTAGGCTCTGGCGATCGCCAAGCGCTGGCGCATACCGCCCGACAGGTGTTTGGGAAAGTGCCCGGCAAAGTCGGTCAAGCCCATCAGCGCCATGTAGCGCTCGGTGATCTCGCGGGCCTCGGCAGCGTGGGCCCGGTTGGCGTCGAGCTTGAGGCCGAACTCGATGTTCTGGCGCACCGTCAACCAGGGGAAGACACCGTATTCCTGGAAGATCACGCCCCGGTCCGGCCCCGGCCCCTTGATCGGCTGGCCGTCCAGCAGCACCTGGCCTTCGGTGGCCTGCACGAAGCCGCCGACGATGTTCATCAAGGTCGTCTTGCCGCAGCCCGAAGGGCCGATGATCGAGACGAACTCGCCGTCGCGGATGTCGAACGACACCTGGTCGAGGACGCGCATCGGACCCTGGGGCGTGTCGAAATCGACCGAGACCTGGTCGAAGCAGATGCGCACCGCTGCGCTCTTGTTGGCGGCCACGACACTCATGCGATGCGGTCCTGCCATGCCACCAGTCGGCGCGTCGCCGCACGCAGCGCCAGGTCCATCAGCATGGCGATCAAGCCGATGCAGATGATGCCGACGTAGATGATGTCGAGCTGGAAAAACGCCGATGCGTTCTGGATCATCGCGCCCAGCCCTTGTTGCGCGGCGATCAATTCAGACGCGACCAGCGTCGCCCAGGCCACGCCCAGCGCGACGCGCACCGCTGTCAGGATGTGGGGCACGGCCAGCGGAATGATGACCTTGCGGAAGATTTCGAAGTCGCTGGCGCCCAGGGTTCGCGCCACCTTGATGAAGATCGGACTGATCTGTGCAATGCCCTCGTACATCACGATGACACCGGCAAAAAAGGCCGCATAGAACAAGATCACGGTCTTGGCCAGTTCGCCGATGCCGAAGTAGACGATGACGAGCGGTATCAGTGCGATCGGCGGCAGTGCGCGAAAGAAGTTGATCACCGGGTCGATGAAGCTGCGCAGCCCTGGGTACCAACCCAGGCAGAAACCGACCGGCACGGCCAGCGCGACCCCCAGCGTCACGCCGATGAACACCCGCTGGGTGGAAATGTAGATGTCGCGCCACAGACGGTCGCCGGCCAGCTCGATGGCCTTGGTGAACACCAGGTGCGGCGCCGGCACCAGCGCCGGGTTGACCAGGCCGCTGGCGCGAATCGCGTACCACAGCGCCAGGATCAACAGCCAGGGCGCGAGCATCAGCGCAAAGCGCCGAAGTCCGGACAGTCTGGAATAGGGGGTTCGCATCTGGGCGCGGGATGGTGGTCTGGCTGGCGCAGCTTGCGCCACAGCTGATCCGATCGTACTATAGATAATATGTTTATACGTGATCGCAACTCGACCCAGCCCAACTCGACCGCTGTCAGTTCGGCGAGCCCGCTCAAGCCCAGCTTGCCTGAGGGCATGCCGTGATGAAGCCACTGCCGCAGTCAGCGCTGCGTCCGGCCCGCGTCGAGGCCTTTGTGTTGCGCTGCCCGATTGCCGAGCCCGTGCGCACCTCTTTCGGCACGATGGTCGGCTGGGGCGAGATCTGGTGCAACTTTCCGGCCTGCGGCGCTGAGCACCGCGCTCGGCTGCTCGAGACGGTGATGGCGCCGCTGCTCGTCGGTCGCCGCTTTGCAAGTCCGCGCGAGGCTTTTGAAGAATTGACGGCCCGCACCGCCGTGCTGGCGATCCAGTGCGCCGAGCCCGGGCCGATGGCCCAGACCATTGCTGGCATAGACCTGGCACTCTGGGACTTGTGCGCCAGGCGCGCCGGCTTGCCGCTGTGGCGCTTGCTTGGCGGCGAGCAAGACCAAGTCCGTGTCTACGCCAGCGGCATCAGCCCGGACCGGCCGCAAGAATTGGTCGCCGCGCAGCTCGCGCTCGGCCACCGCGCCTTCAAGCTCAAGATCGGCTTCGGCACCGAGCGCGACCTGGCCAACCTGGCCGCGCTGCGCGAGACGATCGGCGACGACCTGGCGCTGATGACCGACGCCAACCAGTGCTGGACCTTGGCACAGGCCTGCGAGATGGCGCCGCTGCTCGAGCCCTTCAAGCTGGGCTGGCTCGAAGAGCCTTTGCGCGCTGACCGACCTTGGTCGCAGTGGCAGACCTTGGCCCAGGCCAGCAGCATCCCACTGGCCGCAGGCGAGAACATCGCCGGCGAAGAGGTATTCGAACTGGCGATCAGGCAGTCGCCGCTGGCGGTGCTGCAGCCCGACTTGGCCAAATGGGGTGGCATCTCCGGCTGCTGGCCGGTGATCGAACAAGCCCAGTCGGCGGGCCTGCGCTACTGCCCGCATTACCTGGGCGGCGGCATCGGGCTGCTGGCCTCGGCCCATGTGCTGGCGGCTTCGGGTGGGGCCGGCATGCTGGAGATCGACGTCAACCCCAATCCGCTGCGCTCACTGCTCGCAGGCGGGCTGGTCGACATCGCGCAAGGCCGCGCGAACCTCGGGCATTTGCCCGGCTTGGGGGTGGTGCCCGACCTGCGGCAGCTCGCCGACGCCGCTGCCGCAGGTTGTTAGAACGGGTTGCTGCGGTCGGCCAGCGCAGGCTTCAAGCCGCTGGCTTGAGCTTGTCCTGGGTCTGGGTGTCGAAATCGCTGGCCTCGTGGCGCTCGCGCAGCTGGCTGGCCGGCTCACCCATCACGCGGTTGACCATGCGGCCGCGCTTGACGGCTGGACGCAAGGCGATCTGGTCGGTCCAGCGCTGGACGTTGGTGTAGTCCTGGACCTGCAGGAATTCGCCCGAGCCGTAAAGCAAACCCTTGGCCAGAGCACCGTACCAGGGCCAGACGGCGATGTCGGCGATCGTGTAGTCGTCGCCGCCGAGGTACTCGCTTTCGGCCAGGCGTCGGTCTAGCACGTCGAGCTGGCGCTTGACCTCCATCGCAAAGCGGTCGATTGCGTATTCGTTGCGGGTCGGCGAGTAAGCGTAGAAGTGGCCGAAGCCGCCGCCGAGGTAGGGCGCGCTGCCCATCTGCCAGAACAGCCAGGACAGGCATTCGGCGCGCTTGGCGGCATCGGTGGGCAGCAAGGCGCCGAACTTCTCTGCCAGGTGCATCAGGATCGCGCCGGATTCGAACACCCGTATCGGCGTCGGGCCGCTGCGATCCATCAGTGCCGGGATTTTGGAGTTCGGGTTCACCCCGACGAAGCCGCTGCCGAACTGGTCGCCCTCGTTGATGCGGATCAGCCAGGCGTCGTACTCGGCGCCGGCATGGCCGAGCGCGAGCAGTTCTTCAAGCATCACCGTGACCTTCACACCGTTCGGCGTGGCGAGCGAATAAAGCTGCATCGGGTGGCGACCTACCGGCAGCTCCTTGTCCTGGGTCGGTCCGGCGATTGGGCGGTTGATGTTCGCGAAACGGCCGCCGTTCTCCTTGTTCCAGGTCCAGATCTTGGGCGGGGTATAGGCAGACGAATCGGTCATTCGATGGGCTCCGGGGGGTGGTTGGGCGCACGAGCAACGCTGGCGCACGATGTTGCGGACTCTACCGGATCAAGCCTCGCGCTGCTGCGCAAGGCCTTGCGCGCAGATGCGCATGAATTTGTCGGGTCCAGGCCTGGTGGCGCCAGACTCGGTTATGGTTCGAGCGCCCCATGCGAACGCCATTGCTTGGCGACCCATCGCACGCTGCCGTGATCCAGGCCTGAAGCCCCAGGCCGCACCCGTCCCCATCGATGAACCGCCCAAGGACCCAAATGACACAAAGCTATACCGACACCCGCTTGCTGATCGCAGGCCAGTGGTGTGACGCCGCCAGTGGCAAGACGATAGACGTGGTCAACCCCGCCACCGGCCAGGTGATAGGCCGGGTCGCGCACGCCGGCATCCCCGACCTTGACCGTGCGCTGGCCGCAGCCCAGCGCGGCTTCGAAGACTGGCGCAAGGTGCCGGCCAACGAGCGCGCGGCGACGATGCGCAAGGCCGCAGGGCTGGTGCGCGAACGCGCCTCCGACATCGCCCGGCTGCTGACCCAAGAGCAGGGCAAGCCTGTTGGCGAAGCGCGCATCGAGGTCATGGCCGCTGCCGACATCATCGAGTGGTTCGCCGACGAAGGCCGGCGCGTCTACGGCCGCATCGTGCCCTCGCGCAACCTGGCGGCCCAGCAGCTGGTGATGAAAGAGCCGGTCGGCCCGGTGGCGGCGTTCACGCCCTGGAACTTTCCAGTCAACCAGGTGGTTCGCAAGCTCGCCGCGGCGCTGGCCAGCGGCTGCTCGTTTCTCGTCAAGGCGCCTGAGGAAACGCCAGCGTCGCCCGCCGCGTTGCTGCAGGCTTTTGTCGACGCTGGGGTGCCGGCCGGTACCGTCGGCCTGGTGTTCGGCACGCCGTCCGAGATCTCGACCTATTTGATCGCCCACCCGATCATCCGCAAGGTCACCTTCACCGGCTCAACACCGGTGGGCAAGCAGCTGGCCGCGATGGCTGGCGCGCACATGAAGCGCGCGACGATGGAGCTCGGCGGCCATGCCCCGGTGATCGTCGCGGCCGACGCCGATGTCGAACTGGCGGTCAGGGCCTCGGCCGGCGCGAAGTTCCGCAACGCCGGGCAGGTCTGCATCTCGCCGACGCGCTTTCTGGTGCACAACAGCTTGCGTGACGAGTTCTCGCGGGCGATGGTCAAGCACGCGCAAAGCCTCAAGCTCGGCGATGGCCTGGCCGATGGCACGACGCTGGGCCCGCTGGCCAACCCGCGCCGTCTCACCGCGATGGCCCACTTGCTGGCCGACGCTCAGGCCAAGGGCGCCAAGCTCGCCACCGGTGGCGACCGGGTCGGCTCGTCAGGCAACTTCTTCGCACCGACGGTGCTGACCGATGTGCCGCTGAATGCCGAGCTGTTCAACAGCGAGCCTTTTGGGCCGGTGGCGGCGATCCGCGGCTTCGACACGCTGGAGGAGGCGATCGCCGAGGCCAACCGGCTGCCCTATGGCCTGGCGAGCTATGCGTTCACGCAGTCGATCAAGAGCGCGCACCTGCTGGCGCAGCAGCTCGAAGTCGGCATGCTGTGGATCAACCAACCAGCGGCGCCATCGCCCGAGATGCCCTTCGGCGGCGTGAAGGATTCGGGCTACGGCTCCGAAGGCGGCCCCGAAGCGATGGAGGCCTACCTGGTCACCAAGTCGGTGTCGATCATGGCGGTCTGAGGCGGGTCGGCGCCGTCAAGCATGCGCCGGCTCGCGCCCTGTCAGGGGCCCGCGTTGCGCGCGGCCTCGTAAGCGGCCAGCCGCAGCGCGAACTTGCCGCTGCCGCCTGCCGCTGCGACGCCTTCGACCGGGCTGGGCAAGGTCTCGTAGAAATGGCAGGCCACGCGGTGCCCAGGTGCGGCTTCGCGCAGCGCCGGCTCTTCGATTCGGCAGCGTTGCTGCGCATGCGCACAGCGGGTGTGGAAGCGGCAACCGGTCGGCGGGCTCATCGCGCTGGGTACGTCGCCGGCGAGCAGGATGCGCTGGCGTTGCAGCCCGGGTTCGGGGCGCGGGATCGCTGACAGCAGCGCCTGGGTGTAGGGGTGTAGCGGCCTGGCGTAGAGCGAGCCCTTGTCGGCCACCTCGACCAGCCGGCCCAGGTACATCACCGCGACGCGGTCGCTGATGTGCTTGACCACCGCCAGATCATGCGCGATGAACAGGTAGGACAGGCCAAAGCGTTTCTGCAAGTCCTGCAGCAGGTTGACCACCTGGGCCTGGATCGAGACGTCCAGCGCGGACACCGGCTCGTCGCAGACGATGAGCTCGGGCCGGACCGCGAGCGCGCGCGCGATGCCCACGCGCTGGCGTTGACCGCCCGAGAACTGGTGCGGATAACGCTGTGCATGCTCGGGCAACAACCCGACGACCTGCAGCAGTTCGCGCACCCGCTCAGGGCGGTCGCGCTCATCGCCGATGCCGTGCACGGCCATCGGTTCGGCCAGCGTCTGGCCTATCGTCATGCGCGGGTTCAGCGACGCGTAGGGGTCTTGGAAGATGATCTGCAGATGGCGACGCATCGATCGCATGCCCTCGTCGGGCAGGTCGGCGATCTCCTGGCCCTGGAATCGCACTGACCCTGCGGTCGGCGCCATCAAGCGCAGGATCAGCCGGCCGGTGGTGGACTTGCCGCAGCCCGATTCGCCGACCAGCGCCAGCGTCTGGCCGCGCGCGATGTCGAAGCTGACATCGTCGACCGCCCGCACCTGGCCCGCCGTGCGGGCGAACACCAGGCCACGCTTGACCGGGAAATGCTTGACCAGGCCGCGCACGCTCAGCAGGGGTTCGTCGGCATTCACGTTTCTGTCTCCGCGCTCAGTTCGACCGGCGCTTTCCAGCAGGCGGCCAGGTGTGACGGACCCAGTGTTCGCAGCGGTGGCTCCTCGGCATGGCAGCGCGCGTCCGAGAACGGGCAGCGCGGCGCGAAGCGGCAGCCTGCGGGCTGGTTCGCTGGGCTGGGCACGCTGCCCTCGATGGTCGACAGCCGGTCTCGGACGACGTCCATGCGCGGGATCGATCCGAGCAAGCCAATCGTGTAAGGGTGTTGCGGGTCGGCGAACAGCGCGGCCACCGGCGCGCTTTCGACGATCTTGCCGGCGTACATCACGATCACCTCGTCGACCTGTTCGGCGATCACGCCCAGGTCGTGGGTGATCAGCAAGATCGCCATCCCCAGTCGCTGCTGCAGTTCGCGCAGCAGGTCGAGGATCTGCGCCTGGATCGTGACGTCTAGCGCAGTGGTCGGCTCGTCGGCGATCAACAGCGCGGGCTCGCAGGCCAGTGCCATCGCGATCATCACGCGCTGGCGCATACCGCCTGACAACTGGTGTGGAAAGTCGTCGAAGCGCTCGGCGGCGGACGGGATCCGCACCAGCTCCAGCACCTCGATCGCGCGCTGGCGCGCCGCTTCATGCGAGAGGTCTGAATGCGCACGGATCGCCTCGACGATCTGCCGGCCGATGCCGTGCACCGGGTTCAGCGAGGTCATAGGCTCCTGGAACACCATCGCCATGCGCCCGCCGCGCAGCAAGCGACGCTCGTTGGCCGACAGGCCGAGCATGTCGCGGCCCTCGAAGACCAGCGAGTCGGCACTGACCCGCCCCGGTGGCGAGGGCACCAGCCCCATCAGCGACAGCGAGGTCACGCTCTTGCCGCAACCCGACTCGCCGACCAGGCCGACCGAAGCACCCTTGATCTTCTTGGTGCTGGTCTGGTACATGCGCGTGTTCATCACCGGGATCCACAGGTGCTCCTTCATCACGATCTCCTGTGCGGCCTGGTAGCCGGCGGCCCGGTCGGTGGCGTTCAAGGCCGTACGGCCTTTCAGGATGGCGGCGTCGGTCGAGGCGTCTTTCCAATTCATCCGGTTCGGCGAGGGGATCTGCGACGAATCGAAGTAGAAGTTCATCAGCTCGCCTGCCGACAGATAAGGCACGGTCACGGTCCAGAGGTCGAAGTCCTGACCCTGAAGCCGCCCCGGCATGATCCCGGACTCGAGCGCGGTGATCTGCCAATCGACGCCGATCTTGCGCATATAACCCTGGATCGCCTCGGCAATGCGCGGGAACACCGTGACCTGCGGGATGAACACCACCGGTGCGAGGCGCACACCGTCCTTGATGCGGATGCCGTCCGAGCCCTTCTTGGTCCAGCCGGCTTCGTCGAGCAGGCGGTTGGCGCGCACCACGTCTTCCTTGATGATGCCCTTGGTGGCCGGTGCGAAGTCGAGCGCGTTGGGGTCGATGTACGTGTAGGCCGCCTCGGCCTGGCCCAGCATCACCGACTTGGCGATCTCGGCGCGGTTGATGCCTATGCTCATCGCCTCGCGAACCCGCTTGTCCGACACCAGCGGACGGCTGGCTTTGAAGCCGTAGTAGTTGAGCTGGAAGTTGGGTTTGGCCTCTTCGACATTGAGCAGTGGCGACTTCTTGGCCTGGTCGATGAACTGGGTCGGGAAGTGCGTGGTGATGTCGAATCTGCCGCTCATCATCGCTGCCAGGCGGCTGGAGTCCTCGGGGATGATCTTGATCGACAGCTTCTCGAACTTGACCGGGCCGGCATTCTTGTACATCGACGGTCCCCAGCGGTAAGCGTCGTGGCGCTTGAGCAGCAACTCGGTGCGCGGCTGCCAGGACACCCAGCACCACGGACCGGTGCCGTCGATGCCCTTGATGCCGTAGTCCTTGCCCAAGGCGTCGACGCTGTCCTTGTTGTGGATGCTGTTGTTGAACATCGTCATCTGCACCAACAGGTCGGAGTAGGGCTCGGTGAGCTCGTACTCGACGGTGTAAGGGTCCGGTGCGCGCAACTCTTTGATCTTGCCGGCACGCCAGACATAGGGCGATCGCGTGGCCGGGTCGCGCTGGCGGTTGAAGCTGTAGAGCACGTCGGCGGCGGTGAACTTCTTGCCACTGCAGAACTGAACGTCGTCGCGCAGCTTGAAGGTGTAGAGCTTGCCGTCGGCGCTGGTGGTCCAGGACTTGGCCAACAGCGGCAGCGCGGTCTTGCCGTCCCAGTCGAGCGCGACCAGTGTGTCCTGGATCATGTGCGTGACGTCGGAGGTCGGCGACCAGGTCGTGCGCTGGCTGTCGTAGTGCGGCGAGTCGAGCGCCTTGGCCATGTTCAGCGTTTGCGCCGATGCGCCCAGCGTGAACAGGAGGGCGCCGACGGCCAGCGCAGCGGTTCTGAATATCTTCATGCTGGTTTCCTTGGGGTCAGGTTGGGTCAGGGCGTTGGAACTCATTGCTGCAGCCGCGGGTCGAGCGCGTCGCGCACCGCATCACCCAGCAGGTTCGCAGCCAGCACGATCGCGAAAATCGCCAGGCTGGGGACCGTGGCGATGTGGGGCGCCATGAACA
>RGQD01000411.1 GCA_010030205.1 Betaproteobacteria bacterium
TGGCCAGCACCTCGCCGGCTTTTGGCAAGCCCGGTGGCGACTGGCAGCGCGACTTTCTGCAATCGCGCTTCGCCCCGCTCGATGCCGGTCTGGGCATGGCCGGCTTGGCCGGGCCGCTGGTGAGCGCGATGGTCGCGCCCGACATGCCCGCAGCCCGCCGCGCTGTGGCCCAGGCGATGATGGCCGGCGTGCCTGAAGCGACCTACCGCAGCGCGGTGTCGGCGCTGGTGGCCTTCGACCGCCGCGCCGCGCTGCCCTCGATCCAGGTGCCGACCTTGGTGGTCACCGGCGAGCTCGACCGCACCGCAGCGCCCGAGGTCGCGCGACGCATGGCAGGGTTCATCCCGGGCGCGCGGTTCTCGGTGGTGCCGGGTGCCGGTCATCTGCTCAACATCGAGCAGCCCGAGGCTTTCAACCGCTTGTTGCTGGACTTTGTTCAGCCCTGCTGAAACAACCGGAGATCACGATGTCCACGCTGTCCGAATCGCAGACCGCCAGCGCACCGGTCACGCGCTACCGGCCCTCGCACATTGCCGGCAACCCGGCGTCGTTGACGCCGCTGCAGCGCGAGTTGATCGCGCGCGTGGCCGCGCTCGGCCCGCGCTTTGCCGATCGCGCCGAGCGTTACGACCGCGAGGCCAGCTTCCCGTTCGAGAACTACGACGACTTGCGTGCCGCCGGTTTGCTGGGCATCTGCGTGCCCAAGGCCTTCGGCGGCCTGGGCGCTGACTTCGCGACCTATGTGATGGTGGCCGCCGAACTGGGGCGCTGGTGCGGCGCGACCGCGCTGAGCTTCAACATGCATGTCTGCTCCTGCTTGTGGGCGGGCGAGATCGCCGACGCGCTCGACATGACGCCCGCGCAGCGCGCCGACCACGAGGTCAAGCGCGCGCACCACTTTGAGCGCATCGTCGGCGAGGGGAAAATCTATGCCCAGCCCTTCTCTGAGGGCGGCGCTGCTGCGGCGGGTGCCGCCCCTTGGGGCACGACAGCGACCCGGGTTGACGGCGGCTATGTCGTCAATGGCAAGAAGATTTTTGCGTCGCTGGCCGGTGCTGCCGACACTTACGGCGTGCTGTGCACCTTGGACCGGCCCGACCGCGCCTCAGGCGGCAGCCGGCGCGATGCGATGTACCTGGCGGTGCCGGCCGATGCGCTGGGCGTCAGCGTGGTCGGCGACTGGGATCCGCTGGGCATGCGCGGCACGGTCAGCCGCAACCTGTTGTTCAAGGACGTGTTCGTGCCCGAGAGCGCGCGGATGATGCCCGAGGGGCTGTATTTCCAAGCTGCCAGCCGTTTTCCGCACATGTTCGCAACGCTGTCGCCGACCTACCTGGGCGTGGCGCAGGCGGCTTACGACTTCACGGTGCAATACCTGCGCGCCGAGGTGCCTGGCATGCCGCCGGTCAAGCGCAGGATGTACCCGACCAAGCAGTACGCGGTGGCCGAGATGCGGATCAAGCTTGAGGCGACCCGTGCGTTGTTCCTGCAGAACGCCCGCGACGCGACCATTGACCCCGACAAAGACACGCGGATGCGCTTGTACGCAGCGCATTACACGATCATGGAGAACGCCAACGACATCTGCCGGCTGGCGATCCGTACTTGCGGCGGGCAGAGCATGCTCAAGTCGCTGCCGCTGGAGCGGCTGTACCGCGATTCGCGCTGCGGCTCACTGATGCTGCCCTGGACTGCCGAACTGTGCATGGACAGGTTGGGCCGTGAATGCCTGTACGAGGCCGGCGAGCGCGACGAGGTGATTGAATGACGCTGGCGCTGCGCTGCGGTGACTGAGCTCTACCAGCGCATCGCCGGCCAAGCCGCGCGCCGGCCCGACGCGCTGGCGCTGCAAGTCGGCGAGCGCTTGCTGAGCTACCGTGAGTTGTTAGACCTGACTGACGCGAGCGCGCGGCAGTTTCGAGCCGAGGGCTTGGGCCAAGGCTCACTGCTCGGCTGGTTGGGCCACAACAGCGCCGAGATGATGGCCGCGCTGCTGGCCTGCGCCAAGATCGGCGCGGTGTTCGTGCCACTGAACTGGCGACTTGCAGCGCCCGAACTGGCGGCGATCACCGTCCATGCCGGGCTGTCTGCACTGCGGCACAGTCCCGAACTGGCGTTGTTGGCGACCCAGGTGCTGGCGCTGGCGCCCTTGTCCGGCACAGCTGTTGCGCGGGTCGAGACAGGCGACGTGATGCTGGTCTACACCTCTGGCACCACCGGCGAGCCCAAGGGCGCGATGCACAGCCAGGCCGGCATGTTGGCCAACATCGACATCGCGCTGGTGGTTCAAGGCCTGAGTGCGATCGACCGGGTGCTGGCGGTGCTGCCGCTGTTCCATGTTGGCGGGCTTTGCATCCAGGTGCTGCCGGCGCTGGCCGCTGGGGCCGCCGTCAAGCTGCACCCGCGATTCGACCCCGGCGCTTGGCTGCAAGACCTGGCGGCCTGGCGACCCAGCACCAGCTTGCTCGTGCCCGCGGTGATGCAGGCCTTGCTCGCCCACCCGGATTGGCCGACGACCGATCTGCAAAGCCTGCGCTTCGTCAACAGCGGCTCGTCGATCGTGCCGCTGGCCTTGATCGAGGCTTTTCACGCCCGCGGACTGCCGGTCGCTCAGGTCTACGGCAGCACTGAGACGGGCCCGTTCTCGATTGCGCTGCTGCCTGACGAGGCCTTGGCACGGGTTGGCAGCGTCGGCCGGCCGGCGCCTGGCGTGGCGCTTCGGCTGCTCGATGGGGCAGGGTCGGACGTTGCTGTGGGTGAGGTCGGCGAGATTGCGCTGCGAGCGCCCAACCTGATGCGCGGCTACCACCGCTTGCCCGAGGGCGCTGGCTTTGCGGGGGGAAGGGCGCACGGTTGGTTTGCCACCGGCGACCTGGCGCGCCTGGACCAAGACGGATTCGTCACGGTCGTCGGCCGCAGCCGGGACTTGATCATCTCGGGCGGCGAGAACATCTACCCGGCCGAGATCGAGAACCTGGCCGCTGGCTGGCCTGGCGTGGCCGAGGCCGCGGTGGTCGGGCTGCCTGACCCTCGCTGGGGCGAAGTGCCGGTGTTGGTGCTGGTGGCACGCTCGGGTGTGTTGCTGGACTTGGCTGGACTGCGAGCCAGTCTGGTGCGGCAACTCGCGCGCTACAAGCAGCCGCGCCGCGTCGTTGTGACCGCAGGCTTGCCCAAGACAGCGCTGGGCAAGGTGCAGAAATCGCTGCTGCGCGAGTCGCTGTTGTCAGCTGGCGGCAGCGCTGCCGATTGAACTTGCCGAGCCTCGACCAGGACAGCTCAGTTCAGCAGTTTCAGTTCAACACGATCGGTGGACTCGCGGCGCCTGGCTCGGCCGGTGCGGCAGTCGGCTCCAGGAAACCCCAATCGGCTTCGACCAGCGCTTGTTCGAGCAATCGCATCAAGCCGGTGGCCAGATCTTCGGACAGCTCGAGCGTGATGTTGCGGCCGTCGGGCTCGCGCGCGGCCAACCTCACGCCCTTGCCTTGCTGACCGGGGCCGATGTCGAAAGCCATCGGCAGCAAGGGCTCGGGCCCCAGCGGCAGGGCCGCAGGCTTGGGGTCGAAAGGCGTGGCGAAATCGGTGTTGGGCAAGGGCCTGTTGCGCGC
>RGQD01000412.1 GCA_010030205.1 Betaproteobacteria bacterium
CTGCCCTGGCGTTGCAGCGGCGCAGCCAGCGCACTGCGCAGGCTCTCGGCGCTGTCCTGCAGGTGGGCTTGCGCCTCGTGGCTGAGCCCATTGCGTCGGCTGGCTTGCTCGATGCGCGCGGTCAGCGCAGCAGCGCGGCGACGCAGCAGCGCTCGGGCATCGCTGCGTGACAGCATGCCAGGCCGCAGCACCAGTGCGGTGAGCCGATTGACATGCTCGCGCTGCAACTCGCGGCGCGCCTGCACGATATCGCCGCGGCTCGCCAACTCGCTCCAGATGTCGGCTTCGAGCTGGCTGTAGAGCTCGGTCAGTCGCAGCGCTAGATCCGGCTGGCTGACCCGGCCTTCGTTGTCGAGCATGCGCGTGGCCAGACCGTCGCTCATCAAGCGGTTGAGCAACGCGCGCTGCAGGTCCAGCACGGTTTGCGACAAGCTGAATTCGGTCGGCATGCCCGACGATGATTCGCCGCGCTCGAAGAAGTCCGGCGCCAACCGGCGCTGCAATGCCGGGCTGATACCCAGGCTTTGCGGCGACAGCAGGCGTTGCGACAACATCTGCAGCGCCGCGCGCTGGTCTGCTGCAGGCAGCGGCTGCATCGGATCGCGGCCGGTGTTACAGGTCTTGCGCGATGTCGAATCGTCTGGCGGCAAAAGCCAGCGGGTCATCGCCCAGGTCGAACTGCAGCGCATCGGGGTCGATGCCCAGGTGGTGGTCTTCGTCGGTGCCGAAGGCCAGCTCGGGCTCGGCGCTGCGGGCCGCAATCTTGCTCAGCTCGCTGGCTTGCTGCTCGGCCGAGATGGGTTTGTAGGCGTATTCGATCGCCCAGTAGTCGTAACTGCCCAGTGTGGTCTGGAATGGCGCCGCGGCCTCTTCACCCGAGCGCGGCAAGTTGATCGCCGCGTACTCCATCACCGAGCCGGTGAACGCGTGGTCGCGAGTGAACAACGGGTCTATGACCTGTCGCGCGCTGACCGCCTGCGAAGCGCGGAAGTTGTGCCGCAGCCCCAAGGTGTGGCCGACCTCGTGCATCGCCACATCTTTGAGATAGGCCAGCACGAACTGCTGTGCCTCGTGGCTGTTGGGTTCGATCTCGCCGCGCGCGGCCAACACGTCGAGCGCGTAAGACAGCTGCTCGCCGGAGCCGTCGGCATAGTGGCACACCAGCCCGTCTTGCGCCGCGTTGCCTATCGCTGGCTGGCCGCCGGGAGCGCCGGCGACTTGCAGCAGTTCGGCCCATTCGGCGGCGCTGTCCGGGCCCAGCACCCTGGAACTCAGGTTGCGCAGCGACCGCGACGACAGGCTCTCGATGCCGATGTCGGCGTCGAGGATTTCGCCACTGCGCGGGTCGACATGGCTGGGGCCGATGGCGCCGAACGCTGGCTCGCGGTTGACCATCCAGCGCAACGAGGCGATGCCGGCGTCCAGCGTGTCGAAATCGGCGTCGTCAGCTTGCTGCCTGACCTCGATCGCGTTCTTGAATCCGATCTTCTCGAAAGCCTTGTTCCACTCCAGCACGCCGGCGGTCAGCGCCTCGCGGTATTTGACGGGGATGTTGCGGTCCAGCCAGTAGGTGATGGGCTTGATCGGCTCGGA
Source organism: Betaproteobacteria bacterium (assembly GCA_010030205.1). Taxonomy (GTDB): domain Bacteria; phylum Pseudomonadota; class Gammaproteobacteria; order Burkholderiales; family Burkholderiaceae_C; genus Pseudaquabacterium. The sequence continues at coordinate 1,594 of RGQD01000412.1, forward strand.
CAGCGTGGCCGTTGGGTCTTTCTTGTCCAGCCGCCAGCGGTTGACCCAGCGCTGGCGTGGGCTGCGCGCTAGGTCGTCGCTGAAGTTATCGACCACCGAGACGAAGTGGCCGATGCGCGGGTCGGCCGGGCGAGCGGCCATGGTCTGCGCCGGCAATCGTGCCAGCGAGTAATGCAGGCCCAGGAACAGACTGCGCGCATCGGGCAGACCGTTGGGCGTGGTGGGCGCTAGAGCGCCAGGAGCTGCGCCGGGTTGCGGCATGGCGATCGCGGCGCTGGCGTAGTGGTTGTTCGCTTCGAGCACCAGCAGGTCGGGTTTGCCGCGCACAGCGGTGATGGCCGAGTTGCGGCCGTCGAAGCTGTAGTTCTGGCGGTAGGTTCGCTGCAGCACCGGGCCCAGGCCCAGCAGGTCGCTGACGAAGATCGCGCTGGCATCGACCAGCACGGTCTTGCGCTCAGGGTGGGGTTGGCTGGCCAGCGCGCTGCTGCCCAGCAGGCTGGGCGAGATCGCGGCCGCGACGGCCCGGGCCGCTGGTGTGCTGGCAGTGGCCACTTGCTGGTCGTTGACCGCGATCAACTGCACCAGATTGTGAACGCGGCGGAACTGAACCAGCCTCGGTGAGGGCAGCATCATCCCGCCGAACAGCCTGGCTTCACCGATGCCGCTGCGCAGCTTGGGGGAGAAAAAGAAGCTGTGGTCGAAATCTTCGGGCCGCAGTTCGAACCAGACCTTCTCGTCTTTTTGCCAGGCGGTGAACAGCCCTTCGATCTTGCGTGCGTCCTTGATTACCAGCGCGAACGCCGGTGGCTGGCCAGGCGACGGGGGCACGGCGCTGGCACTGGCACTGGCGCGCGACGCTGCGGCAGCCGCTGGTCTGGCCAGGGCCGTGTCGGCTTTGGCGCTGCTGGCGGGTGACGCGGCACTGGCAGCCATCGCGGGACCGGTCAGCGCCGGCGGCGTGTTGCAAGCTGTCAGGGTCAGCAGCGCAGCCAGCGCGCTGAACTGCCGGGTGCGGTCGTGACATAGCGAGACAAGCAGGCGCAAGTTCATCTTGGGCATCGGGTCGGTCGGCGGGTTGACGGCTGCGATGGGCTGCGCGGCTAACGGAAGTCTACTCGGCCAAGCTTGCCGGACCCCGGTCGCAACGCTGCGTCAGCGGATCACTTCGTCGCCTCGAATGGCAGCAAGCCGGTGGTGATCAACCCGCAGCCTTGTCAACCTGTTGCGTCGCCCAATCCAGTGTTTGCTTCGCGACCCGGCCTGCTTGCTCACGGGTCATCAGATCTGTTTCCACATCGTCATAGCGCAATTCGACCGCAAACGGCGTCAACGGCAGGTACTCCTCCGGTGCCAGCGGCGGCGTGCCGCCAGCGTCCACCACAAGCCTTGCTAACTCTGTCAATTGGTGGGTGCGTGGAAAGTCTTGGCGCAGCAAGGTGAGCACAGATTTGAGTGCTTTTTCTGCGGCTTGTTGGGCGTGGAAACAGGTCGGCGCCAGTTCAGCACGCCCACTGTCAACGAGGATGCCAAAGGTCTGGTAGTCCCCCAGCGACAGCCTCAGAGAGCCTCAGCAAGTGCCGCGCTTCTTCAAGCCAGGCTGTCATGCAGCACCTTGCCTTCGTGCCTGGCTCGGTACAGCAATGTGCCTGGTACTTGGCTACGCCGTTCGAATTCACTCTGCGGATACAGCAACAAGTCGCAGCCCACCCCAGGCGAGATTCGACCCAGTGCAAGCATCAGTCGCAGGTACTCGGCGCTACGGTCTCCCAGATCCCGTTCGATCACCATCAGGTCGAGGTCGGAACCTTCGTCTGCTGTACCCCTGGCGTATGAGCCGAACAGAATCACCATGCTCGGCGAACTGGCCGCGGCGGCCAGCCGCTGCGCCGCAGCTTCGATCGTGCTGTTGTTGAGCATGGGCTTCGCTTTGTGCGCTCAGTCGATTATTTCAAGGCCTTGAATCGCAACCGGTGTGGCTTGGCGCCTTCTTCACCCA
>RGQD01000413.1 GCA_010030205.1 Betaproteobacteria bacterium
ACCGTGCCCGCCACTCCCGGCTGGAAGTCGGAGAGGCACAGCGTGGGGTTCTGGCCAGGCAGCGTCACCGCGTGCGACTGCGACAGGCTCGTGCGCGCGGAGGGCAGCTGCAGGCTCTGCACCAGGGCGCCGCTCGCGGAGATCTCGTCCAGGAAGACGGGCAGCATCGTGACGCCCATCGCGGTGCTGCCGTCGCCGATGCGCGCGACGACGAAGCTGGAGGGCAGGAAGGCGGCGGCGGGGGAGGGCACAGGCGTCGTGAAGGCAGCCAGCGTCTTGGTGGACGTCGCCACAGGCGTGGCGGGCGCGCCGGGCGTGGGCGTGGGCAGCGCCACAGGCGCGCGCGCGATGCCGCGGAACTCCGTGTTGGCCGCCGCGCTGGCGATGGGCGCGCCGGCGTTCAGCCAGCTGCTCGTGGCCGTGTTGAAGGCGTAGATGCGGGAGGGCGTCGTGACGAACAGGGTGCTGCCATCCGCGCCCAGCGCCGCCTGCTGCACGAAGGTGTCGTTGGCGCCGGGGATGAAGGTGGCGGCGAGCAGCCACTGCGAGCCGCTCTTGCTGAAGAGCTTCAGGCCCAGGCCCCAGTCGCACACCCACAGGCTCGTCGCGCTCGTGAAGGACAGGCCGCGAGGCGATGACAGCTGGCTGCCGATGCCGAGGCCCGTCCAGGCAGCCGTGGCGAGGGGCTTGCCCGACGCCATGAACACGTCCGTGCCCAGGTTGATGCCCGAGTTGGGGAAGTACACCTGCGAGGTCGCGTAGAGGTTGCCGTCGAAGGGCGAGGCATCCAGGAACTTGCCGCCCACCTTCGCCACGAGGCGGGTGGAGGCGCCCGCGCCCGTGCCGACGCCGGGGTACAGGCCGTCAAAGCCGTAAGGGCAGTAGCCGAAGGTGTAGCCCGTGCTGCCGGAGGAGCCCGAGGTCGCGAACCAGTAGCCGCTGCCGTCATCCGCAGAGAGCGCGGAGGTGAAGTAGTCGCCGGGCGCGTGCACCTCCAGCTCCGTGGAGAGGTCCAGGGCGCCCGTGGAGGTCACGCGCGCGATGGACCAGGCGTTGTTGACGTCCAGCGTGTAGGGCGAGCCGACGTAGACGGCCATGCCCATCAGCGTCACGTAGGCGCCATTGGCGGAGCGCGTGAGCAGGCCCACGGTGGCGGGGTTGCCCATCTGCGAGGAGGCGGCGCAGGGCACCGGGTTGATGCCAGGCAGCACCAGCGACGCATCGCCGATCTCGTTCTCATCGGGCTGCGTCGGCAGCGCGACGCTCTGCACCAGGGCGCCCGCGGGGGAGAACTCATCCAGGAACACGGGCGAGGCCTGCAGGCCCAGGCTGGCGGAGCCGTCGCCGATGCGCGAGACGAGCATGTTGCTGCTCAGGAAGGGGCCGCGGTAGGGCGCGGGGCTGGGCGAGGGCGAGCGCGCGAGGCCGGGCGCCAGCGCGATGCCGCGGAACTCCGTGTTGGCCGCGGCGACGGCGATGGGCGCGCCGCTGTTCAGCCAGGTGCGGGAGGCCATGCCCAGCGCATACACCGCGGAGGGCGTCGTGACGTAGAGCGTCGCGCCGTCCAGGCCGATGGCCGCCTGCATGACGCGCTTCTCCGTGGCGGAGGGGGCGTAGGTCGGGCCCGCCGCCCACACGCCCGAGGCGCGCGAGAAGAAGGCGACGCCCACGTCGTAGTTGCACACCCACAGGTCGTCGCTGCCCGCAAACACGAAGCCGCGGGGCGCCGTGAGGCCCGTGAGGCCCATGGGCACCCAGGAGGCCGCGGAGGTGGGCGTGCCCACGGTGGTGTGCAGGTCCGTCGCCAGGGGGATGCCCGACACCACCGCGAAGTTCTGCGCGGAGGCCACGAGGCTGCCGTCCGCGGAGAAGTCCATGAACTTGGCGCCCACCTTGTTCAGCAGCGCCACGGAGAACTTGCCCGTGGTGGCGTCCGTGCCGGGGTAGGTCACGATGTCCACGTTGGGCCAGGCGGCGTTCGCGCCGTGCTGCACGTAGCCAAGCGTGTAGCCCGTCGTGCCGGAGGAGCCCGAGGTGGTGAACCAGTAGCCAGAGCCGTCCGTCGTGGCGGCGGAGGTGAAGTAGTCGCCGGGGTGGTGCTCATTGACCACCGTCACGGTGTCCATCGCCGAGGAGGCGTGCACGCGCGCGACGGACCAGGCCAGCTGCGCGGAGTTGTAGATGCTCGCCACGGGGTGCGCCAGGCCCATCAGCGTCAGGTAGGCGCCGTTCAGGGAGCGCGACAGCAGGCCCACGGTGGCGGGGACGTTGGGCTGGTAGCTGCCCGCGCACAGCAGCGGGTTCTGGCCAGGCAGCGTGAAGGCGTGCGTCGAGCCAGGGTTGCGCGTGGAGCTCATGTTGCCCGTCGGCAGCGCCAGGGAGCGGATGAGGCCACCCGCGGGCGACAGCTCATCCAGGAACACGGGCAGCGCATACACGCTCAGCGGGCGGCTGCCGTCGCCGATGCGAGACACCACCATGCTGGAGGGCAGGAAGGAGGGCACAGGGCTCGCGATGAAGCCGCGCGACTCGGAGGCGGTGGGGGTGACCGTCGCCGTGGAGCTGGCGGTCGACACAGGCGAGTAGGAGCGGCTGGCGGTGCGCGTCGCGAAGGTCGTGATGCTCGCGGAGGGCGCCAGGGCGAGGGGGGAGGGCGAGATGCTCGACGCGACGGGCGCGCGCGCGATGCCGCGGAACTCAGTGCGGGAGGCCGCCGTGCGCAGCGCAGCGCCGAAGGTGCGGCTGGCCACATCGAAGGCGTACACCGCGCTGGGCGTCGTCACGAGCAGGACGCTGCCATCCGCGCTGGCCGCCGCCTGCATGACCGTCTTCACCGTGGCGGAGGGGGAGTAGGTGCCCGCGAAGGACCAGGTGGCGCCGCTCAGCGTGAACTGCGAGAGGCCCACGCCATAGTCGCACACCCACAGGCTGCTCGCGCTGGTGAAGACGAAGCCGCGGGGGGAGGTCAGCGAGGCGGTGAGGCCCAGGCCGCGGTAGGTGCTGGCGAAGGGCGCAGCCGTCGTGGGGCGCCCGGCGACGACGTACACGTCCGTCGCGCGCGTGGAGCCCTGCACCACAGTGCTGAACTCGGAGGAGGCGTACAGGTTGCCGTCGAAGGGCGAGGCGTCGATGAACTTGCCGCCCACCACGCCCGAGAGGCTCACGGCCGTGGTGCTGGGGTAGGTCGCATCCGTGCCCGCGGGCGTCCAGCCGAAGGTGTGGCCAGAGGTGCCGGAGGAGCCCGTCGTGGAGAACCAGAAGCCAGAGCCATCCAGGGAGGCGGCGCTGGTGAAGAAGTCGCCCGCGAAGTGGTCCTGCACGGCGGTCGTCGTGTCGACGGCGCCGCTCACGGAGATGCGCGCGATGGTCCAGGAGATGGAGGTGGCGGCGAAGGAGCTGCCCGCCAGGAGGTTGGCGCCCATCATCTGCAGGAAGTTGCCGTCCAGCGAGCGCGTGAGCAGGCCCACCGTGCCCGCCACTCCCGGCTGGAAGTCGGAGAGGCACAGCGTGGGGTTCTGGCCAGGCAGCGTCACCGCGTGCGACTGCGACAGGCTCGTGCGCGCG
>RGQD01000414.1 GCA_010030205.1 Betaproteobacteria bacterium
CCCGCAGCACACTGGCCTCGGCAGTGTCGCGCGCCGGCGGGCTGGGCATCATCGAGACCTCGTCGGGCGAGACCGCCCAGTGCCAGCGCGAGATCAGCACGATGGTCGCCAGCGGCCTGCCATTCGGCGTCAACCTGCCGATCCGATTCCTGAAGGACGACGCGATGCTGCGCTTCGTCTGCGAAGCCGGCATACGCTTCGTGACGACCTCGGCAGGCAGCCCGGCCAAATTCATCGCGCCACTCAAGGCTGCAGGCATCAAGGTTTACCACGCCGTGCCCACGCTCGAGACCGCGCTCAAATGCGTAGACGCCGGCATCGACGGCCTGGTCGTCGAGGGCAGCGAGGGCGGCGGCTTCAAGAACCCCGAGGAGGTCTCGACGCTGGTGCTGCTGCAAGCGATCCGCGAGCGCTGCGATGTGCCACTGATCGCCGCGGGCGGCATCGTCGACGGTCGCGGCATGGCCGCGGCTTTCGCGCTCGGTGCCGAGGGCATCCAGATGGGCACGCGCTTTGTCTCGAGCGCCGAGAGCCCGGTGCACGCGCACTACAAGGCCGCGATCGTCAGCGCCGAAGCCACGGGTACCTGGGTGCTCAACACCAAGTCGACGCCCTGCATCAGGGCGCTCAAGACGGCTTTCACGAAGTCGATCCACGAAGCCGGGCTGATGCCTGCCGACACCTTCAAGAGCATCTATCAGGTCTATTTCGACGGTGACATGGACGCTGCGCCAGCGCTGGCAGGCCAGTCGGCAGGGCTGATCCACGGCGTGAAGTCAGTCAAAGACATCATCGACGACACTGTCGCCGAATTCCACGCAATCAACCAGCGCCTGGGCGCGATGGCCGCAGCGGCCAGTTTCGGCTGACCCCTTTTTTCAAGGACCTGAACTCATCATGAGCCTGCTGATCATCCGCCACGGCGAAACGCCGCTCAATGTCACGCGCGTGCTGCAACCGGCCGACACGCCTTTGTCGGCCAACGGTCAGGCCCAGGCCGAGGCCCTGGCGCTGGCGCTCAAGAGCGTCGGTCTGGCGGCCATCCTGAGCAGCGACCTGCCCCGTGCGCTGCAAACTGCACAAGCCATAGGACGTGCCTGTGGGCTGCCTGTGCTGACCACTGCGCTGCTGCACGAGCGCAATTTCGGTGACCTGCGCGGCCGGGCCTACGACACGCTAGACCATGACCCGCTGACCGCCGAAGGCGCAGCACCGGGCGGTGAATCGCAGGTTGAATTCCGGCAACGCTGCGCCGCCGCCTGGGCGCTGTTGCGCCAGCACCAGACCGCTGCCGGCGGGCCGCTGGCGGTGGTCACCCACGGTTTGGTGATCCGCGAATGGCTGTGGCGCGGCCCGCTGCTGCTGCCAGACGGCATGGCGCCACCCGAACACCTGGCCAACACCTCTTTGACCTTGGCCAGCGCAGCGCCGCCACACCGGGTCAGCAAGCTCAACAACACCGACCACCTGGACGACCGATCGGCCGTGGACAGCAAGAGCCTGTCGGGCGGCTGAGCAGCCAGCGCCAAGCCTCGAGCCGAGGACTGATCGGTGCGCTAAAGCTTAGGGCCGGCGCTGGGCCATCGCCTGGCCCAAGCGGATCGCGCCACCGGCAGCCCAGGTCGGATCGAACACCAGCCCCGCATCGTTCGGAAACAGCATCACCACGGTCGAGCCCAGCAAGAAGCGCCCCATCTCGGCGCCCTGGGCCAGTGCGACCGGTGGCATGCGATCGTCGTAGCGCCAATCGCGCAGCAGCCCCGGGCGAGGCGGGTTGACTGGCCCGTGCCAGACCGTGGCCATGCTGCCGACGATGGTCGCGCCCACCAGCACCAGCGCGAAGGGCCGGCCGTGCGCATCGTCAAACAGGCAGACCACCCGCTCGTTGCGCGCAAACAGTCCAGGCACGCCGCGCGCGGTGCGCGGATTGACCGAAAACAGCGCGCCTGGCACATGCAGCATCCGGCGCAGCGTGCCGGCGCAAGGCATGTGGATGCGGTGGTAATCGCGCGGGCTGAGGTAGAGCGTGGCAAAGCTGCCGCCGTCGAAAGGCGCGGCCAGCGCTGCCTCGCCACCCAGCAGCGCGGTACTGCTGTAGCGGTGACCCTTGGCCTGGAAGATCTGGTCGTGCTCGATGCGGCCGAACTGGCTGATTGCACCGTCGACCGGGCAGATCCAGTCGGCTGTGGCGAGCGGCCTGGCGTCGACGCGCAGCGCGCGGGTGAAGAAGTCGTTGAAGCTGGCATAGGCTTCGATGCGCGGCTCGGCGGCCTCGGTCATGTCGACGCCGTAGCGGTCGACAAACCAGCGGATCAGGCCGGTGCTGATCGCCCCGCCGCGCCAGCGCGCGACGGCGCCGGCAAATCGGGTCAAGGCCTGCTGGGGCAGCAGGTATTGCGGCAGGACTGCGAAGCGGTCGGACAAGGCAAAAACCGTTGAGAGCGTCTGGGCCGCCAGTGTATCGGCGACACCGAGGGACCGACGCTATCTGGCGCGACCCAGCAGCATCACGCCAAGCACGACGCAGGTCGACCCTGCGGCGACCCAAGCGGTGAAGGGCTCGCCCAGGATCAACACGCCGAGCACGATCGTTGACACCGGTCCGACCATGCCGTACTGCGCGGTGCGGCCCGGGCCGATGCGCTCGATCGCGCGCATCACCAGCCACACCGGCAGCACGGTGCAGACCGTGCCGTTGATCAGCGACAGCCAAGCCAATGGTGGTGGTAGCTGCGCCAGGCCGCCGATGGGCCGAAGCAGCGCGAACTGCGCCAAGCACAGCAGGCTCGCCACGCTGCTGGCCCAGCCGGTCAGGCGCAACGAGCCGATGCGCTTGACAGCCTCGCCGCTGTAGAGCAGGTAAGTGGCATAGCTCAGCGTGCTGGCCAGCACCAGACCGGCGCCCAGCGCGACCCGCGAGCCACCCAGCTGCAGTTCATGGCCGAACACCAGCAGCAGCCCGCCATAGCCCACCGCCATCGAGACCCATTGCCGGGCGCTGGCGCGTCGGCCGTACAGCGCCCAGGACAGCAACAGCACCACCGCCGGTGTGAGGTACAGGATCAAGCGCTCGAGGCTGGCTGTGACGTACTGCAAGCCAAGGAAGTCGAGGTAGCTCGACAGGTAATAGCCGATGAAACCCAGCGCCGCAGCGATCGACCGGTCGCGCCAGCCCAGCGCAGACTGGTGGCGACCGGCCCACCAGGCCATCAGCAGGAAAAACGGCAGCGCCACCGCCATGCGCAGCATGATCACGGTCACCGCGTCCGCGCCATGCTGGTAGGCCAGTTTGACGATGATCGCTTTGCCGGAAAACGCGATGGCACCGACCATCGCCAGCCATGGGCCGGTCGACAGGCCGGCGGCCTCGTCAGCAGCGAGCTCGGGTTGATGCCTGGCGGGCGTGTTGGTCGGTGCGGGCATCGAGCTCAGGTAGAAAACAGTCGGTGCAACAGCGGTCGACCTGAGCTTTGTCCGGACGCCTCAAGAAAATGGCCCCTCGCGGGGCCATCGAATTCAGCGCGTCAACACATCCCTGGC
>RGQD01000415.1 GCA_010030205.1 Betaproteobacteria bacterium
CGGCCGCACGCCAGGCCGCCAACACGGCAGCGCAAGTGGGCACGATGGCTTGCAGCGGACTCACGTCGTTGCCCAGCGACTCGCCAAAGCCGCCGGGTTCAACGAAATCTCGCTGCATGTCAATGATGACCAGCGCGCAATGCGCCAGATCAAAGAGAAAATCAAAGGGCTGGGCGGGCAACGCGGTCATGCGGCCTCCGGGGTCAAGACAAGAGGATTCGGCGCTGCGGTCGGCGCCTTGCCGCCCATGAACGCCCCCAGCTCGCGCCGGTCGGCCTGATGGGCGGGCACATCGAAGACGATCCGGCCTTCGCTCATCACGACGATGCGGTCAGCCAGCAGCAGCAACTCGTCCAAGTCCTCGCTGACCAGCAACACCGCGGCGCCCCGGTTGCGCGCGACCATCAAACGGCCGTGGATCTCGGCCACCGCCGCAAAGTCCAGACCGAAAACCGGGTTGCTGACCAGCAGCAAAGCGGCCTCGCCAGCCAACTCGCGCGCCAGCACGGCACGCTGCACGTTGCCACCCGACAGGCTGCGCATCGAGGCCCGCTCGCCCTGGGCCTTGACGCCGTACTCGGCGATCCAGTCCCGCGCGCGCTGGCGCAGCCGACCCCAGCGCACCCAGCCGCCGGTGACGGCAGCACTGGCAAACGGCGCCTCGTCAAACTGGCGCAACGCCATGTTCTGGGCCACGCTGAGCTCGGCGACGCACGCGTTGAGCAGCGGCTCTTCGGGCAGCGCGCGCACCTTCAGTTCTCGGTTCTGGCGTCGAGTGGCAGCGTAGGGCTGGCCGGCCACCCGAACACTGCCGGCCGCACGCCGGCGCTGGCCAGTGAGCGCTTGCATCAGCTCGCGCTGGCCGTTGCCCGAGACGCCGGCGACGCCGACGATCTCGCCGGCCCGCACCGCCAGGTCCAGCCCTTGCACCGCCAACTCGCCGCGGTCGCCCATCACCTGCAGACCGGCCACCGCCAGTTGCACCGCGCCGATGTCGCGTACTTGCCGGATCAGCGGCAAAGCCACCGCACGGCTGTCGCCCACCATCGCCTGCGCCAGGTGCTGCGGCGTGGTGGCAGCCACCGCCAGGCTCTCGACCAACGCGCCGCGCCGCAACACCGACACATCGTCGGCAAAAGCCAGCACCTCGCGGAACTTGTGGGTGATCAGGATCACCGAGCAATCCCCGGCATGGGCCCGCTCGCGCAGCGCGCCCAGCACCTCGTCGGCCTCTTGCGGCGTCAACACCGAAGTCGGCTCGTCCAGGATCAGCAAGCGCGGCTTGAGAAAGAGCTGCTTGAGGATCTCCAGCTTCTGCTTCTCGCCGGCCGACAAGTCCAGCGGCGTGGCGTCGAGGTCGAGTTGGAACGGCGCCGTCGCCAGGAAGGCCGACAGCTCGGCCCGCGCCGCCGGCCAGTCGATCAGCGCCGGTATCCGGCCGCGCGCCAGCAGCAGGTTCTCGGCCACCGTCATGCCCGGGACGACGGTGAAGTGCTGGTAGACCATGCCGATGCCCAGATCGCGCGCCACGGTGGGCGAGTGGATGTCGCACTCTCGGCCATCGACCAACACCGCGCCGTCGTCGGGCCGGTAGTAGCCGACCACGCATTTGACGAAGGTGGACTTGCCGGCGCCGTTCTCGCCCAGCAGCGCGTGCACCGTGCCGGGCCGCACTTTGAGCGACACACTGTCGAGCGCGGTGAACGCGCCGAAGCGCTTGGTCAGCTTGAAGGTTTCGAGCGTCAAGGCGTGCATGGCGTGCATCGCGTGCATGGCGCTGGGCCGGTCAGAACAGCGCGAGTGCCGCGATCAGCGCCGCCGAGTCAGCCACTGCGCCGAACACACCGCCCTGCATCTGGATCATCTTCAGCGCCGCGGCGTGGTTGCCGGCGTCGGTGGCGCCGGTGCAATCGGCGAGCAGCACGCATTCGTAGCCGCGGTCGTTGGCGTCGCGCATCGTCGTGTGAACGCACACATCGGTCGTGATGCCGGTCAGGACCAGGTTGCGGATACCGCGGGTGCGCAGCAGCAGGTCCAAGTCAGTGGCGTAGAAACTGCCTTTGCCGGGCTTGTCGATGATGGGCTCGCCGGCGATCGGGTAGAGCTCGGGAATGATGTCCCAGCCAGGCTCGCCGCGCACCAGGATGCGGCCGCAGGGGCCGACATCGCCGATGCCGACGCCGGCCGCACCGATCTGCCGCGAGCGCCAACGCTTGTTGGCCGGCAGGTCCGACAGATCGGGCCGGTGGCCTTCGCGGGTGTGGATCACCTGCAAGCCGACGCGGCGGGCTTCGGCCAGCAGGCGTTGCAGCGGCGCGATCGGCGCGCGCGTCATCGACAGGTCGTAGCCCATCTTGTCAACATAACCGCCGATGCCGCAGAAATCGGTCTGCATGTCGATGATCAGCAGCGCGGTGTTGGCCGGGGTGAGCTGACCGTCGTAAGGCCAGGCATAGGGGGTGGAGGTGATCGTGGTCATGGTCAGGCCCGTTTGTTCAAGTCAGGCAGGGCTTCAGACACCACAGGATCAGGCACCACCGGGTTGGGCTCGGCACCGATATAGACACGGCTGGGTGGCGCGAAACCGCAAGCGCTGCCGTCGGTCACCTGTACCTGGTCCTCCCAGGGCCAGCGCAGCGTGCCGGCCACCATGTCGCGCATGAAGCTGTAAGGGCAATCCATCGCGCCGCCGGCCACCGCCACATAGCCGCGGTGACCGAGCTGGTAGGGGTTGTTCTCGACGCCCCAGCCGGCGCGCGCCTCGCGCACCAGGTCGGGCCGCAGCTCGGCGCTGATGATTTCGTCGACACGGCCGCCGCCCTGGGCGATGACCGTGCCGTCGAAATTGCAGAACATCGCCTCGCCCATTGAGTCGAGACTGCCGTCCGATCCGCACAGGCACACACTCGCGGTGATCGCGAGGTTCTGAAACGCATTCGCCTGGTTGGTGATCTGCCAGGCCTGGCGGATCGGTGCGGTATAGCCTGCCGTGCGCAGGATGATCTCAGCGCCCTTGTAGGCGGCTTCGCGCGCCATCTCGGGGAACATGCCGTCGTGGCAGATGATCAGCCCGAGCTTGACGCCCTTCGGCCCCACGCACACCGGCAGGCCCAGGTTGCCAGGCTCCCAGGGCTCGACCGGCACCCAGGGGTGCAGCTTGCGGTAGTACAGCTTGATCTCGCCCTGGTCGTCGATGATCAGGCCGCTGTTGTAGGGGTTGCCGCCGGGGTTGGCCTCCATGATCGAGAAGCAGCCCCAGATGCGGTGCTGCACGCAAGCCGCTTTGAACGCCGCCACCTCGGGGCCTTCCAGCGTGACCATCAGCTCGGGCGCGATGCTCATGCTCAGGCCTTGCAGCGCGTACTCGGGAAACACCACCAAGTCCATCGTGGCGAGGTTGCGCCGCGCCTTGCCGACCATCTCGCAGATGCGCTGCGTCTGCGCCGCCAACTGCGCGGGCGTCTCGATCAGCGGCAGCTGCAGCTGCACCAAGCCGACCACCACGCCATTTGGCGACTTGTTCAAACCACCCAATCC
>RGQD01000416.1 GCA_010030205.1 Betaproteobacteria bacterium
CCCACCGGGTCGGGCAAGAGCACGACGCTGGCCGCGATGGTCAACCACCTGAATGAAAACGAATACGGCCATGTGCTGACGGTCGAGGATCCGATCGAGTTCGTGCACGAGAGCAAGAGGTGCTTGATCAACCAGCGCGAGGTCGGCCCGCACACGATGAGCTTTGCCAACGCACTGCGGTCGGCGCTGCGCGAAGACCCGGACGCGGTGCTGGTCGGCGAGATGCGCGACCTGGAAACCATACGCCTGGCGCTGACCGCCGCCGAGACCGGCCACCTGGTGTTCGGTACCTTGCACACCAGCAGCGCGGCCAAAACGGTGGACCGGGTCGTCGACGTCTTCCCGGCGGCTGAGAAAGAGATGGTGCGCGCGATGCTGAGCGAATCGCTGGTGGCGGTGGTCTCGCAGACGCTGTGCAAGCTCAAGGACGGCAGCGGCCGGGTCGCGGCGCACGAGATCATGATCGGCAGCCCGGCGATCCGCAACCTGATCCGCGAGAACAAGGTGGCGCAGATGTACTCGTCGATCCAGACCGGCCAGAACCTGGGCATGCAGACGCTGGACCAGAACCTGGCCGATCTGGTGCGGCGCAAGCTGATCTCGGCGTCCGAGGCCCGCTCCAAGGCCAAGATCCCGGAAAACTTCCCCGGCTGAGCAAGAGGCCACCGGCAGGCCAGCGGCACCGCGCAAACACAGAGTGGGCGACTTCATGGACCATGCGCAGGCTTACAAGTTCATCAACGACCTGCTGCGCTTGATGGGCAGCCGCGGCGGGTCGGACCTGTTCCTGACCGTCGATTTCCCGCCTGCTTTCAAGGTCGACGGCAAGGTCACGCGGGTCTCAGCGCAGGCGCTGACCGGGCAGCAGACGCTGGCGCTGGCGCGCTCTGTGATGAACCAGCGCCAGACCAGCGAATTTGAGCGCAGCAAGGAGTGCAACTTCGCGATCTCGCCGCAGGGATTGGGGCGCTTCCGCGTCAACGCTTTCATGCAGCAAGGCCATGTCGGCATGGTGCTGCGGACCATCCCGCAAGTCCTGCCCACGATCGACGGCCAGGGCCTGCCCCAAGTGCTCAAGCAGATCAGTCTGGAGCAGCGCGGCCTGGTGATCATGGTCGGCGCCACAGGCTCGGGCAAGAGCAGCTCGCTCGCAGCGATGATCGACCACCGCAACATCAACAGCCACGGCCACATCATCACGATCGAGGACCCGGTGGAGTTCGTTCACCCGCACAAGAACTGCATCGTCACGCAGCGCGAGGTCGGCGTTGACACCGAGGGCTGGGAGCCCGCGCTGAAGAACACGCTGCGCCAGGCACCCGACGTGATCCTGATGGGCGAGATCCGCGACCGCGAGACCATGGAGCACGCGGTGGCCTTCGCCGAGACCGGCCACCTGTGCATCACCACCTTGCATGCCAACAGCGCCAACCAGGCGCTGGACCGCATCATCAACCTGTTCTCCGAGGAGCGACGTCAACAACTGCTGATGGACTTGTCGCTCAACCTCAAGGCCATCGTCTCGCAACGATTGCTGCCGCGCGAGCAGGGCAAGGGTCGGATCGCCGCGGTCGAGGTGCTGCTCAACACGCCGCTGATCGCCGACCTGATCTTCAAAGGCGAGGTCGCCGAGATCAAGGAATTGATGAAGCGCTCGCGCGAACTCGGCATGCAGACCTTCGACCAGGCGCTGTTCGACCTCTACGAGCGCCATCAAATCAGCTACGAAGACGCGCTGCGCAACGCCGATTCGGTCAATGACCTGCGGCTGCAGATCAAGCTCAACAGCCAGCGCGCGCACAACCGCGACCTGTCGGCCGGCACCGATCACCTGGCCATCGTGTAGCACTGGGCGGCCACCGATACACTGCCCGCCATGAAAACCTACGACTCCACCCCAGCTCGCCGCGTCGCCTTTCTAGGCCTAGGCGTGATGGGCTATCCGATGGCTGGCCACCTGGCGCGCGCCGGCCACCAGGTCACCGTCTACAACCGCAGCGCAGCCAAGGCCCAGGCCTGGGTCAGCGAACACGGCGGCAAGTCTGCATCGACGCCGCGCGAGGCGGCAGCAGGTGCTGAGTTCGTCTTCGCTTGCGTCGGCAATGACGATGACCTGCGGTCCATCGTGCTCGGCGCCGACGGCGCGCTGGCTGGGATGGCCGAGGGCGCAGTGTTTGTCGACCACACGACCGCGTCGGCCGAAGTGGCGCGCGAACTCTGCGGCGCAGCCCGAACGCTGGGTCTGCGCTTCGTCGACGCACCGGTGTCTGGCGGCCAGGGCGGCGCGGTCAACGGCGCACTGACCGTGATGTGCGGCGGCGATGAAGCGCCGTTCGAAGCCATGAAACCGGTGGCGATGGCTTTCTCGAAAGCCGTCACGCTGGTCGGTGGCAGCGGCGCGGGCCAGCTGGCCAAGATGGTGAATCAGGTCTGCATCGCCGGCCTGGTGCAGGCGCTGTCCGAAGGCATCGCGTTTGGCACCAAAGCCGGTCTCGACATGAAACAAGTGCTCGAGGTCATCGGCAAGGGGGCGGCCCAGAGCTGGCAAATGGACAACCGCGGCAAGACCATGGTCGAGGACCAGTTCGAGTTCGGCTTTGCGGTCGACTGGATGCGCAAGGACCTGGGCCTGGTGCTCGACGAAGCCCGACGCAACGGCGCACGTCTGCCGGTCACTGCGCTGGTCGACCAGTTCTACGCCGATGTGCAGGCGCTGGGCGGTCGGCGCTGGGACACCTCCAGCCTGTTGCGGCGGCTGAAGTAGTCCGGCGGGCGCTGCCCGCTTATTTCGAAGCCGGCGGCTGTATCCGGGCCAACTCGGCCTCGGTGATCACTTCGAACACGCGAACCACCTTGGTGACGCCGCTGAAACCGCGCGCCAATTCGGTGGCACGGACGGCTTCGCGCTCGGTCACCCGGCCCATCAAGAAGACTGTTCCGCGCTCGGCAACGACCTTGATCGCGTTGAACTGCAGGTCCTTGGCCTCGAAGTAGGCCGCCTTGACCTTGCTGGTCAGGATCAGGTCGTTGCTGCGCGAGGTCAGCGAGGTGTTGCCAGCGACTGCCAGTTCGTTGACGGTCGCGCGAATGTTCTCGATCCGACTGACAGCTTGCTCGGCCGCAGCGCGGTCGGCCTCGTTCGGCACTTCGCCGGTGATCAGCGCCGTTCGGTTGAAGCTGGTGACGTTGACATGGCCACGCTCGCCCAGCGCTTCACGCAGACGGGCCCCGGCCTTGAACTCGATCGTCTCGTCCTCGACCTGCGCGCCCGAGGTGCGTCGGTCGGTGATCGACATCCGCAGCCCGTCGCGCAGAAGAAATACTCGTCAAGAAGGTCATGGTGGATCCTGTTCGCCCAGCAGTTGCAGATCGATCGCGTCACAAAGGCAGTGAAGCACCAGCAGATGGGTTTCAAGCACTCGAATCCTGCGCTCGTGCGGCACCGCCACCAGCACATCGGTTTCGGTCAGCAGCGCTCGCAGCGCGCCGCCAGTTCGCCCGGTCAGCGCGATCACGGTCATGTCCTTGGCCTGTGC
>RGQD01000417.1 GCA_010030205.1 Betaproteobacteria bacterium
GGTGAGCGGGTAGCTGCAGTCGGCGACGATCTTGGACTCGCCCGACTTGGTTCGGCGCTCCATCATCACGAAGGTGTTCTTCGCGCCGGTGGCCAGGTCCATCGCGCCGCCCATGCGCGTGCTTGGCTGGTCTTGATGCTGTCGGCTCGGGGTGGCCCTGTGGGGACGGGCGGGGCTGCATGAACCTCACGCGATGGTTGCCAGCTGGCGCACCGGATGATGTTGCCTGGCAACTCGGTGATCAACCCTGGTGTAGCGCGGTGTCGGGCAGCGTGGACCATTCGAGCAAGGAGTTGTCGTAAACCGCCCAGTCCCGGTGGCCCAGCATCTCGAGTGCGAAGGCCGTGGCGGTCGCGGCAATGCCGCCGCCGCAGTAGTGGATGACACGCCGCGCTTGCAGCGCGCCGGCTTGTTCGAACATCGCCCGCAGGCGATCCAGCGATTCGAAACCCAGCGTCTCGGGATTCGACAAGTCGCGCGCCGGTACGTTGACGCTGCCCGGAATCCGGCCTGGGCGACCGTAATGCGCACCGCCCGTGCCGGCGAACTGTTCCGGCGACAAGGCGTTGAGCAGCAAGCTGTCTGCTGGCGGGTTGCCCGGCGCAGGCTTGAGCTCAGACGCTGCGGCTTGCCTGACTTCTTCCAGACTGGCTTTGCGCCGCGGATCGTGGTGTGCGCGGTACGTGGTCGGTGCGAAAGTCGGCAATTCGGCCGTGACCGGCAAGCCCTCTCGCTGCCATTGCTGGAAGCCGCCATCGAGCAGCGCGACCCGGCGGTGGCCCATCGCGTGCAGCACATACCAGGCCCGCGTCAGCGTGACCAGACTGCTGCGGCCATAGATGATGATCCGGTGTTCGTTCGAGATGCCAAGCCGGCTCAGCAATTGCTCGACCCGTTCTGGCGACGGCAGCGTGTAGGGGTACGGTCCCGCCGCGTCGGACAGGTCGTCGACCATGTCGACATGTTGCGCGCCGGGCAGATGACCGGCCAGATAGTCTGCTCGGCCGCTGACGATCTTCGAGGCGCCGACCGGCTGCGGGACCATGTGGGTGGTGCAGTCGAGAATGCGCAGCGTCGGATCATCCAGACTGGCGGCCAACCATGCCGGCTGGACCAGCATCTCGTTTCGTGCCTCGTTCATCGCAAAAGTCCTGATCAGTTCGGCCAGACGCCGCGGCGCCGAGTATGGCGCAAGCGCGCGATCTCAAGCAGCGGGTTTCGCGCCGGCTGTCGCGCTGGCTGTCGCGCCACCCTGACGCCACTGCGCCATCAGCCGATCCCACTTCGGCCGCGCTGCGGCGAGCTGCCGGTTCTTGACATGGCCATAGCCGCGAATCTCTTCGGGGATACGGGCGATCTCTGCGGCCGCGGCCAGGTTGTCGACGTTCAAGCCGGCCAGCAACTCGGTGATGCAGGCCTGGTACTCGGTGATCAGCGCGCGCTCGGTGCGGCGCTCCTCGGTGCGGCCGAAGACATCGAGTGCGGTGCCGCGCAAGCCTTTCATCTTCGCCAGCCAGGCCATGCCATGGCGCATCCAGGGTCCGAACGCGCGCTTGACCAACTCACCCTTGTCGTTGGTCTTGGCCAGCAGCGGCGGCGCGAGGTGGTGGACGATTTTGTAGTCGCGGCCCATCTCGCCGTCGAACATCGCGGCAATCTTGTCGGTGAACGCGCGGTCGCTGTGCAGTCTTGCAACCTCGTACTCGTCCTTGTAGGCCATCAGCTTGAACAGGTAGCGCGCCACCGCCTCGCTGAGCTTGTGGCTGCCCAGCGGTATTTCGGCTTGCCGAACCTTGGCGACGAATTCGCGGTAGCGACTGGCGTAGGCTGCGTCCTGGTAGTCGGTGAGAAACGCCACCCGCTTGGTGACCATCTCGTCGACCGAAGGCTTCTTGACGAACTGGATCACCTGTGCGGCCTGGAACAGCGCGCGCACCGCCGCCAGATCCTGCGCGCAGCGCCGGCCCCACTCAAATGCGGCCAGGTTGTTCTCGACCTGGGTGCCGTTGAGCTCGAACGCGCGCCGCAGCGCGGCCTGGCTCAGCGGCAACCAGCCGCGTTGCCAGGCATAGCCCCGACCGTGGCCACCAGCGCGGCTTCGCAGCCCGCTGTCGGCGCCTGCCAGTCGGGGTCGGCGACGAAGGCTGCGGTCGGTGTGGCGTGCGAATTCATCGCGACATGGGTCTGGCCCTCGCGCATCAGCGACAGCGTCGCGCGGCCGGCGGCAACGATGCTGTCGCAGGCGACCACCAGATCAGCCTTGGCGGTGTCGACCTTGGTCGTGTGGATGTCCTCGGGGCGCTCGGCGATCTGGACATGGCTCCAGGTCGCACCGCCTTTTTGCGCCAGCCCGGCCGAGTCCTGCGTCACCACGCCCTTGCCTTCGAGGTGCGCGGCCATGCCCAGCAGCTGGCCTATCGTGATCACGCCGGTGCCGCCAACGCCGGCGACGACCACGCTCCAGGGCCGATGGCGGCCCTGTGCGTCGATCGCTCGCGGCAGCTGCGGTTCGGGGCAGGGCGGCAAGGCGAACGGGTCTTGCCGGGTTTCTTTCTTCGGCTTTTTGAGCTGCCCACCCTCGACGGTGACAAAGCTCGGGCAAAAGCCCTTGGTGCAGGAGTAGTCCTTGTTGCAGCTGCTTTGGTTGATGCGGCGCTTGCGGCCGAACTCGGTCTCGATCGGCTCGACGCTCAGGCAGTTGCTCTGCACGCTGCAGTCACCGCAGCCCTCGCAGACCAGCTCGTTGATCACGACGCGTTTGGCCGGGTCGACCAGCTTGCCGCGCTTGCGGCGGCGGCGCTTTTCGGTCGCGCAGGTCTGGTCGTAGATCAGCACGCTGCAGCCTGGCAGCTCGCGCAGCTCGCGCTGCACTGCGTCCAACTCGTCGCGGTGCCGCACGGTGGTGCCGGGCGCCAGGTTCAGCGGCAGCTGGTACTTCTGAGGCTCGTCGGTGACGATGACGATTGTCTTCGCGCCTTCGGCCTCGACCGCGCGGGTGATCTGCGGCACGGTCAGGATGCCGTCGATAGGCTGGCCGCCGGTCATCGCGACCGCGTCGTTGTAGAGGATCTTGTAGGTGACGTTGACCCCTGCGGCGATGCTCTGCCGGATCGCCAGCGAACCCGAGTGGTAATAGGTGCCGTCGCCCAAGTTGGCGAACATGTGCGCCCGCTTGCTGAAATGCGACTGGCCGACCCAGGGCACGCCCTCGCCGCCCATCTGGGTGAAGCCTATGGTCGCGCGGTCCATCCAGGTGGCCATGAAGTGGCAGCCGATGCCGGCCATGGCCCGCGAACCCTCGGGGACTCTCGTGCTGGTGTTGTGTGGGCAGCCGCTGCAGAACCAGGGCTGGCGCTCAGCGCCGCCGGTCGTGCCCACCGCCAGCGCACGCTCCTTGGCGGCGAGCAGGTCCAGCCGAGCGTCCATTCGTTCCGCGATGTGCTCGGGAATGCCGAGTTTTTTCAGCCGCTTGGCGATCGCCTGGGCGATCAGCGAAGGGTTCAGGTCGGCGTTGGCGCGCAGCA
>RGQD01000418.1 GCA_010030205.1 Betaproteobacteria bacterium
ATAATCCTAATACCTCATATAAATTTTTAATTATATTCTTAGATATAACAGAATGTGTATCTGATCCTAATCCAATTAATCCATTTCCACTAGACTCACCAGTTACTTTAAATTTAAATTTTACACCCCCAGATGGATTTATACTTAAGGTGCAAATAGCATCAGCGGAGCAAGATGCTATTATAAATACTAATACTAGTATTCTTTTAACTATAAATTATTGTAGCGGTAGTAGCAGCTTTATCCCTATTCAAATTTTATCAGCAGATAAAACTCCTGGCAACAATTGTGTTTTTACTTATTTTAATAATGCATGGACATATACCGATTCAGAAGAATTAATTCAAAATGTATTAACTAATTTAGCTAGAGGAGATGTCCCATCTAATGAAAATCCACTTTCTACAAGCAATACAGTAGGTGATATTATTAAAGATATTTTAAGCCAATATTTAGATACTGATAGTAGTACATCATCAACCCGCAAATTTGTAAATTCTCGAGCATTGCCATATTCTGAGCCCGTACCAAATACATTATCTTCTGGCTTAATTTCAACATTAAGCGGGCTCCCTAATGATTTATATAATGTATTAGATGTTGCATCTAATCCAAATATTAATGACCCAGTTAAAAATAAATTAGGAGATAATAGATTAATAACTACAGAATTTAATGATTATTTAAATTATTTTATTACAGAGCTGAAGGAAAATCCGGATTTTATTTCATCAGTGGCTAATCAAATTGTTACTCAATGTAATTTAAATGATATTGTTTTAGAAGTTGGATCAATAATAACATTGACTTACCCAAAATTTCTTAGACAATCATCACCATATCTTTCTTTTATCATTCCTGCCAATTCGGTAGAGAATGATATCTCTATTGATGCTATTGTTTTAAATACAGGATCCCAAATAACATTTTTGGGATCAAATATTGTCCCAGTAAGTATTCAATCTTTGATAATTACATATGAAGGGACAGCATACTATAATGAATCATTTAGTACAGGGTTATTAGGACCACCATATGCACAACCATACATATACACATACACATTTACTATTAGTACATCATCTACAGATGATTTTAACTTTTCTAATGGTGTATCATTAAGAGGAATTTATATGATAGATGTAAATGGAACACTTGTAAAAAATACTCAGACATCTCTAGCAAATAATACTATTACATATACTCTACCTAGTGATGATACTAGTGGGGCACCAATACCATTAATTAATTTACCATATTTTGTATATATATTATATAATGATAAGATATATTATAATGGAGAAGTTGGTATTTATATAAATGCAGAAATTCCACCTGCAATATTACCACCAGCACCCGCACCTACACCATATTTAGGATCATATGAATTTTCAATATTTGGAAATATAATTAGTGATAATTTACAAGATAGTGTAATTAATAATGATTTAACCGTTACTTCTAATACATTAATAAATTTTACAATTACTTCTTGTGATGCTATATTTAATGATAATATTTCTGTGTATACATTTCAATTAGCTATTTTAAATTCTGGCAATTTAACTACAATTACAGATATAACACCATATACAATAGATTCAACATTAAATACAGCAAATTTTGTATTGTATGGGTATGATAAATTACCAATTAATCCGAACTCACCATATGAACTAGTTGCAATTATAACCCAATTTAATCCGCCTAATAGTACATACCCAAATGGCTATTATACTTCAGTATATACTAGCAATCCGGTTAATTTAACTGTAATTGCAGCTGATAATGAACCAACTCCATTAATAAGCTTTGTTAGTAATGATTCAAAATATTTATTCCCATTATATGATTTAGTTGCAGTGCAAGGAGATACTATTAATTTTTATATATATTCAAGAAAAAAATTTATAAAAAATGTAATATATTTTAATGGACAAGAACTTACTGCATATACTCAGACAGATAGTAATAATACATATAGTGGAGGTAGCACAAGTTATATAAATTATAATATGACATTAGAAAATGAATTATATCCATTATATATATATTATGTGGCAATTCCAATAAAATTGACATTGCCAGCATCTTTACCAACTTCAGTTTTTCCTCCTACTTTAGATGCTATTGGGACAAGATATTATATAACTGTAGCAACTACTATATTAGATGATGATGAAAAGGCATATTCGACATATTACTCAACAGAACAATTAACTTTACATTTACAATTACGGACAAAACTTACTGCCCATGGGTATTTAGTAAATGGAATTGTAACACCATCTGTAATAAATAATGGTATTAAAAATTTTGCAGCAAAGGATGTAAATGCATTTGCAACTATAAATGGATTAATTATCCCTCCAGATAATTCATTATTTTATTACAAAACATCAGATAATAATTATAGTGGATATTTTTATGTAAAAACAGGTAATACAGTTTTATATGAGACGCCATCACCATCAGAGTCATTATATTGTTTTCAGGGACAGGGATATGGCACAATTGTTACGCCAATTGCACCAACATCATATCATACAATTATTAATAATATGGTAAATTATTTTATTAAAATGGCTATTCAATTTGGATTTATATTTAAATCTGAAATTGAGGCATATGAAAATAATAATTTTAATCAAGAATATTTAAATATTCAAAATTTAATAAATTATATTGAATTATCAACAAGAAATACATATCTATGTGGAAAATATACAACAAATGTATATATTGTTGGAAATTCAATTCCAGTAGGAACTAGTTACTATCCAAATGATGTAAAATATCAAAGCCCAACAGGTAGTATACCTGATAAACCAAATCCCGATGTCAATGGGTTGATAGGGGGAAACACTGGAGCTACTGGAGGAATATCTTCATTATATTATAATGGCTTAAATGGGCCATATTGGGGAGTTACTGGAGATATGAGCTTAATAGGAGATACAGACCAAATAACTACACCAACTAATTGGACAAGTGATCCACCGACATTACCAAAACTACCTCTTACAACCACTGCAAATAATTTTAAAGGATATAATTCGATTACTGCATTAAATGCAACTTTGCTTAAATATTCTCAGCAACTTAACTATTGCTCAAAAAATATTATCATTATCCCGGAAGATTATGTAGGCTATGGGCTGATAAATGGGGCAAATACTGGTGCATGCTCACAACCAGATTATATATTAACAATTCATTTAAATACATATGGTATCTATGATAGTACTACAAATGGCAGTAATGGGTGTACAAATACCCAATCTACATTAAATGGCTCAACAATTTCACCAGGTAGTGAAATTAATATTATTAACAATTCTCCAAATGCAATTGTTAAAGTTATATCATATAACCTTGCTACAAACCCACCAACTCCATTAATTATTAATTTAGGAAATACCACTATGGATTCTTTATATATTAAAGCCACAGATAGTATGCATTTAATATTTGGGGGTAGTACATGGGGCTGTCTCTTATACACATCTCCGAGCCCACGAGAC
>RGQD01000419.1 GCA_010030205.1 Betaproteobacteria bacterium
TCGGCGCCGCGCAGCGGCGTCATCAGCAAGGTGCCTCCTCGCAAGCTCTTGGCATTGCCCAGCGATGACACCGTGACATCGATCGCCTGGCCGGGCCGCGAAAAAGGCGGCAAGGTCGCGGTGACGATCACCGCGGCCGTGTTCTTGAGCTGGATGTTCTGGCCCGGCGGCACCGACACGCCCAGCGCCTGCAGCATCGAGATCACGCTCTGCCGCGTGAAAGGCGTCTGCGTCGTCTGGTCGCCCGTGCCGTCCAGGCCGACCGCCAAACCATAGCCGATCAGCTGGTTGTTGCGGATGCCAGAGATCGACGAGATGTCCTTCAGACGTTGCTCGGCCGCGCAAGCGCTGCCTACCCACCAGGGCATGGCGGCGACCAGGCCAACGACCAGCGCGTGTCTCAGAAGTTGTTGCAGACGGGCCATGGCGTGATAACGATGCATCAGAAAGGCCAGAACTTCAGCACGGCCCGGCTGATCAGGCCTGGCGACTGGGCATCGTCGGCAGCGCCGCGGCCGCGGTACTCAATGCGAGCGTCGGCCACCAGCGTCGACGACACGGTGTTGCCATTGAGGTCGGTCGGGTTCACCACGCCGGCAAAGCGGATGATCTCTTCCTCATCGCTGACCGCCAGCCGCTTCTCGCCCGCGACCAGCAGGTTGCCGTTGGCATAGACCTCGACCACCGTGACAGTGATCGTGCCCGAGAAGTCGTTGGCAGCGCTGCTGTCGCCCTTGCCGGCGAAGGAGTTGTTGGTCGCCGTCGCCAATGCCAGGCCGGCCAGGCTGTCCATCACCGGCACCTTGGTGCCGGCAGTGACCTTGCTGGTCAGCGCGCCTTGCTTGCTGGCGCTGGCCGAGCTTTTCTTGTTCGCGCTGGTCTTCTCGCTGAGCAGCACGGTCAAGGTGTCGCCGACGGTTCGTGCACGACGGTCCTCGAACAACGGCCGGTAACCGGTGCTCAAGCCCCCGGTCGACGGAAACAAGCTGCCTTGGCTGGCCGGTTGCGACAGCGCAGGCCTGGGTTTGGCGCTGGTGACCACCATGTCGCTGACCGTGCGGTCGGCGGTCGAGGTCGGCACGGCACAGCCCGCCAGCGCCACGACACCGAGCAAGGCGACCAGACGTCGCGCCAGCGAATGCAAGCCCAAAAGAGTCGACATCGCCATCACCTCAAAGTTGACCCAGCTTTTGCAGCATCTGGTCAGACGCGGTGATCGCTTTCGCGTTGACCTCGTAAGCACGCTGGGCCTGGATCAGCGAGACCAACTCCTCGGCGACGTTGACGTTCGAGGCTTCGGTATACATCTGCTTCAAGGTGCCGGCGCCGTCGGTGCCAGGAAGCCCAGGGCTGGGTGTGCCGGATGCCGCTGTCTCGACCATCATGTTGCCGCCGATCGACGACAGGCCACCCGGGTTGATGAAGCGGGTGATCTGCAATTCACCGATCTGGTTCAGTGCCACCTGCCCGGGCAATTGAACCGACACCTGACCGACCTCACTGATCGTGATCGAGATCGCGTTGAGCGGGATCGTGATGCCAGGCGACAGCACATAGCCGGCCTGGTTGACGAGCTGGCCCTGGGCGTCGCGCGAGAAGTTGCCGTCCCGGGTGTAAGCCGTCTGGCCATCTGGCAAGGTGAGCTGGAAGAAACCCTGGCCGTTGATCGCCATGTCGAGCTGGTTGCCGGTCTGGGTCATTGCGCCCTGGGTGTACATGCGTTCGCCGGCGACGGCGCGAACCCCTGCACCGATCTGCAAACCACTGGGCGACTGGGATTGCCCCCCCGTCGGGCCCCCTGCGGCCCGAATCGTCTGGTACAGCAAGTCCTCGAACATCGGCTTGACCCGCTTGTAACCGTTGGTCGCGGCGTTGGCCAGGTTGTTGGAGATCACATCCAGGTTGGTCTGCTGGGAATCCAGACCGGTCTTGGCAATCCACAGGGAACGAATCATCTGCTGCTTCCTCTGCGCCTTTAACGGGCGCTGGCAATCAATTGGTTGGCGCTGCGCGCGTTCTGGTCGGCGTTCTTGACCAGTTGCATCGACAGGTCGAACAGGCGCGACTGCGAGATCATCTGCACCATCGCATCCGACACGCTGACGTTGCTCGACTCGGTGCTGCCTTGCCGAACCCGCACCACTGCGGCATCGGCCAGCGGCAGCTTGTCGCGGGTCTCGTACAGGCCATCGAAACCCCGATCGAGCACGCCCGGGTCGGCGCGGACAATGCGCAGCTGCCCGACGCGGGTGCCGGTGACTTCGCCTTCACGGCGTGAATAGACCACGCCGTCACCACCGACTTCGGGCGCGGCGCCTTGCGGCATCAATACGTCACCGTTCTCGCCTTGCAGCGCAGCGCCGTTGGCCGTTCTCAGCACGCCTCGGGCATCGACGTTGAGTCGCCCGGCCCGGGTGTAAGCCGTCGAGCCGTCTCTGCGCTTGACGCTGAACCAGCCGTCACCTTCGAGCGCCAGGTCGAAGGGGTTGCCAGTCTGCTCGATCCGTCCGCCGACGCTGGAAAATCCAGGCGTGCTGTCGACCGACGATATTCGCGTGGCGGCCCCATCGCCTCGCACCTGCACTGCGCGAAATGCCGCGAGCTGCTCGCGGAACCCGGGGGTGGCGGCGTTGGACAGGTTGTTTGTCGTGACCGCCAGCTGGTCGACCGCATTGCGGGCGCCCGCCATCGCGGTGAAAACCATGCGGTCTATCATCAGCGGCCCATGTTGATCGCGGTGGTCATCACGGTGTTGGCCGCGCTGACGCCTTGCGAGTTGGCTTGGTAGTTGCGCTGCTCGATCATCAGGTTGACCAGCTCAGCCGCCATGTCGATGTTGCTCTGCTCAAGGTTGGACGAGCGAATCGCACCGAAAGACGCGGTGGTCCCCACACCCAGTACCGCAGCACCGGATGCAAACGTCTCGCTGAACACCGTACCGCTGATGGGCTGCAGACCATCGGTGCTGGCAAACGCGGCCATCACCAGCTGACCACCGACGAGGGTCTTGCCGTTGCTGTACTGGCCAGTGATCAAACCTGCCGAGTCCACATTGACACCGGTCAGCGAGCCCGGCGCATAGCCATTGGCGCTGGCTTCGCGAACGATGTCGGCCGAGCCAAACGACGTCATGCTCGACAAGTCAAACTTGACACCATAGAGCGGCAGGTTCTGGGCGTCGCTGAGCTGCGCGGTGTAGATGGTCGGCACGCTCGGCGCTTTGCCGGTGTAGTCCTTGGTCAGGGACCCCAGCAACTGACCATCGACGAACTGCAGCGTCCCGATGCAGTTCTTCGCGACGGCATCGGCATTGGCTTTGAAGGCGGCATCGTAGGTGGTTCGGGCGGCGGTCTTCGCGTTGTCGGAGACCCCCACCGCCGCCGTGGCATCGCCGTAGGCTTTGATCGCAGCCGCCATCGCCGTGTCGTTAGCCGTCGGTGCCCCCGCCGGCACATAGCCGCCTACCGCTGCGGTGAAAGCACCGGAAGCAGCGCCCT
>RGQD01000420.1 GCA_010030205.1 Betaproteobacteria bacterium
CCAAATGAACCAGTATAACCTTGACGGCCTTGACTGCCTGTACTAGCAGATGCACCTACCCTGTTCCATTTAGAAGAAGTAGAACTATATTGATATGTAACTCCGTTAACAACGGCATTTTGTCCATTTGTGGGTGATGTAGGAAATGACATATTTGTTCTCTATTTTATATATTTATTCTAAAACTGTAACTGGTAACGGTGGTACTACATAATCAATAATAGGCCCATATTCACCGCTTATCGCTTGATTAAAAATAAATCTGCCGTGCTCTTCAACATCTGTAGGTGTGGCACAAAACGGTAGTGCATTGTTAAATTCTGCAAATTTTACCTGACATTGTATAGTGGTATGATTGTTGTCCTGCCATTTTAGATCTGTTACAGATTCTATTGTAAATTTCATTTTTTATATCCTTTATGCAACTCTTAAAAATAAAGTGGTCACTGGGTAGTTGTACATAGGACCATAATCACCATAGCCAAGGACTATTCCATAGCCCATTGCTCTCCAAGTACCACCAACATCATACCCAGCTTGAAACCATGAGTCCACTGGCCCACGCCCGCCCGGGCCGCCGCCGCTATTGATGTAGCCATGGCCGGCATATCGTAAATTTACTGAATAATCCGATCCAGGAGATATTGTAACATCTGTAGCATAACAACTCAAAAACGCATAAGTTCCAATCCCCCCTGTGGTTGTTGCTGTAGGTCCTGGATTGCCTTGGTAACCTTGATTACCAACTCCTTGATTTCCTTGGTAACCTTGATTACCGACTCCCGGATTGCCTTGGTAGCCTTGATTACCGACTCCCGGATTGCCTTGGAAGCCTTGATTACCGACTCCCTGATTACCTTGGAATCCTTGATTACCAACTCCCGGATTACCTTGGTAACCTTGATTACCGACTCCTTGAAATCCCTGAACGCCTTGATTACCTTGGAAGCCTTGATTACCTTGGAAGCCTTGATTGCCTTGGAAGCCTTGATTGCCTTGGAAGCCTTGATTACCTTGGAAGCCTTGATTGCCTTGGAATCCTTGATTGCCTTGATTACCTTGGAAACCTTGAAAACCTCTATCTCCTTGAAATCCCTGAGCACCTGTACTACCTTGGTAGCCTTGAGCACCTTGGGCACCCTGATTACCTTGGAAACCTTGATTTCCTTGGAAACCTTGATTGCCGCTGTTAGATCCTTGATTGCCTTGGAATCCCTGGTTGCCTTGATTACCAGAACCTTGATTTCCTTGGAAACCTTGATTGCCGCTGTTAGATCCTTGATTGCCTTGGAATCCCTGGTTGCCTTGATTACCGGTACCTTGATTTCCTTGGAAGCCTTGATTACCGGTACCTTGATTTCCTTGAGTACCCTGGAAACCTTGATTACCGGCTCCTTGATTTCCTTGGAAGCCTTGATTACCGGTACCTTGATTTCCTTGGAAGCCTTGATATCCCTGGTTGCCTTGATTAACTGTTCCTTGAACACCTTGATAGCCTTGATTACCTTGGAAACCAGCACCTTGTATACCTTGACGTCCTTGATAGCCAAATGACCCAGTATAACCTTGGAATCCTTGATTGCCCGAATTTGAACCAGTATAACCTTGGAATCCTTGATTACCTATGGGAATAATTCCTGCTCTTGTCCAAGATAAAACGGCTGCATTGTACTGATAAACTACTCCGTTAATAGTAACAGTTTGTCCATTAGTAGGTGATGAGGGAAATGCCATTATATATTTCCTTGTGGTTTATTTTTTTCTATCTCTGCTTGTTCCATAGCAAGTCTAAGTTTCTCCGCTTCTGCGGCGGCGGCTTGTTCGGCAGCCATTCTATCTTCTTCAGCCTTTTTTACTGCTGCTGCTTCTTCTGCAAGTTTAGCTGAATTCCAAGCATCAATTGCTGGTTGATAAGAATCTAAAGAATTTATATCATCATTACTGATCATTTTTCCAGTGACTGGATCTTTTATTTCTACTTCTCCGTAGGTGTCATACCATTGAACAGCATGGACATTGTTAGGAATAAAAGAAAGATCTAATCCAAGATATCTCAAACCATCTATGTTAACTAGCCCATCAACAGGTACAATAGTAACTCTCATTCTATATTACTCCAATCTAAAATTATTTTTATTATTATTTGCAGCAGACAATAATACCTGTTGACTAAATTCGTTTGATTTCACCATTTCATTTCTAAATGATTCAACTGCTGCTCCTGTTGAGCGTTGTTGTTGGCTATTTTCAATCATTAAAATTGGCATCCATGCAATGGCACAGCCCCATTCGTCTAGGTCTTCACCTGTATTTGGATTCATTCCTCGTAACTTGGTAAACCAAGCACATTCTAATTGTTTACAAGGTTGGAATCCATTTAATGGACAGTTGGCTTTAGGTTCAATTTTCATAGTTTTTATATTAATTAGTCTTTAGTGGCAATGATAACATCCACATATTGAACTGCTAGATTTATAGCATTTCCACTAAAGGCGCCGCTGCCAAACGTTCCGGAGAATGTGTGATTGTGTGATCCATCACTACCAGTTGAACCAATAGTTCCAGACGGATATCCAGCAGAAGAAGCATCAGTTCCTATCTGATTGACCTCATAACTGCCGCCGCCGGCAAGTTTATAGTATGCGCCATTACCGCCACCTGTGGAAAATTGTGTAGTATGACTATGTCCATCCATGAGATTTCCATAAAATAAGTGACTGTGGCTTGGCATAGTAGTTGTGGTTAATGTTGTACTTCCAACAGTACCACTAACACTGCCACTAACACTACCGGATGGTGTTTGTGAAGCAAATGCTGTGGTAAATGCTACAGATCCGCCTGATCCTGCCGTACCCGATACAACACGTAATGCTTTATTATTATCTGTAGTGGATTTAGTCCAACCTGTAGGTGCTGCTGTTTGTACAAATAACATGGCAGTTCCGCTAGGAAATGGCGAATAAGTAGATGCTATAGAAATAGTACCATTTGTTATAACTGATAGACCAGTTCCGACTATAACACCACCTAACGCACTTGTTGTTGCTGGACTATTTACTCCGCTGCCCCCCTGATTGCCTTGGAATCCTTGATTACCGGCACCTTGGAATCCTTGATTGCCCTGAAATCCTTGGGCGCCTTGAACACCTTGATTGCCCTGGAATCCTTGGACGCCTTGATTTCCTTGATTTCCCTGAGCACCTTGGTATCCCTGATAACCCTGGAAACCTTGATAACCCCTATCTCCCTGGAAGCCTTGACTTCCTTGACTTCCCTGTACACCTTGGGCGCCTTGACTTCCTTGACGTCCTTGGAAACCTTGATTACCCTGGAAACCTTGGAAACCAGAATTTGAACCTTGGGCGCCTTGGGCACCTTGATTACCTATTGGAACAATACCCGTTTTTGTCCAAGTAGAAGAAGCTAAATTATATTGATAAACTACTCCGTTGATAGTAACAGTTTGTCCATTAGT
>RGQD01000043.1 GCA_010030205.1 Betaproteobacteria bacterium
CTGCGCCGCACCGCCAAAGCACCTGGGCGCAGACTCAGTTTCGGTGACTTGCACTGGCTCGGTGATGAGGGCCGGGCCTGTCTGGGTGAGCAGACCCTGCACCCGGTCGGCCACCTGATCGCGAGCCGTCAGCACCAGCACCGGCGTGTGGGTGTCGCCGCGGCGCAGTTCGGCCAGCAGGTCCAGTCCATCGCCGTCGGGCAGGCCACGGTCCAGCAGCACCAAGTCGAACCACCCTGGCAGCGCAATCGCGCCGCGTGCAGCTGCCAGCGTGGCAACCGCTTGCAGCTGCCAGCCGCGCTGTTGCCAGCGCAGCGCCAGTTCGTGGGCAATGGTCGGGTCGTCTTCTATCAGCAACATCCGCATCGGGTGAGCCCAGGGTGATCGATAGCTTGCCGCAAGGTGACGCAGATAGGCTGTGGTCCCTTTTGGCTTCCAGGCCATTGTCTGCCCGGTTCAAGATGATTCGATTTGCTCCATCCCTTGCCTTGTTCCTTGTCGCGTTGGCCGGGCCTGCACAGGCTTGCGCCGATCTGGCGCCCGCTGACGCTGCGGCGCTGAGTTTGACGCAGGCGCTGGCGCGGGTGGCCGATTGCCACCCCGAGGCGCGCGCGGCGCGTGCAGCGCTGTCTATTGCTGCCGCCGATGTGCTGGTGGCGGGCCAGGCGCCGAATCCGCAGCTCACGGTGGGCGCAGGCTCGGTGGGCAATGCCTTGGGCAGCGGCTCGCCATGGCGCAAGACTTTCGACCACTCGGTTCGGCTGGATCAGCTGTTCGAGCGCGCAGGCAAGCCTTTGCTGCGCCGTTCTGCGGCCGAGGCCTCTCGCAGCGCTGTACGTGCCGATCTGGCCGATACCTGGCGCCGGGCGACCTCGGCTGTGGCCCGTGCACACCAGGACCTGTGGGCAGCGCAGGGTCGGCGGGCTCAGCTCGAGGCTGCTGCGGGCTTGAGCGCCGAGTCGCTGCGTCTGCTTGACCAGCGAGTGCGTGCTGGCGACGCGCCGGCGCTCGATGCGACCCGGTTCCGTCTCGACGACGCCCGTTTGCAGGCCGACCTGCGCCAGTCCGGCGCCGACAGCCAGGAGCTGCAGCGCCAGCTCGCGCTGCTGATCGGGGCCTCGGCCCTGGCCGACCGCTTGCAGGCCCAGGCCGCCGACTTGTCGATGCCAGTGCCGGTCGATGCCGTAGCCACCAGCGTTGCGGTCGAGGGCCGGGCCGACGTGGCAGCGGCAAGGGCTAGGCTCAGTGCGGCGGCTCAGCTGCGCGACTTGGCCGCCGCCGCGCGGACCCGTGACCTCAGCGTCGGCCTGCAACTCGACCACTGGCCCACCGGGCCGGGCAATGGCAGCGGCACGGGCAACACGGTCTCGCTGAGCCTGAGCGTACCGCTGTTCGTGCACCATGCTTACGAGGGAGAACTCGCGCGTGCCGAGGCCGATCTGGCCGCCGCCCAGGAAGCGCTGCGAAGGGTGCGCGACAACGCGGCCGCTGAACTGGCGCGCACCGAAGGCCAGGCCCGCGCGGCGCAGGATCGCCGGCGACTGGTGGTCGAGCAACTGGAGCCGGCTGCCGAGCGGGTTGCTGCCGGTGCCGAGCTGGCTTACCGGCGTGGTGCGAGCACGGCGCTGGAACTACTCGACGCGCGCCGCAGCCTGCGATCGGTGCGGCTCGAGCGCGTCAACGCCGATGCCGAGCTGGCCAAGGCCTTGGTCGACTGGCGGGTCGCGGCCATCCCGGCAGACCTGAGCCTCAACCCCTGACCCGAACCGACCTCGTCCATGAATTCACTGTTCTTTTGCCGCCGCCCGGCGCTGTCGACTGCCTCTATCCTGCAGTGCTTGACCATGGCTTGCTTGACGACGCTGCTGGGCTGCAGCAAGCCTGAGCCGAATGCCCCGGAAGCCCGGCCGACGATTGCTGGCGAGCTGATCACTTTTCCGGGCAACCAAAACCCCACGACCTTGCGCCTCGCCACGGTGGACAGCCCCGGCGATCACCCGGTGACCTTGCCTGGCCGGCTGGCCTGGGACGAAGATCATACCAGCCGTGTTTACGCGCCCTACGCGGGCCGGGTCGAGCGTTTGTTGGTGGGCGTCGGTGAGCGCGTGCGCCAGGGCCAGGCGCTGGCGGTGCTGAGTTCGGCCGACATCGGCCAGGCCCAGGCCGACTTGCACAAGGCCGAGGCCGACCAGTTGCTGGCACGGGCGACCTTGGCCCGGGTGCGTGACCTGGTCGAGGGCGGGGTGATCGCCCGCAAGGACCTCGACCAGGCCGAGGCCGACCTCGCGCGCAGTGGCGCCGAGGCGGCGCGCGCCCGCGCTCGGCTGGCGCAGTACGGCGTGGCGGCCGGCGCGGTGAACCAGACGCTGACGCTGAGCGCGCCGCTGGCCGGCTTGGTCGTCGAGCGCAACAGCAACCCCGGTGCCGAGGTTCGAAGCGACGTCGCGGGCGCTGCGCTGTTCACGATCAGTGACCCGGCCACGCTGTGGGCGACGATCGATGTGGACGAGACCCAGCTGGCGCTGCTGCGCACGGGCCAGGCGATAGCGCTCGTCACGGCGGCCTGGCCGGACCAGCGGTTCGCCGCGAAGGTGCTCAGCATCGGCGCAGCGGTCGATCCGGCTTCGCGAACCGTCAAGGTTCGGGCCAGGGTCGCCAACCCCGATGGCCGGCTCAAGGCCGAGATGTATGTCAGCGCCCAGGTCGCGGCCAGCGGTGGGCTGCCGCTGGTGCCGGTCGATGCGGTGTTCCTGCGCGGCGATCGCCTGGGCGTTTTCGTTCCCAAGGGCAACGGCCGCTTCGAGCGGCGCGAGGTCAAGGTCCGCGCTGCAGGACCTCAGTCTTGGCAAGTGGTCTCGGGCCTGGCCGCTGGCGAGCAAGTGGTGGTGGGCGGCGCGCTCTACCTCAACCAGTTGCTGGACGCCGTCAAATGATGCGGCGTTTCGTCGAGTTTTCGCTGCGCCAGCCCTTGTTCATCTGGCTCGGGTTGGCGCTGTTCACCGGGGCTGGCGTGCTGGCCTTCCAGAACCTGGCGGTGGAGGCTTTTCCGGATGTGTCGGACACCCAGGTCAACGTCATCGCGCTCTACCCCGGTCGTGCTGCCGAGGAAGTCGAAAAACAAGTCACGTTGCCGATCGAGATCGCGCTGACAGGCATTCCGGGCACGGTGCGGCTGTTCAGCCACACCCAGTACGGCCTGATGTTCGCAATGGTCACTTTCGACGACAAGCCGGGTGACCAACTGGCGCGCCAGCAGATTCTCGAGCGACTGCGCGGGGTCGACCTGCCGGCCGGGGTTGAGACCCTGGTGCC
Organism: Betaproteobacteria bacterium; assembly: GCA_010030205.1. GTDB lineage: Bacteria > Pseudomonadota > Gammaproteobacteria > Burkholderiales > Burkholderiaceae_C > Pseudaquabacterium. The sequence continues at coordinate 3,313 of RGQD01000043.1, forward strand.
GCCGCCCTCGACCGCGATCGGCGAGATCATGCGTTTCAGGCTGCGCGGCGATGGCTACACGCCGCGCGAGCTGCGCGAGACCCAGGACTGGGTGGTCGAGAAAGCGCTGCGCCAGGTCGGTGGCGTGGCCGATCTGGTGACCATGGGCGGGGCGATCAAGCAGTACGAGGTCAACCCCGACCTGGCGCGGTTGCGCGACCACAAGGTCACGCTGGGTCAGCTCTTTACCGCACTGCAGCGCGCCAACGGCAACGCCGGTGGCGGCGCGATGACCCAGGGTCGACAGCAGTTCCTGGTGCGTTCGTTGGGCAGCTTTCGCAGCTCGGTCGACATCGAGCGGGTGGTGGTGGCCGAGGTCGCCGGCACGCCGGTGCTGGTGCGAGACGTGGCCCAGGTCAAGGTCGGTCAGTACCCGCCGCAAGGGCTGGTGGGCCAGGACGACGCCGACGACATCGTCAACGGCATCGTCGTGATGCGCAAGGGCGAGAACCCGTCCAAGGTGCTGGCCGGCGTGCAGACCAAGATCGACATGCTCAACACCCGCGGCTTGCCGCCGGGCATGAAGATCATCCCCTACTACGACCGCAGCTGGCTGATCAAGAAGACGCTGCACACCGTGTTTGCCAACCTCACCGAGGGTGCGCTGCTGGTGATGTTCGTGCTGTTCTTGTTCCTGCAGAACCTGCGCGCGGCGGCGATCGTCGCGCTGGTGATTCCGCTGTCGCTGCTCGCCACCTTCCTGGGGCTGACCTTCGTCGGCATCCCGGCCAACTTGTTGTCGCTCGGGGCGATGGATTTCGGCATCATCGTCGACGGCGCGGTGATCGTGGTCGAGAACATCTTCAGGCGCCTGGGCGAGTTGAACGAGACCCAGCTCAAAAGTGCGAACCGGCGACTCAAGGCAGTGCTGCAAGCCACCGTCGAGGTCGGTCGACCGACGCTGTTCTCGATGATCATCATCATCGCCGCCCACTTGCCGATCTTCACGCTGCAGCGCCACGAGGGCCGGATCTTCTCGCCGATGGCCTGGAGCGTGACCTCGGCGTTGGTCGGCTCGTTGGTGATGGCCTTGTCGCTGGTGCCCTTGCTGTGCCTGATGCTGCTGCGCAAGAAGTTGCCGCACGAGGACAACGCGCTGGTGCGTGCCTGCAAACAGGTCTATACCCCGGCACTCGCTTGGGCGGTGCAGCGGCCGCGCAGCGTGATGGCCGTGGCCGCTCTGTCGCTGGCCGGGGCTGTGGCGTTGGCGAGCACCTTGGGCTCGGAGTTTCTGCCCGAACTCGATGAAGGCACGATCTGGGTCAATGCGACCCTGCCGCCATCGGTCTCGCCCGACGAGGCCAAACTGACCGCCTCGCGGATACGGGCCCAACTGCGTACCGTGCCCGAGGTGGTGACGGTGGTCAGCAAGGTGGGCCGTCCCGACGATGGCACCGACCCGAAGATCTTCAACGGCTTCGAGGCCTTTGTCGAGCTCAAGCCCGACACCGAGTGGCGGCCGGGCATGACCAAGCCCAAGCTGGTCGCGGCGATGGACGATGCGGTGTCGAAATTGCCAGGCATCGATGTGTCGTTCTCGCAACCTATCCGCGACAACGTGCTCGAGAGCATCTCGCAGATCGACGGCCAGATCGTCGTCAAGATCAAGGGCGATGACCTGGGTGAGCTCAACAAGCTGGCCAACAAGGTCTTGGGTTTCTCGCGAACCACGCCAGGCGTGATGCGCGCGTTCATCGACCGCGAAGGCCAATTGCCACAGCTCAAGATCGACATCGACCGCGACGCGGCTGCGCGCTTCGGCCTGAACATCGGTGACATCCAGGACCTGATCGAGACCGCCGTGGCAGGCAAGCAGAGTTCAGAGCTGTGGGAGGGTGAACGCCACTTCTCGGTGGTCGTGCGGCTGGCGCAAGACCAGCGCAGCCTGGACAAGCTCGCCGGCCTGCTGGTGCCCACGCCCTCGGGCGCGCAGGTGCCGTTGGGCCAGCTGGCCCGCATCACCCAGACCAGCGGTGCGATGAACATCGCGCGCGAGAACGGCCAGCGCGTCGCGGCGGTGGGCATCTTCATCCGCGACCGCGACATGGGATCGGTGGTGGCCGACTTGCAGGCCGCGGCCGAGCGTGAACTCAAGCTGCCGCCCAACTACGAGGTGATCTGGTCGGGCGAATTCGAGAACCAACAGCGCGCGATGAAGCGTTTGTCCTGGGTCGTGCCGCTGTCGATCTTGTTGATATTTTTGCTGCTGTTCGATGCCTTCAAGAGCTTTCGGAGCGCCTTGCTGATCATCGCCAACATCCCGTTCGCGATGATCGGCGGCATCGTCGCGTTGGCGCTGACCGGCATCCCGCTGTCGGTCTCGGCGGCGATCGGTTTCATCGCCTTGTTTGGCCAGGCGGTGCTCAACGGCGTCGTGATGGTGACCTATTACAACCAGCTGCGCGAGGGCGGCATGGGTTTGATCGAGGCGGTGATGGAGGGCAGCTTGACGAGGCTGCGAACCGTGCTGATGACGGCGCTGCTGGCGATGCTGGGCTTGCTGCCGATGGCGCTGAGCCACGCCATCGGCGCCGAAACCCAGCGCCCGTTGGCGATGGTGGTGATCGGCGGGCTGGTCTCGGCCACACTGCTGACCTTGCTGGTCTTGCCCACGCTCTATGCCTGGGCCGCGCGCAATGATCCTGTGGGCGGTCGGCCGCGCGAGGAGGCCGAGCCCGACGACGACAGCGCCGCGTGAGCGCAATGCCGGTCCTGCGCTCATTGCACCTGGCAGGTGGGCCTCGCGGCGTGTTGCTGTTTCATGGTTTGTCGAGCAGTCCGCAGGAACTGCAGTTCGTGGCGCGTGGCTTGCACCGCGCCGGCTATACCGTCTCAGTGCCGGTGATCGAGGGTTACAGTTTTGGCGGTGCGGACCAGGTTCTGGGAACGCATCGTCAATGGGCTGACGCAGCGCTGGCCGAATTCGATGCACTGCGCCAGCGCTGCGCCAGCGTGGCAGTCGGCGGGCTGTGCATTGGCGCGGTGTTGGCGCTACAGGTGGCGGCGCTGCGTGCGGCGCAGGTCGATGCCGTGCTGGCGCTGTCGACCACGATGCACTACGACGGCTGGGCCAATCCTTGGTACCGCCGGTTGTTGCCGTTGGCCGCCTGGGTGCCGTGGGTGGGTCGTTTCGGCGTTCGTGAGTCCGCGCCTTATGGGGTCAAGGACGAGCGCCTGCGCGGCTGGATCGCGAACCAGATGCGCGACAGCGGCAACTCGGATGCCGGCGCCGCGGTCCTGAAGGTGCAAGACCTGCTCGAAGCAAGCCGGCTGATCGCCAACCTGCGGCGCCGGTTGGCCGACATCACCAGTCCGACCTTGTTGTTGCATGCGCGCGAAGACGACGCTGCAGCGCCAAGAAGTGCATTCGAGGTGGCGTTGAGGGTCAATGCGCAGCGGGTGCGCTGTGTGCTGCTGGCCGACAGTTACCATATGATTAGCATCGACCGCGAGAAGCACAAGGTATTGGCCGAAATGCTTGATTTTCTGCAACCAACTGCCACGGTTGGCGGCACGTCGCCAAGTGGATAGGATCATCTGGTTCTCTTTTGACCGATGCACCCTCAGGACAGACCATGATTGCTTCTGCTGTATCACTGCCTCCCGGCGCCACCGCGCTCGATTTGCTGCGCCAGGTGCTTGGCCATTTCAGCGACGCCTTGCCCGAGCAAATTGTTCCCGAGGCCGACCTGGTCAGCCTGCAGGTCGATTCGCTGACCTTGGCCGAGATGCTGTTCGAGCTGGAGGACCGCATCGGCGTGCCGATGGCCGAACCCAGCGAGAAGCCGCAGACGGTGGCCGACATCCTGCGATTGATCGAGCCTCATCTCGACCTGATCCGGGCTCGGACTGCGGATTGAGCCTGGGCCGCTGACGATGCTGCCGCGCCGCGTTGTCGTCACCGGGCTTGGGCAGGTCGCGCCGCATGGGCGCGACGTAGCGGCAGGATTCGAAGCTTTGCTGGCTGGCCGCAGCGCGATTACGCGCAATACAGTGGGGGAGCCGCCGCACAGTTGCTCGCTGGCCAGTGCGCAGTGCGAGGGCTTCGATGCTGCCGCCGAGCTTGGCCGGGCCCGGGTTGTCACGATGGACCGCTTCAGCCAGTTGTCGGTGCTGGCGGGTCGTTCGGCCTGGTCGGATGCAGGCCTTGACGCCAGCGATGCGCTGAGCGAGTCTGTGCGTGAGCTCGCCTGTGTGATGTGGGGTACCGGTGGCGGTGGCTTGCAGACCCTGGAACGGGGCTATCGCGACCTGTTCGTCAAAGGCCGGCCCAGGATTTCACCGTTGAGCGTGGTGATGGGCATGAACAACGCCGCCGCGGCGCAGCTGGCTTTGTTGTTCGGTCTGGGCGGTGCCTGTCTGACTTATTCGGTGGCCTGCGCTTCGTCGGCGGTGGCGCTGGGCGAGGCCATGCGTCGGGTGCGATGGGGCGAATGCGACCTGGCGCTGGCTGGCGGCGCCGAGGCGGCGCTGCCCTATGGCACGGTCAAGGCCTGGCAGTCTATGCAAGTCCTTGCCTCGGCCGATGAGACTGGCACGGCTTGCCGGCCCTTCGATGCCGGGCGCATAGGGCTGGTGCTAGGAGAAGGCGCTGCCGCACTGGTGTTGGAATCACGTGACCATGCATTGGCACGCGGCGCACGCATCTATGCCGAGCTGGCTGGCGCGGGCAGCAGCTGCGACCACCGGCACCTCAGCACGCCAGATGCAGCGGGCCAACTGCGGGCACTGCAGGCCGCTGTTCGCGATGCCGGCATCGATGCCGCTGAGGTGGCCTATGTCAATGCCCATGGCACGGCCACCATCGAGGGCGACGCTGTGGAGGCTGAGGCACTGCGGCGTTTGTTCGGTGCCAGGGCGCCGAGGGTGGCGGTCAGCGCCACCAAGTCGATGCACGGTCACCTGATGGGCGCTGCCGGTGCACTGGAGGCCTTGGTCAGCGTGATGGCGGTGTACACCGGTCACATTCCCCCCACAGCCCATTTGCACCAGATTGATCCTGCTTGCGCCGGGCTTGACCATGTGATGGGCAGCGGACGGCACGACGTCGGGGTGACAGTGGCGCTGTCAAACTCGTTTGCTTTTGGTGGCAGCAACTCGGTGTTGGTGTTTCGACGCGACGCGGTGGCATGACGATGGCGCTCACCCGTTGGGCTGTGCTGGTGCTGTCTTTTGCCCACTGCGCCATCGCGGCCGGCAGCGACAAAGAACCGGGCGAGTTCAAGCTCACGCTCGGCCAGTACCAGCTCGGTGCTGGCAGCCAAGGCACCGATCTCAACCTGCGTTGGCGGCGCGACGGCCGAACGCTTTGGCTTGGCAACTACCGCGATGGTGATTTCGGCGCGCAGTGGCGCGCCGGCTGGGACGAGCCGTGGACCTTGTCCACCGATCCGCTGCTGCCGGTCCAGTTGCTGCCCTCGCTGCAAGTGGCCAGCGGTGGGTTTGCCGGTGGCAGCCTGGGCCTTCAGGTCGGCGCGCCTTTCTATGCCCAGTTCGGCATCGGCCGAACCAACCTCAAGCCTTACGCCAACCTCAACTTCGACCCCAATGACGCGCTGACGCTGGCCTTGGGCTGGCAAGGTGAGGGCGGCCGGCAATTGTCGGTGTCGGTGATCGCCGACGACCGGCTCGGCACCGGCCAGCAGCACCATCACCTGAGCTTGCGCTGGCCGCTGCCGGATTCGCTGCGGCTGAGCGCTGACTTGTTGCACAAGCAGGGCCAGGGCGACGCCGGGGCGGTCAATGCCTGGGGCTGGAGCCTGGGTCTGGATGGCCGCGAATGGTTCGGGCGACTCGCCCGTGACCCCAAGCAGAACTTCTCGAGCCGGGACGCCTGGCGGCTGTCGCTTGGCCGAAGATTCTGACGACCGGGCGACCCCAGCTCAGGGCAGCCAGGGCGGAGACAGCAAGCGCAAGCCGATCGAAAACCAGTGCTCGCCGTTGGCAGCTCCCAGGCGATTGCCGACGGTGGCGTCGATCTGCACCCGGTCTGTGATGAGCCACCAGCGCGTGCCCAGTTGCAGGAATGGGCGCCCTTTGTCCTGCGAAAAGGTTTCACCGATCAGGCCCAGCCTGGCGTTGATCTGGTGCTCGACGCCCAGTCCCCAGGTCCATTGCTTGTTGCTGGTGACGGCTTCGCGTTTCGCACCGAGGTTGGCATGCAGAAAAGTGCCGTCGTCGAGCAGCGACAGCGTCATCGGCAGGTAGCCGTAGACCTCGCGCGAACCCGTTGCAGGGTCGCTGACGACACCGAGGGCCGCGCCCCACGACCAGCTGTTGCTTGTCAGTGGCTTGAACAAGGTCTTGGCCTGCATCACGACGCTGCTGCTGTGCGCTCCGACGGCTTCACGCACCTGCGAGCCGCCCAGCGTGAGCTCCAGATTGCCGGTGAAATTGCAGCCAGGCAGCGCCCAGCGTTCGGTGCTGGCCGGATTGTTTCGGACCCAGCTCTCGAGCTGGCACGATCCCGGCTCGACGATTCGGGCGTCGTCGGTGTACATGGGGCGCGCTGCGTGCGCCGCATTGATCATCGTCAGCAGCAGAACGGCCATCAAGTGACGGAAAATTTGGGGGCGGCACTGCATCGATGACTTGTTCATGTTGTTTGCCACGCTGACGCGTATGGTCTAAATCGTCGGCCAGCCTACCAAAGTCATGTGACAGCCCTCGCTCGGTGAACTGCGCGGCCATGGCGCTGCCACAATCATCGTATGAATCCGCAGGAGTCCTTGTTTGCCGACGAAGCCTTGCCCACAGGAGGCCTTGTCCCTGAGCCGTCTGGCACCCTCGACGTGCCCTTGGCTGAGCGCCTGCGCCCGCGCTCGCTTGATGAGGTGATCGGCCAGACCCATCTGCTGGGGCCAGGCAAGCCGTTGCGGGTCGCTTTCGAAACCGGGCGGCTGCACTCGATGATTCTTTGGGGGCCGCCGGGTGTGGGCAAGACCACGCTGGCGCGACTGGTCGCTGGCGCCGTGAGTTCGCACTTCATCGTGCTGTCAGCCGTGCTGGCAGGGGTCAAAGACATCCGCGAGGCGGTCGAGCAAGCGCGTGCGGCGCGACAGCGGCGATTGGGCACGGTGGTCTTCGTCGACGAAGTGCACCGCTTCAACAAGGCGCAACAAGACGCCTTCTTGCCGCATGTCGAATCGGGGCTGTTCACCTTCATCGGTGCGACCACCGAGAACCCGAGCTTCGAGGTCAACTCGGCTTTGCTGTCGCGCGCCACGGTGCATGTGCTGAAATCCCTGGACGATGCCGAACTGTCGCTGCTGATCGAGCGCGCCCGCGCTGCGCTGGCCGCACCGCCGCTGACCGACGCGGCGAGGCTGCGGCTGATCGGGCACGCCGATGGCGATGCCAGGCGGCTGCTCAACGCGTACCAAAACCTGATCGAACTGGTGCACAGCGGCCAGGCAGAGCCCGTCGTCGAGATCGGCGAGACGCAACTCGAGCAAGCCCTGGGCGAGATGCTGCGCCGCTACGACAAGGGCGGCGACCAGTTCTACGACATGATCTCGGCGCTGCATAAAAGCGTTCGAGGTTCCGACCCCGATGCCGCGCTGTACTGGCTGGCGCGCATGCTCGACGGCGGCGTGGACCCGCGCTATGTGGCGCGCCGGGTGCTGCGCATGGCGGCCGAGGACATCGGCCTGGCCGACCCGCGTGGCCAGACGCTGGCGCTCGAAGCGGCGGCGGTCTACGAGCGCTTGGGGTCGCCCGAGGGCGAGCTGGCGCTGGCCCAGGCCGTGGCTTACCTCGCGGTCGCGCCCAAGAGCAATGCGGTCTACCAGGCCTGGAACCAGGTGCGTGCGCTGGTCAAGCAGGATGTGACGCGGCCGGTGCCTATGCACTTGCGCAACGCGCCAACCCGGCTGATGAAAGGTCTGGGGCACGGTGACGGCTACCGCTATGCGCACGACGAGGCGGGCGGTTTTGCCGCGGGCGAGCAGTACTTGCCCGACGGGTTGACGGCGCAGACCTTCTACCAACCGGTGCCGCGAGGATTGGAGCTGCGCATCGGTGAGCGACTGGCCGAACTGCGGCGGCTCAACGAGCAGGCGCGCATTGTTGGCGCCAAACCTGAGCAGTCTTAGGCGCTGCTTTTGGGTGTATTTTTTGGCCGATTTCCGAAGCCGGTTTTGGACGGAAGTTCGCTTGAGGGCCGGCGCCGCGCCGCTGCGGCTGTCGCTCGCGTCGCGCTGAGTTCTCAACCCTACAATCCGCGCAAGCTTCGCAGGTCGGTCACGGCCGAGGACGGCGACAAACGAGCCTGGCAGCCGCCCGGTGCGGCCGTCCCGGTCGTGTCATGGGCCGGGCCAAGAACCGGAGATCCCGCGCATGGACACCTTGTTGCAACAGGTCATCAACGGTCTGGTGCTGGGCAGCATGTACGCGCTCGTCGCACTCGGCTACACGATGGTCTACGGCATCATCAACCTGATCAACTTCGCGCATGGCGAGGTGCTGATGGTCGGTGCGCTGACGAGTTGGACGGTGCTGCGGCTGCTGGCCGAGTCGGGTCTGCCGGGCTGGGTCTTGCTGCTGATCTCGCTGGTGGCGGCGGTCGTGGTCTGCGCCGCGCTGAACTACGCGATTGAGAAGATCGCTTACCGGCCGCTGCGCAACGCGCCCAGGCTGGCGCCGCTGATCACCGCGATGGGCATGAGCCTGTTGCTGCAGACACTCGCCATGATCATCTGGCAGCCCAGCACCAAGCCCTACCCGATCCTGTTGCCGAACGAGCCTTTTTTCATCGGCGGCGCGGTGATCAACCTGACCCAGATCCTGATCCTGGGCACCACAGCTGTCACGCTGATCGGGCTGATGTACCTGGTCAACCGCACCAAGCTGGGCCGGGCGATGCGCGCCACCGCCGAGAACCCGCGTGTGGCGGCGTTGATGGGTGTGCGGCCCGACCATGTGATCTCGGCCACCTTCATCATCGGCGCCGCGCTCGCCGCACTGGCCGGCGTGATGTACGCCGCCAACTACGGCACGGTGCAGCACACGATGGGCTTTCTGCCTGGCTTGAAGGCCTTCACCGCGGCGGTATTCGGCGGCATCGGCAATCTGGGTGGCGCGGTGGTGGGTGGCGTGCTGCTGGGCGTGATCGAGGCCTTGGGATCGGGCTATATCGGCGCGTTGACCGGTGGCGTGCTGGGCAGCCAGTACAGCGACATCTTCGCCTTCCTGGTGCTGATCCTGGTGCTCACGGTGCGGCCGCAAGGCCTGCTCGGCGAGCGTGTCGCCGACCGCGCATGACGCTGCAGGAGAGAAAACACCATGAAGAACAAACTCGTCGTCTTCCTGATCGCTGCGGTCGCGCTGCTGGTGCTGCCCTTGCTCGCCCAGCATCTGGGCAATTTTTGGGTTCGGATGCTCGACTTCGCGCTGCTCTATGTGCTGCTGGCGCTCGGCCTGAACATCGTCGTCGGCTATGCCGGCTTGCTCGACCTGGGCTATGTCGCTTTTTACGCGGTGGGCGCTTACATGTTCGGGCTGCTGGCTTCGCCGCACCTGGGCGAGAACTTTGCCGGCGTCAAGGCCTTGTTTCCGAACGGTCTGCACACCCCGTTCTGGGTCGTGATCCCGCTTGGTGCGGCGTTGGCCGGCATGGCGGGTGTGGTGCTGGGCGCGCCCACGCTCAAATTGCGCGGCGATTACCTGGCGATCGTCACGCTGGGCTTTGGCGAGATCGTTCGCGTCTTCATGAACAACCTCGACCGGCCGGTCAACATCACGAATGGTCCCAAAGGGCTCCAACAGATCGACAGCATCAAGATGTTCGGTGTCGACCTCGGCAAGACCGGCGACTTGTTCGGGCTCGAGGTGTCGTCGGTGACCAAGTACTACTACCTGTTCCTGCTGCTGGTGGTGGTCAGCGTGGTGATCTGCTACCGGCTTGAGCAAAGCCGCATCGGCCGGGCCTGGATGGCGATCCGCGAGGACGAGATCGCTGCCAAAGCGATGGGCATCAACACCCGCAACCTGAAGCTGCTGGCTTTCGGCATGGGTGCCACCTTCGGCGGTGTGTCGGGGGTGATGTTCGCCACCTTCCAGGGTTTCGTTTCGCCCGAGTCGTTCTCGCTGCAGGAGAGCGTGATGGTCGTCGCGATGGTGGTGCTGGGCGGCATCGGCCATATCCCTGGCGTGGTGCTGGGCGCGGTGCTGCTGGCCGCGCTGCCCGAGGCACTGCGCTGGGTCGCCGGCGAACTCGACCTGCAGCGCCTGACCGACGGTCGCATCGACGCTGCGATCCTGCGCCAGTTGATGATCGCGCTGGCGATGATCGCGATCATGCTGACCCGGCCGCGCGGACTCTGGCCTTCGCCCGAGCATGGCAAGGCCGCGGCGCAGCCTGTGCCCTCGGCCAACCCGCGCTGACCGGAGAACGACAACATGAGCGACATCGTGCTTCAGGTGGTCGGGGTTTCTAAACGTTTTGGCGGACTGCAAGCCTTGTCCGACGTCGGCGTCACGATCCGCAAAGGCCAGGTCTACGGGCTGATCGGCCCCAATGGCGCGGGCAAGACCACGTTCTTCAACGTCATCACCGGGTTGTACACGCCCGACGCCGGGTCATTCGACCTGGGTGGCGTGCCCTACAAGCCCAGCGCGGTGCACGAGGTGGCCAAGGCTGGCATCGCGCGCACCTTCCAGAACATCCGGCTTTTTTCCGAGATGACGGCGCTGGAGAACGTGATGGTCGGTCGCCACGTGCGCACCCGCTCCGGCCTGGTCGGGGCGGTGTTTCGCACCGCCGGCTTCAAGGTCGAAGAGGCGGCGATTGCCCACCGCGCCCAGGAGTTACTGGACTACGTCGGTATCGGCCGCTATGCCGAGTTCAAGGCCCGCACGCTGAGCTACGGCGACCAGCGCCGGCTCGAGATCGCCCGTGCGCTCGCCACCGACCCCAAGCTGATTGCGCTCGAGGCCGCACCATCTTGCTGATCGAACACGACGTCAAACTGGTGATGGGCTTGTGCGACCGTGTCACGGTGCTGGACTACGGCAAGCAGATCGCCGAGGGCACGCCTTACGACGTGCAGCGCAATGACAAGGTGATCGAGGCCTACCTCGGCGCAGGCCACAAAGCACATTGATGGCCCACCCCCGAAGCGCCTGCGGCGCTCCCCCTCAAGGGGGCGGACGCCAGCGGCCCGGCCAAGCCGGATCCGCAGCGTCTGCTGGGTTGCACCACGGCACGCTCAGACTCTCTAAGCAGGAATGACCATGGCAACCGGCAAAAACAGCGACATCCTGCTCGAAGTCAGCGGCCTGAAGGTGGCTTACGGCGGCATCCAGGCCGTCAAGGGCGCGAGCTTGCAGGTCCGCCAGGGCGAACTGGTCTGCCTGATCGGCGCCAATGGCGCGGGCAAGACCACCACACTCAAGGCGATCACTGGCACGCAGCCGGTGGCCGACGGCGACATCCGCTTCATGGGCCACAGCGTCAAGGGCCAGGGCGCCTGGGACCTGGTCAAGCAAGGCTTGGTGATGGTGCCCGAGGGCCGTGGCGTGTTCGGCCGCATGACCATCGTCGAGAACCTTCAGATGGGCGCCTATGTGCGCGATGACGACGAGGTGCAGGCCGACATAGACAAGGTGTTCGCGATCTTCCCGCGACTGAAGGAGCGTGCAGCACAGTTGGCCGGCACGATGAGCGGCGGCGAGCAGCAGATGCTGGCGATGGGCCGCGGCTTGATGGCCAGACCCAAGGTGTTGCTGCTCGACGAGCCGTCGATGGGCCTGTCGCCGATCATGGTTGACAAGATTTTCGAGGTGGTGGCCGACATCCACAGCCGCGGCGCCACCATCTTGCTGGTTGAGCAGAACGCCAGCCGCGCGCTGGGCTTGGCCAACCGCGGCTATGTGATGGAGTCGGGCGAGGTGACGATGAGTGGCGATGCCAAGGCCTTGCTCGACGACCCCAAGGTTCGGGCCGCGTATCTGGGTGAGTGAGCTGAGGTCTGCCTGTCTTGCCGCTGGCGCCGCCTGACCAGGCTGCAAGTCATGTTGTTCCCACCATCCAAGGCCGCGAGAGCCACCGATGGGCCTGAGCCCGGTTCGACCTGATCCCTCCCTGAACGGTCGCCGGCGCCTGCTAACAGTTCTTCGGCATCCCCAGCGCACCGGTGGCCACGCTGGCCGATGCGCGCAAGGCCTGGGACACCGATTCGGCGCAGTGGATCGCGCTGTCGGCCAAGCTGGGCATCACGCTGGATTGACGCTCGCTGCTGGGCGTCCAAAGCCTCGTGCTGCCAACCGTGGCACAGTCGCTCTCCATGCTCGCTTACCGTCACGCTTTTCACGCCGGCAACCATGCGGATGTGCTCAAGCACGCCAGCTTGGTTGCCGTGCTGGGCCACCTCAACGCCAAGGACAAGGCCTGGCGCCTGGTCGACACCCACGCCGGCGCGGGTGCCTACGCGCTACACGCCGACCACGCGCAAAAGCATGCCGAGTACAAGCAAGGTATTGCCAAGCTTTGGCAGGTACATGCACTGCCCGGCCTGCTGGCCGACTACCTGGCCCAGGTCCAGGCTTTCAACCCGCATGCCGAGTTGGCGCTGTACCCGGGTTCGCCGCGCATTGCGCGTGCGCTGATGCGCCCGCAAGACCAGCTCCGGCTGTTCGAGCTCCATCCCACCGACCATGCGCTGCTGGCCGAGAACTTTGCCGGCGACCGGCAGGTGCTGGTGCAACGCACGGATGGTTTCCAGGGCCTGAAATCGCAGCTGCCACCGCCGAGCCGGCGCGGTGTGCTGCTGATGGACCCGAGCTACGAGATCAAGACCGACTACGCCGAGGTGGTGGCCGCATCTCGCGATGCGCTGACACGCTTTGCCGAAGGCGTGGTGATGGTCTGGTATCCGCAACTCGACCTGCGCGAATCGGCGCAACTGCCGCAGCGGCTCAAAGCGGTGGCCGATACCCAGGCCAAGAAGGGCTGGCTACATGTCCGCCTGACAGTGGCTGAGCCCAACGACAGAGGTTTCGGCATGCTGGGCAGCGGCCTGTTCGTGATCAATCCGCCGCACACGCTGGCCCCTGCGCTGCGCGAGGCTTTACCGGTGCTGCTGCGCCTGCTGGGACAGTACAGCGGCGCTGACCATAGACTGGAGACTTCGGCCGGGGCTTGAGCGCATGGCGCTGGGCGATGCGGATTCAGTGTGTCATGGCCAGCAGCCAGGCCGTGACGCCGTCAGTCGTCGCCATCGCCAGGGTAGCGCTGCGCTTGTCTGCGCTCAACAGTGCGATGCCTGCCAGCTGCAGTGACTTGTCTGCGCACTGCTCTGCGACGAGCAAATCGACCACTGCTTTGGCTTCGGCGCGAAGTTTGATCTGGCCCGCATAGCTGCAGCCAGTGCTGCCGGTGCCGCTGAGCATGCCGGTGGCGGTGATGTGCCAGTTCAGCGTGCCGGGGCCTGACCTGACAGTCCAATCGCCGGCATGCTCGGCCAGGGTGGCCGCTGTGCCGTAGCGGCTCTGGTAGCCCATCGCATAGGTCTCGGTCACGCCCGCAGTGGTCAAGGTCATGCTCAGGCTGGAGCTCGCGGTCTTGTCAGCGTTCAGGTCGATGGTGCCGACCGTGCTGGTTCCCAGCAGGTAGCGCTTGCCGCTGCCGATGAAGGCGCTGCTGTAGCCGCTGCCGCTCGCCTCCAGCTTGGCGATGACCAGGTCGATGTCACCGCTGGCCTGGCTTTGCGCCAGCCATGTCTGGCCATCGGGCAGCACCACAGCCGAGGTCTTGACGCCCGCGCCGCTGCTCTCCCAGATCCCCTGCAAGTCTGCGGTGGCCGGCGCAATAGCAGGGCTGGTCGTCGGCGTCGGCAATGGCGTCGCAGGCGCGGCAATGCCGCCACTGGCGCCGCCGCCGCCGCAGCCCGCCAGGGTTGCCAGCGTTAATAACCAGATTTTGCAGCGTCTTTTCATGACGTTCCGGTTCTTGTGGCGAGGGTTCAAAACCAATAGTTGGTGTCGAGTGGCGGTGGCGCGTAGCCAACCAAGCTCAAGGCCATGAAAGCGGCTGCTCCGATGCCGTGGATGACACCGTTGGCCAGGCCATCGGTGTCGAACGCGCCGCCATCGCTGAGATGGAAGTCCAGTCGGGTTTTGCCATCTGCGTTGCTCACCTGGCCACCGTAGGCGGCGCTGGCCAGGTTGGTCCAGGTGCCGTTGCTGCTTTGCTGCCAGAAACCGTTGACCCCCAGGCTGGCATCGACATACAGGCTGAACGATCTGGTTTGACCCGGCGGGTCGAGCATGGCGCTGAAGTCGATCAATCCCAGCGCCATCTGCATCTCGGCGGGGATGTCACTGGGCGCTGCCAACTGGGCAAAGGCGGTGATCGCTGCGTGGGTTCCTGTCGCGCTCTGGCCCAGCAATACCTCGACCACCAGCGTCGCATACAGAACGCTGTTGCCCGGCCCCTGCACCGGGTTGGAGACCACGTTGGCCTGCTGGGCGTCGGCCATGCCGTCACCGTTGCCGTCACCCAGCAGGTGCTGGGCGCGGTCGACCGCGCTCAGACCGGGCGCTTGCGCTTCGAATAGGTCGGGGACGCCGTCGCGGTCGCTGTCGACCAGGGCCGGCAGGCTGAGGGTCAGCGACCGATCGTCAAATTGCGCAGTCTCTACCCCGACCAAGTTGTCGGCACCGTCTGGCCCGGTCACAACCCAAGCGCTGAGCGATTGCGCAACGGTGTACTGCGCCAAATTGCCGTGAAATACCGCAGTGTCCTTGCCTGCGCCGCCGATCAAGCGGTCGTTACCGGGGCCGCCAATCAGCGTGTCGTCGCCTGGGCCGCCGTCCAAGCGGTCGTTGCCACGCCCGCCGTTCAAGATGTTGGCTGCGCTATTGCCTGTCAGCAGGTCGTCGCCGTCGCCGCCGTCGGCGTTTTCAATCACTGCGCCGCTGGCCAGCAACAGGCTGTGGCCAGCTACGCTGCTGATGGTCGTCGCAGACAGGTCGAGCGACACAGGGCCGGTGCATGCCGCAGCGTTCAGCGTGTCCACCCCAGCGGTGTCGACCAAGGTGGCGCGGGCCGGTTGGAGGATGCAGGATGCCGAGAATTCGTCCGTGTAGATGTAGACATCGTCCGCCGATGCCGGCTTGCCGATCAGGTTCAGGGTCCAGGCGTCAAACTTCCCCACGTCCCCTGAAGCGTGGTCGATGACCCGCAGCGACCAGGTGCCCAGCGATGACTCGCCCCAAGACAGCACGGTGTCGAAGCTGAAGTTGATGTTGTCCTCGTCGGTGCCAGACGGGTCGAGCAAGGTCTTTTGCGGTTTCGAAAGCAGGTAGCTTTGGGTGCCGCTGGGCGAACTCAGGATGACTGACAGGTCGCCCACGAAAGGATGGGTGACCTGCAGGATCACCTCGACCCGTTCGACCTCCAGCGACTGCGTCACCTTGATGCGGTCGACGGCGCCTGCGGCCTGATTGTCCGGAATCACCAGCGCCGGGCTGTGGCTGATCAGCACCTGCTGCCGATTGGCGGCGGTGTGCGCGCTGGTCGACCAGGTCTCTGCCAAGCGCACGGCCATCCGTGCGTCGACCAGTCCGTAGCCCAGGTGCT
This sequence comes from Betaproteobacteria bacterium, assembly GCA_010030205.1. Taxonomy (GTDB): domain Bacteria; phylum Pseudomonadota; class Gammaproteobacteria; order Burkholderiales; family Burkholderiaceae_C; genus Pseudaquabacterium. Next base: position 18,932 of record RGQD01000043.1, read on the forward strand.
GGTCGACGGGGTCGTAGTGCAGGCCGCCGCCGTTCCAGTTCGTGGCACCGTTGAAGGCCCAGGCATGGTTGCTGGTGCCGCCTTCTCGCGCGCTGTAGGCCAGGATCTCCTGGACATCGCGATAACCCAGCGCTGGGTTGGCCTCCAGCATCAGCGCCACCACGCCGGCGACGATGGGCGCTGCAAACGAGGTACCGGCCAAACTGGTGTAGCCGCTTGAGTCGAATCCGGCGCTACCGACACGGTCGGTGGTGACGATGTTGGTCAGTGGGTCGGCGCCACCACCACCACCGCCGGGCGCGCTGACCAGTACCGAAGCACCGGGTGTGCTGTAGCTCGTGACATTGCCGTAGAAATCGCTGGCCGCGACGGTGATGATGTATTGGCTGTTTTGAAAATTGTGCAGATTGGTGTCGTCGCCATCGAGGTGCCCATTGGCTGCGGACTGAACCACCACGGTGCCGAGTCCGCCGCGACCGTTGGCCGCGAGCTTGGCCAGCGCGATGCCGGCCGCTGAAAACACAGGCTCGCGGAAGTTGTCGTAAAAAGCCCAGGTCGCGCCACTGGCAAACCCGCCGGGGCGAATAAATGCTGACCAATTTCGCGCCGTAGGCCACGCCGACGCTGCCAAAGCCATTGAGCTCGGCAGCAATCGTGCCGGCCACTGCCGTGCCGTGGTTGTCAGCGGCCAGCACAGGCGCACCTCCTGCCGACAGGTCTGCGGCGTTGCGCCCCAACGCGGTCAGCAATTGGCCCTGAAGATCTGGATGTTTGGGGTCGATGCCTTGATCGAAAACAGCGATTCGCACACCTTTGCCGTTGTAGTCGGCCCAGGCCGGGAATGCATCGATGCCGTTGCCGGGGTAGAGGTACCACTCCAGGCGCAGCAGCGGGTCTGCGGGCAAGGGGTAGGGGTTGTCGTTGTCGACGATGAAGCCATAGACATCGGTGCCGTCGAGCAGCGCGTGGCTCGGGTTGGACAAGACCACATGGACCGATTCAGTGGGCTCGAATGTCTTGTCGCCCAGCACCTGAACCGTGAAGCTGGCGCTGGTCTTGCCGGCGGGAATCCTGACGACCGACGAGAAGGGGAGGTAATCGACGCCTGCCATCGCGGTGCTGTTGTTGACCGTCGTGACCTGCACCGAAACTGCTGCTGATATGGCGCTGGCGATATGCAATGTGAAGACCAGGTCGGTGCTGCCGCTGTCAGCTTCGATCACGGTGGCGTCGGCGATCGAAAAATCAGGGGCCTCCAGCGGGTCCAGGCTGAAGCCGGCGTTTGATTCATTCATTCGGAAGAACTCCAGGCAACCGTGGCGCTAGTTGGTCACTACCTCGCCCGCGCGGGGCTGATGTCTGGCATGCGCTCACGAGCCGAGCGCTGTCGGTCGTCAAAGCGCGGCAATGGCGGCAGCCGGTCGATGGTGGATCGCCATGTGTGGTGAGGAATTGATGTCCATCAAGC
>RGQD01000421.1 GCA_010030205.1 Betaproteobacteria bacterium
GTCGACAGCCGCGCCGACTGCGACACCTCGGTCGAGTTCGGCCCGCGCCGCTTCAAGCTGCCGGTGGTGCCGGCCAACATGAAAACCGTGGTCGACGAGGCCATCACCGAGCAGTTGGCCGCTGGCGGCCACTTCTATGTGATGCACCGCTTCGACCTCGACACCGTCGCCTTCGCCCGGCGAATGCGAGACAAGGACTTGTTCGTCTCGATCAGCTCAGGCGTCAAGCCCGAGGACGCGGCGGTGATCGACCGACTGGCGGCCGAGGGTCTGGGCGCCGACTACATCACGATCGACATCGCCCATGGCCACGCCGAGAGCGTGCGAAGCATGATCGCCCACATCCGACACAAGCTGCCCAAGGCCTTCGTGATCGCCGGCAACGTCGGCACACCCGAGGGCGTGATCGACCTCGAGAACTGGGGCGCCGACGCGACCAAGGTCGGCATCGGTCCCGGCAAGGTCTGTATCACGCGGCTGAAGACGGGTTTTGGCACCGGCGGCTGGCAACTCAGCGCGCTGAAATGGTGTGCGCGCGTGGCGAGCAAACCGATCATCGCCGACGGCGGCATCCGCCACCACGGCGACATCGCCAAGAGCGTTCGCTTTGGCGCCGCCATGGTGATGGTGGGCTCGCTGTTCGCCGGGCACGAGGAATCGCCGGGCGCGACGATCGAGGTTGATGGCAAGCTCTACAAGGAGTACTACGGTTCGGCCAGCGACTTCAACAAGGGCGAGTACAAGCATGTCGAAGGCAAGCGCATCCTCGAACCCGTCAAAGGCAAACTCGCCGACACGCTGCGCGAAATGCGCGAGGACCTGCAGAGCTCGATCAGCTATGCCGGCGGCCGGGTACTGGCCGACTTGAAGCGCGTCAACTACGTGGTGCTGGGCGGCGAAAACGCCGGCGAGCACCTGTTGATGTGAGGTCAAAACGCCGGCTTGGCACTCAGTGCTTTCCCGAAGTCGGCTCGATTTTCCGGATTTTTCCCGCCAAGCGTCCGTACATTAGGCAACACAAGCCTTGTCGCCTTTGAAACGGCTATTGGGTAAATCGTCAGTTTTCACAGCTCAATGGAGGTGTCGTGTCGGCTCTTCTCAATCTTTCTCGAATGATCGACAGGCTCAGCGAATGGGTCGGTCGTTGGGTCGCTTGGCTGGTGCTCGCCGCGGTGCTGATCAGCGCGGCCAATGCCATCACGCGCAAGGCCTTCAATTACAGCTCGAACGCCTTTCTTGAAATCCAGTGGTATCTGTTTGCTGCGGTGTTCATGCTGGCCGCAGGCTACACACTGCTGCGACAGGAGCATGTCAAGATCGACGTGATCTCGGCTCGCTTGTCCAAGCGGGCCCAGATTTGGATCGACATCATCGGGCTCTGTATCTTCCTGCTGCCCTTCGTCTACATGATCATCAAGCTGGCGATGCCGCTGGTGATCAATGCCATCGTGACCGGTGAAGTGTCGTCCAACGCCGGCGGATTGATCCGGTGGCCGGTGTTCGCGCTGCTACCTCTGGGCATGCTGCTGCTGGGCATACAAGCGATCTCCGAACTGATCAAGCGCATCGCGTTTTTGCAGGGGCTGATACCAGACCCAAGCAAAAAACAAGGCGCCAAGACACCCGAGCAGGAACTCGCGGAGTTCTTGCTGCAAAAAGAAGTCGCCGCGCGTGACGCCGCGCTGTTGGGAGCGCAGAAATGACCGAATTCCTGACCGCCAACATGGCGCCGATCATGTTCGCGTCGCTGATCCTGTTCCTGATGTTCGGCTACGCGGTGACTTTCTCGCTCGCCGCCTGCGGCCTGTTCTTCGGCTTCGTCGGCATCGAACTCGGCATGATCCAGCCGGCATTTTTGCAAAGCCTGCCACTGCGCATGTTCGGCATCATGCAGAACGACACGCTGCTCGCGATACCGTTCTTCACCTTCATGGGCCTGATCCTCGAGCGATCGGGCATGGCCGAAGACTTGCTCGACACGATCGGCCAGTTGTTCGGCCCGATCCGCGGCGGCCTGGCCTACGCGGTGATCTTGGTCGGCGCAATGCTGGCCGCCACCACCGGCGTGGTGGCCGCGTCAGTGATCTCGATGGGGCTGATCTCGCTGCCCATCATGCTGCGCTACGGTTACGACCGGCGGGTCGCCAGCGGCGTGATCGCTGCGTCGGGCACCTTGGCCCAGATCATCCCACCATCGCTGGTGCTGATCGTGCTGGCCGACCAGTTGGGCAAGAGCGTGGGCGACCTGTACAAGGGCGCTTTCATCCCCGGCTTCGTGCTGACCGGCCTGTACATCGGCTACATTGCGTTGATCAGCTTCATGCGTCCGCAATGGGTGCCGGCGCTGCCTGCCGAGGCGCGGACGATCCGCGAGGGCGACGGCAGTTCGGGCCTGCGCTCGCTGACTGCGCTGGTCGTGCTGTCGGTGATCGCCGCAGTCGGATTTGCCAAATGGCGCCCTGAAACGACGCCGCTGGACGAGTTGATCGTCACCTCGATGTGTGTCGGCGTGGGCTTTGCCTTCTTCGCTTCGTTGGTCAACAAGCTGACCGGCCTGGGCCTGCTGTCGAACATGGCCGAGCGCGTGACCTTCGTGCTGATCCCACCGCTGGCACTGATCTTTCTGGTGCTGGGCACGATCTTTCTGGGCATTGCGACGCCGACCGAAGGCGGCGCGATGGGCTCGGTCGGTGCACTCGCGATGGCGCTGGCGCGCGGACGGATTGATTTGAAACTGATGCGCCAAGCAATGGACTCGACGATGAAGCTGTCTTGCTTCGTGCTGTTCATCCTGATCGGCGCGACGGTGTTCAGCCTGGCTTTCCAGGGTGTCGACGGGCCGAAGTGGGTCGAGCACCTGCTCTCGGGTTTGCCGGGCGGCCAGCTCGGTTTCCTGATCGTCGTGAACATCCTGGTGTTCGTGCTGGCCTTCTTCCTGGACTTCTTCGAACTCGCTTTCATCATCATCCCGCTGATCGGGCCGGTGGCCGAGAAGCTGGGCATCGACCTGGTCTGGTTCGGCGTGCTGCTGGCCGTGAACATGCAGACCTCGTTCATGCACCCGCCGTTCGGCTTTGCGCTGTTCTACCTGCGCAGCGTCGCGCCGCATGAGGACTACACCGACAAGCTGACCAAGCAACCGATCAAGAAGGTCACGATCGAGCAGATTTACTGGGGCGCCGTGCCTTTCGTGGTGATCCAGGTCGCGATGGTCGGTCTGATCATCGCCTTCCCGGGCCTGGTATCGAGCGGCTTGACCAAGGAGGCGACCATCGATGCCGACAAGGTCTTCCGCGAGATGCAGGCTGCGCCCAGGGCTTCGTCCAAGGAAGATGCTGGCTCACCGGCGGCCGCGGCATCGGGCGCCGCGCCGGCTGTCGAAGAAAAAGAAGACCCGATGAAGGGTCTGAT
>RGQD01000422.1 GCA_010030205.1 Betaproteobacteria bacterium
CTTATATGTCGAAGAAGCAGTATAACCTGCGATGGAATATTCTAAATTAGCCAAGGGATAAGCGTACAAAATGAATTATCAAGACTCACGTATAATCCTAGGCTTGACGCTGGCGGAAAGGTCTCGCCACGGTCGCAGATTACAGTATTTCCACAGCGCTAAGACAGCTGCACGCACATCACAGACGAGTACTTATATGTCGAAGAAGCAGTATAACCTGCGATGGAATATTCTAAATTAGCCAGGGAGATGCATACAAAATGAATTATCAAGACTCACGTATAATCCTAGGCTTGACGCTGGCGGAAATAGTCCTGGCCTGGGCGGGGTCCCTGGCAGTTGCCAGCCTGTTGCTGAGCGCTGCAAGCTCCTGCAAAGCTGTCGCTGTAGTCCGGTTGCGGACCGGCGAGTGTGGCGTTGGCGCTTGCACCAAGGCCGGTGCCGGTACGCCAACCATCTGGCCTGTGCCAAGTGCCTGAACCGCCGCTGACCCGTCGGGCGGCTCCGGCTTGCCGAGGGTCACGCTCGCGTTCGATGCCGATGCCGATGCCGATGCCGGTACCGAGGCCAGGGCCGGACGCGAGGTCGCAGTCGCAGAGTCGCTGGCTGGGCCTGCCTCCGAGATGCGTGGCGGCCGGTTGCTGCTTGGCGGGGCGGCTGCAGGCGCGGCGTCGATTGTCGTCTGCCGGGTGTCCGGCAAGGCGGGCAGGGCCGGGTCGGCGCTGGCCGGGCGCTGCAGTTCGACTTGGCGCTGCATCACTGCGGCAAAGCCCCGGTCGGCATCGCTGGCCTCTCGGGTATCGGCCTGGGCCGCGGCCGGCAGATGCAAGGCCTTGTTCAGTGACGTTCGCAAGGCGGTCAGCATGTCGTCTCCCGCTGGTTCAAAGGGCGGCCAGCGGCCAGGTGGCCATGGCGCTGCGCGGCCTCGTCGGTGTGGCGCTGGTCGCGCCTTGCAGCGGTTTTTTGCGCGTCGGCATGACGCCTGGCCATCAGCTTTTGCACCGCGGCGACACGCTGCTCGCGCGCGATCAGCAGTGCTCTGGCCTGCTCCACCCGGTTTCCGAGTTGCTGGGTATTGTTTTGTTGGGCGGCGATCGCCTGATCCAAGCGCTGGCCGAAGCCGCGCTGGCAATGCAGCAGTTCGGGTGTCCCGGCGCTGCGAAAACGCGTCATCCAACGCCCGTCGAACTCTGTCCGGTAGTCGCTGAGTTGCCGAGCGAGGGACTGGGCTTGCTCCACCAGGCGTTCAGCCTGGCGCAGCGCGGCTGTGGCGCGGTCGCGGTCGGCCTGGGCGCGCTGCAACAGGGTTTTCAGCAGGTTTTGTGCGCTCATTTTGAATGTCATTTTCACCAGAGATATCAGCCGTCCAGCATCCGGCACAACTGGGTCCGGCTCTGAGCGATGGACGCGCGCTCGTGCATGTCTTGCTGCAGCAGCGCGACGAGCTTCGGGTGCAGCGCGAGGGCCTGGTCGAGATCGGCGTCGTGGCCGCTCTGGTAGGCGCCGAGCTGGATCAGGTCGCGCGCCTTGTTCACTTTGGCCAGCATGGCGCGGGCGCGGCGCGCGGCCTCGACCTGTTCACGTGGGGCCACTGCGTTCATCACCCGCGAGATCGAGCGCTCGACATCGATCGCCGGGTAGTGGCCGGCCTCGGCCAGTTCGCGCGACAGCACGATGTGGCCGTCCAGGATACCGCGCGCAGCGTCGGCGATCGGGTCCTGCGGGTCGTCGCCTTCGCTGAGAACGGTGTAGAAAGCGGTGATCGAGCCAACGCCGTTCAAGCCGTTGCCCGAGCGCTCGACCAGCTGCGGCAGCTTGGCAAAGCAGCTCGGTGGATAACCCTTGGTGGCAGGGGGCTCACCGATCGCCAGCGCGATCTCGCGCTGGGCCATCGCGAAGCGGGTCAGGCTGTCCATCAGCAGCAGCACATGGCGGCCCTGGTCGCGGAAATGCTCGGCGATCGCGGTGGCGTAGTTCGCGCCCTGCATCCGCAACAGCGGCGGCGAGTCCGCAGGGGCGGCGACGACCACGCTGCGTGCCAGGCCGTCGGCCCCGAGGATGTCCTCGATGAACTCCTTGACCTCGCGGCCGCGTTCGCCTATCAGTCCGACGACGATCAGGTCGGCCTCGGTATAGCGCGCCATCATGCCCAGCAATACCGATTTGCCCACGCCGGTACCGGCGAAAAGACCCAGGCGTTGCCCGCGGCCGACGGTCAGCAAGGCGTTGATCGCGCGCACACCGGTGTCTAGCGGGCAGCGCACCGGGTCGCGGTCCATCGCGTTGATGGCTCGTCTGAGCATCGGCTCATTCACCACCTGCTGCAATGGACCCAGCCGGTCGATCGGCGCGCCCATTGCATCGACCACCCGGCCGAGCAAGCCCGCGCCCATCGGCAGGTGCAGGCCGCGGTCTTCTGCCCTGCGCCAGCGGGGCAGGTCGCTGCCCAGCAAAGGCGGTGCGGTGGGCGGCAGGCGCGGGCTGACCCTCGCGCCGCTGCTCAGGCCTTGCAGCTCGCCGGTGGGCATCAGCAGCGCACGGTCGCCATGGAAGCCGACGACCTCGGCTTGTATTGGTTCAAGCGCGTCGCCATGCACATCGCAGACGGCGCCCACTGGCACTCGCAAACCGGCGGCTTCGAGCACCAAGCCGGTGATGCGCACCAACGTGCCATGGGCTGGCAGCGGCGTCGGTTGTTCGGCGCAGGTCTGCAGATCGTCGAGGTAGCGGGTCCAGCGCTGTCGTCGCGCTGAAGTCGTTGCGGGTTCGACCCGATCCGGTGCTGCGTCGACCCGCGGGCGACCCGCCTCGATGGGGCCGGGGGCCGGTGCCTGCGCTTGCTCAGGCATCGCCTGCCGATCCCATCGCCTCGGACTCGCTGTCGTCCCAGGCCAAGCTTGTGCCCAGTGCGCGGCTGGCCATGGCCCAGCCTGGCTGAGCAGGCGCGCGCCGCGGGCGGCGAGCGCTTCTTCACAGCCCGCAGCCACCAACGCGTGGTCTTCGGGATTCACGGCCACGGTGATCTGGCGCGCGCTCGCCAGCACGGCGTTGACCGCTTCACGCGCGACCTGGGTCACCAGCGCGGGTCGCAGGCTCAATTCGCTGCGAACCACCTGTCGCGCCAGTTCGGTGGCCACCCGCGCAACGCTGGCGGCGATCTGTTGTTCGAGTGTGCCGAGTTCCTGGTCCATCGCGGCCAACAGCTGACCGACCTGAGCGCTGAGCTGGCTGGCGTGGCGCTGCTTGAAGCTCTCGAGCGCCACCAGGCCGTCGCGGTAGCCGTCTTGGTAGCCCTGGGCTCGGACGTCGGCAAGTTGGCGAGCCATCTCGCCTTGCATCCTGGTTTGCTGCGCGGCCAATGTTGTTGCGGGATCGGCCCGGGGCAAGGGCTGCGCTGAGGCCGG
>RGQD01000423.1 GCA_010030205.1 Betaproteobacteria bacterium
ATCTCGGCGCCCAGGCCGTACTCGAAGCCGTCGGCAAAGCGCGTGCTGGCGTTGACCATCACGCTGCCTGAATCGACCTCGCGCAGGAAGCGCATCGCATTCGGGTGATTCGTGGTCAGGATCGCATCCGTGTGATGCGACCCATAGCGGTTGATATGAGCGATCGCGTCGTCCAGGCTGGCCACGACCTTGACGCTGATGACGGGCGCGAGGTACTCCTCGGACCAATCGGCCTCGACCGCGTCGACCAGTTCCGCACCCGCCACCGCAGCCAGCAACGCCTTGCTCGCTGGGCAGCAGCGCATCTGCACACCCTTGGCCGCAAACAGCGCGCCAATACGCGGCAGGAATGCAGCGGCCTGATCGCGATGCACCAGCAAGGACTCAGCCGCGTTGCAAGGGCTGTACTTCTGCGTCTTGGCGTTGTCGGTGACCTTCAAGGCCTGATCAAGGTCGACCTGGGCATCGACATAGACATGGCAGTTGCCGTCCAGGTGCTTGATCACTGGCACCCGGGCTTCCGCGCTGATGCGTTCGATCAGCCCCTTGCCACCGCGCGGGATGATCACGTCGACGTACTGCGGCATCGTGATCAACGCACCGACCGCAGCGCGGTCGGTGGTGCGCACCAGCTGCACGGCGTCGGCTGGCAAGCCGGCCTCGACGAGCGACGCCTGCACCAAGGTCCACAGCGCGAGGTTGCTGTTCAGCGCTTCAGAGCCGCCGCGCAGGATCGCCGCGTTGCCGCTCTTGATGGCCAGCGATGCGGCCTCGATCGTCACGTTGGGCCGGCTCTCGTAGATCATGCCGAACACGCCCAACGGCACCCGCATCTGACCCACCGCGATGCCCGAGGGCTGGCGCTTGACGCCGCTGATCTCGCCCACCGGGTCGGCCATTGCGGCGAGTTGCTCACAGCCCTCAGCGACGGTGGCAGCGGCGCGGCCAGACCCGCAGCGCGCGCGGCATCGAGGTCTTGGGCATTGGCCAACGCGAGCGGGGTGGCTGCCTCACGCAGCCGGCGCGCCAGCGCGCGCAGTGCCTGGTTCTTGGACGACGTGCTGGCCGCGGCCATCAAGGCGGTCGCGGCGCGTGCGGCGGCGCCAACCTGGGCCATGTAGGCAGGGATGTCGGCAGGGTTCATGGGGACGATTTTCCCAGATCGGCGCCGGCGTTCAAACGACCAGGTCGGCAACCCCAGCCGACAGCGCGAGCCCGGCCCAGCTTCATTCGGCGTCCGTCCACGCCAGCGTGGCCAACCAAGCCGCGACCCGAGCCTCGGGCAGGTCGATCTGCACCTGCTTGCGGCGCGAGGTGTCGCCGCGCAGCAAGGACAGCGCACGCCTGGGGCAACCCAGCTCGCCGGGCGGCCAGACAAGGCCAGGGCTCGATCACCGCGCGCTCGTCGGCAGGCTCAGCGCGCTGCCGGCTTCTTGCGTGCGGTCACCTTCTTGGCGGCCACTTTCTTGGCGGCATAGCTGCGCGCAGGCGCCGCAGCCTTGCCATCGGCCGCTGCAGCCCTGGGCGCGAACTCGAAGCCCACCTTGCCTTCTTTCTCGTCCCACACCAGCATCGCCTTGAACTTGCGCTTGGTTCGGTTGGAGACAAAACCGTCGAGCAGATCGGTCTTGCCAATGGCCAGTAGCTTGGTCACCTGCTCATGCGACACAGGCTGGGTCAGGATGATCTTGCCGGTCTTGAAGTCGCAAGTCACCGGCGCGCTGACGGCATGTTGGCAGGCGTAGTTGGCGCCATGCTCGTAGACATGGGCTTTGCATTTGGGGCACACGCCCATCGACGGCTGACCCGTGAAATCGATCTCCACGGCCTCGCCATCGGCGCCCTTGGCATCGTCGCCGAAGTCGAACTCAAGCTTCCAGTTCTTGATCTCCTCGTCGCGCACCAATTTCAACTCGGCGCTGAAGGGCCAGCCCGCCTTGGAGCGAAAACCCTCCAGCGGTCCGATCTTGTGGTCGGACAAAAAAGCCTCGACCTCGCGCAGCTCAAAGCTGCGGCCGGCGGGGATTTTGGTCATTGAAAATCCGCAGCCCCCGGCGCTATCAGCGCCAGGGCTCAAGCTCGCGCCATCGGCACCGATGCAGGTAAAGCGCCGGTAGTTCTCCTTGACGACGCCGCCGCAGTTCGGGCAGGGCGCTGCCAGCGTTGCGTAATCGCCCGGGATGGTGTCGCGGTCGTACTCCTTGGCCTTGCGCACAATCCGCTCGGCCATCGCCGCGATGTCGGTCATGAAAGCCTGGCGCGACAGCCTGCCCTGCTCCATCTCGGCGAGCTGGTGCTCCCAATTGCCGGTCAGATCGGGCCGCGTCAGGTCTTCGACATCCAGGCCACGCAACAAGGTCATCAGCTGGAAAGCCTTGGCCGTGGGGCACAGCTCGCGGCCCTCGCGCAGGATGTATTTCTCGGCGATCAGGCCTTCGATCACCTGGGCCCGCGTGGCTGGCGTGCCCAGGCCTTTCTCGGCCATCGCTTCGCGCAGCTCGTCGTCGTCGATCAGCTTGCCCGCACCCTCCATCGCGCTGAGCAGGGTCGCCTCGGTGTAGCGCGCCGGCGGTTTGGTCTTGAGCGCGTTGACGGCCACATGTTCGTTGACCACCGTCTCGTTCGGGCTGACGGGCACCAGGTTGGCGTCCTCGTCCTGGGCTTCCTTGCCGTAGACCGCGAGCCAGCCCGGGTTGACCAGCACCTTGCCGTTGGTCTGGAAGTGATGGCCCTCGACCTGCGTGATGCGGGTCGTGACCATGAACTCTGCCGAGGGGTAGAACACCGCGATGAAGCGCTTGACCACCATGTCGTAGAGCTTGGCCTCGATCTCGGTCAGGCTCTTGGGTGCGAGCAGCGTCGGGATGATCGCAAAGTGGTCCGACACCTTGGTGTTGTCGAAGACACGTTTGGTCGGCTTGATGTATCCGTCTTTCAGGCCCTTGCGCGCATGCTGGGCGAGCTCGCGCAGCGGCCCGGGCATGTCCTCGCCGGCGATCATCTCGAAGGTCTGCTTGACCGTGGCCACGTAGTCCTCCGGCAGTGCCCGCGAATCGGTCCGCGGGTAGGTCAGCACCTTGTGCTTCTCGTACAGCGCCTGGGCCAGTCCGAGCGTGGTCTTGGCCGAGAAGCCGAAGCGGCTGTTGGCCTCGCGCTGCAGCGTGGTCAGGTCGTAAAGCAGCGGGCTGGCCGAGCTGCTGGGTTTGGACTCCTCGCTCACCGTGCCGGTCTTGCCCAGCACCGCGTCGCGGATGGCGTTGGCGTCACGCTCGTTCCACAGCCGGTCGGCGCGGCGATCCGGGTCGGGCAGCGCGTCCTTGTCTTCGCCCGGGTTTGTGGAGGTCGCTGGACCCTTCTTGAACTTGGGGTCGAACCACTTG
>RGQD01000424.1 GCA_010030205.1 Betaproteobacteria bacterium
CGGCCGTCGGCGGTGGCGAAGTGCTCGGTGAAAACGATGGGCTGGCCAGGGTCGTCTTCGCTCAGGCAGGGGTAGGTGACGCTGTGCTGATGCTCGAGCCGCGGCCAGCTGATGCCGGCGATCACGCCGTGCAAGGCCTGGCGCATCTCCTCGTAGACGGCGGCGACGCCGCTGTCCTCGCCGTCGTAGCGCCATTCCAGCCCGATGCGGGCCGCAATCTGCTGGATGATCCACAGGTCTTGTCGGGCCTCACCCGGCGCGTCGAGCGCGCGCCGACCCATCTGCAGCATGCGGTCGGTGTTGGTCACGGTGCCGGTCTTCTCGGGCCAGCCCGATGCCGGCAACACCACGTCGGCGAGCCAGGCGGTCTCGGTCATGAACAAGTCCTGCACCACCAGGTGGGCCAGGCTGGCCAGGCCTTCGCGGGCATGGTTCAGGTCGGGGTCGCTCATCGCCGGGTTCTCGCCCACCACATACATGCCGCGGATCTTGCGTGGGTCGGTCTCTGGCGCCTGGGCCTTGCGCAGGATTTCGACCACGGTCAGACCAGGCTGGTCATCGAGCCGGGTCTGCCAGAAGTCCTCGAACCAGGCGTGGACCTGCGGGTTGTCGACCCGCTGGTAGTTCGGGAACATCATCGGGATCAGCCCGGCATCGCTGGCGCCTTGCACATTGTTCTGGCCACGCAGCGGATGCAGACCGCTGCCGGGCTTGCCGATCTGGCCGGTCACGCAGACCAGCGCGATCAGGCAGCGCGCGTTGTCGGTGCCGTGCACATGCTGGCTCACCCCCATGCCCCACAGCACCATCGCCGACTTCGCGCCAGCAAAAGCCCGTGCCACCTCGCGGATGGTCTCGGCCGCGATGCCGCAGATCGGCGCCATGCGCTCGGGCGTGTAGCCCGCCACGTTGGCCTTCAAGGCCTCGAAGTTGCTGGCCCGGTCGCGGATGAAGTCCTGGTCGGTCAGCCCCTCGGCGATCACGGTATGGATCATCGCGTTGAGCAGCGCCACATCGGTGTCGGGATGGAACTGCAAGCTGCGCCAGGCGTGGCGCGCCAGGTCGGTGCGGCGCGGGTCGGCGACGACGATCTTGGTGCCGCGAGCGGCGGCGTTCTTCATCCAGGTCGCTGCCACCGGGTGGTTGGACGTCGGGTTGGCGCCGATCACCAGAATCAGCTCGGCATGCTGCACGTCGTTGACCGGGTTGCTGACCGCGCCAGACCCCACACCCTCGAGCAGCGCAGCCACGCTGCTGGCATGGCACAGCCGGGTGCAGTGGTCGACGTTGTTGCTGCCGAAACCGGTGCGCACCAGTTTCTGGAACAAATAGGCCTCTTCGTTGCTGCCCTTGGCCGAGCCGAATCCGGCCAAGGTCTTGGGGCCATGCTGGTCGCGCAGCGCTTTCAGGCCACCGCCGGCCAGCGCCAGCGCCTCGTCCCAACTCGCCTCGCGAAAGACCTCGTGCCAGTCTTCGGGCCGCGGCGTCGACTTCGAGTCCTTGGCCACCCCAGGCTTGCGGATCAGCGGGCGCAGCAGCCGCTGGCGATGGTGCACATAGTCGAAGCCGAAGCGACCCTTGACGCAGAGCCGGCTGTCGTTGGCCGGGCCTTTGCGACCCTGGACCGCGACGATCCGCTTGTCGCGAACCTGGTAGCTCAGCAGACAGCCGACACCGCAGAACGGGCAGACCGAATCGACCACCTGGTCGACCCGCTGGTCACCGATCAGGGTCTTGGCACTGAGCGCGCCGGTCGGGCAGGCCTGTATGCATTCGCCGCAGCCCACGCAACTGCTGTCGCCCATCGCGTCGCCCAGGTCGAAAGCGATCTGCGACCCGGCGCCGCGGTGCAGCATGCCGATCACGTCGTTCATTTGGGTCTCGCGGCAGGCGCGGACACAGCGCGTGCACTGGATGCAGGCGTCCAGGTTGACCGCCATCGCCGGGTGGCTCAGGTCGGGCGCAGGTTGCTCGCGACGCAGCGCGACCAGCGCCGGGCGCGCGGTCACGCCCAGCCGGGCGGCCCAGTCGCTGAGCTCACCGTGCGGACGGGCGGCGTCGCCGTCGACCCAGCGGCTGCCCTGCTCGGGCAAGTCGGCCAGCAGCAACTCGAGCACCATCTTCTGGCTCTTGATCGCACGCTCGCTGCCGGCCTGCACCACCATGCCGGGCGATGGTGCGCGGCAGCAACTCGGCGCCAGGCTGCGCTCACCGTCGATCTCGACGACACAGGCGCGGCAGTTGCCGTCGGCGCGCAAGTTGTCCGAAAAGCACAGCCGCGGGATCTGCACGCCTTGTCGCTGCGCCGCTTGCAGGATGGTTTCGCCAGGCTGGGCGTTGACGCTGCGCCCGTCCAGCGTGAAGTCGAACCGATCGGTGGCGCTCATCGCTGGGACTCCTTCTGGTTTGACATCCCGGCAGCCACCTCGTCGGCAAAGTAGCGCTGGACGCAGCGGATCGCGTTGGGTGCGGCCTGGCCGAGGCCGCAGATCGAGGCATCGACCATCACCTGGCCCAGGTCGTCCAAGGTGTCGTGGTCCCAGACTGGTGCGGCCATCAGCTGCGCGGCCTTGTCGGTGCCGACCCGGCAAGGCGTGCACTGGCCGCAGCTCTCTTGGGCAAAGAACTGCATGGTGTTGAGCGCGGCGTCGCGCGCCAGATCCTGCTGGCTCAACACCACCACCGCTGCCGAGCCCTGGCCGGCAGGATGCCGCCCGACGCACCGCCCGGCAAGTAGGCGTAGAGCTGCTGGCCTTCGGCCATGCCGCCGCAGAACTCGTCGACCAACACGCGCAGCGTGATGCCCGCCGGCGCGAGCTTGACGCCGGGTTCCCTGACCCGGCCACTGACCGAGAAGCTGCGCAAGCCCTGGCGGCCTTGGCGGCCAAAGCCGGAGAACCACTGCGGGCCGCGTTCGACGATATCGCGCACCCAGTACAAGGTCTCGAAGTTGTGCTCCAGCGTGGGCCGACCGAACAAGCCGCGCTCGGCGATGTAGGGCGGGCGCAAGCGAGGCTCGCCGCGCTTGCCCTCAATGCTTTCGATCATCGCGGACTCTTCGCCGCAGATGTAAGCGCCGGCGCCGCGCCGCAGCTCGATCGCAGGCAGCGCGCAAGGCGGATCGGCCTGCAGCAGCGCAAGTTCACGCGTCAGCAATTCGCGGCAACCGGCGTACTCGTCGCGCAGGTAGAGGTAGACGCTCGCGATGCCCACCACCTGGGCGGCGACCAGCACGCCTTCCAGAAAACGGTGCGGATCGCGCTCGAGGTAGGTGCGGTCCTTGAAGGTGCCGGGCTCGCCCTCGTCGA
>RGQD01000425.1 GCA_010030205.1 Betaproteobacteria bacterium
GGCCCGCACACGCTGCATCATCTCGGCGACCGAATGGCTGACGTAGTTGTTACCCGGGCCGCCAAAGTAAGGCAGGCCGCCCGTGATGGTCAGACCACGCGGATCATCGAGTGCCAGACCCAGCGATGCACAGCCGATCTCGACCGCCGACGCGAAGCAACTGTAGACATCAAAGGCGCCGATGTCAGCCAGCGTCGTGCCGGCCATCTCGAAGGCCTGCTCGAACACCTTGACCATCGCCGGCGACGAGTGATAGTCGCGCCGATCGCTGATGTACCAGTGGTCATGGGCATCGGCGCAGCCGTGCAGATAAACCCTTTTATCGCGCGCGATACCGAGTTTGCGAGCCACCGCAACGCTGGTGACGATCACCCCAGCGCCCTGGTCTATGAAAGCGTTGGCGCTCATCAAACGCGTGTAGGGGAAGCTGATCACCGGGTTGTCGGCGCGAACCTGCGAGATCTGCGCCGCGCTGTAGCCCGCTCGCCGGTCGGCCAGCGGGTTGGCTGCAGCCACCGCCGCGAAACGCGCCAGCAGTTCGCCCATCGCCGCCTGGTGTTGTTCAATGCTTCGACCTTGCGCGCCCCGGATCGCGTTCTCGATCATCGGGTAGGTGTAGATCGCTGCGCGCGCGCCGTGGCGTTCCTCGACCTCCGACCAACCCCGTTTGGCCACGCCCCAGGTCTCGAACGAGCCGCCCGGGTCCTCGTTCCAATCCAGCGTGATGCCGCCTCGCTGCGCCGCTTTCTGGGTCGCCAGCGCCTCGGCGCCAACCACCAGCGCCGCGCCGACCTCGCCGCGGGTGACCGCCTCACAGAGCCGGTTGATGCTCCACTGCGGCATGTTGCCGCCGGGGTGGGTGTAGACCAGCCGCTTGGCCTGCTCGGCGCCGATGCGACGCGCCAGCGACAAGGGCGGGTTGGCGTAGCGCCCGAACGGGCAGGCAAAGCGCGGGCTGGTGTCGGCAAACAACCTGATCACCGCGATGCTGTCGAGTTCGGCCAGCAAGCGATCCCCTGCCCCGCTGTCTTCGGCGGCCAGTCTGGCGACCCGGGCCATCAGGTCGATCGGCGCGAGCGCCGCCTTCGGGTCAGGTTCGCGCTGGGTGAATTGGGCGCTACCGACCAGCACCGGTATCCGGCTCTCGTCCATCTTGTCTCCTGGTATGCCGCGCTGGCCGGCGCAGCCTGAGGCGCGCGCTCGCAGCGATCGCCGGCATCTTATGCGTACGCCGTCCGCCACGCGTCGTCCAAAGCGACGAACGGCTGCCGGCCGGAGGGGGTTCTCGGCACTGAGGCTGGCGCGCCAAGTTCGTCGGTTTCGACGATGGGGGTCGGACCGCCAAAGGGCGAACATCGAAGGCTGCAGCAGCGAGCTGTCGCAGGCCACCCACAATTCAAGGACCCTGATGACCCTGACCCCGTCGCCACCACAGCTACTGCACAGTGAAGAACGGGAACGCTCGTTCGCCGCAGCGCTGCGTGGACTGACTGGCGGCTGAACGGAGGAATCGAGCTTCGATGCTGGTCAGCGACATCCCTGCTTACGCCGCGCACAACGCTGCGCACGGCGCCGCGCCCGACGCGGCAATCCATTTCGAAGGCAGCGCGACAAGCTACGCTTTGTTCAACGCCGATTGCCAGCAGCTGGCACGGGCATTGGTCGGCGAGGGCAGGCCCGGCGCCAGGGTCGCGGTGATGTCAAGCAACCGGCCCGAATTTCTCGCGGCTTACTTCGCGATTCCCGCTGCGGGCCTGGTGATGGTGCCGATCAACACCCGGCTCGGTCCGCGCGAGATCGCACACATCCTGGACGATGCCGAACCAGTGCTGATCCTGGTCGAGCCGGCTTGGCTGGGCCTGGTCGAGCAGCTGCAGGCCGGCCGGCCGCAGGCCTTGAAGATCGTCGTGCTGGGCGATGCCCCCGCCGGGGCGCTGGCTTACCGCAACTGGATCGCAGCAGCCCCAGCGCAGGCCGCGCTGCCCAGCGCCGCCGACGACGACCCGGCCTGGCTGCTCTACACCAGCGGAACCACCGGCCGGGCCAAAGGCGCGCTGCTGAGCCACCGCAGCCTGATGGCCGGCGCCCTCAACACGATGTGCGCTTTCGACCTGGGTCGACAAGAGGTGGCGCTGTTCCTGTTCCCGATGTTCCACATCGCCGGCTATTCGCTGCTGGCCTACCTGCTCAACAGCTATCCCATCGTGCTGATGCGAGGCTTCGAGACCGAGGCCTACCTGGGCGCGGTGCAGCGCCACCGCATCACCCACCACAGCATCGCGCCGACGATGCTCGCGATGGTGCTCGAGCACCCCCGCGTCGACGATTTCGACACCTCGAGCCTGCGTTTCATCGCCTACGGCGCGTCAGCGATGCCGGCCGAAGTGATACGCGCAGCGATGGCGCGCTGGCCGGGGGTCGGCTTCGGTACCGGGTTCGGCATGACCGAGCTCGCCGGCAACGTGCTGTACTTGTCGCGCGACGAGCACCTGCGCGCGCTGCAGCATCAACCCGAGGTACTGGCCGCGTGCGGCACGCCGATGCCGCTGGCCCAGGTCCGGCTGGTCGACGACGACGGTCTGGATGTGGCCGATGGCCAAGCCGGCGAGCTGGCGATCAAGGGCGACCAGGTGTTTTCGGCTTACTGGCGCAATGACGCGGCCAACTTGGCGTCGTTTCGCGACGGTTGGTTTCTCAGCGGCGACGTCGGCCGGCGCGACGCCCAGGGCCGGATGTACATCGTCGACCGCAAGAAAGACATGATCATCAGTGGCGGCGAGAACGTCTATTCGCGCGAGGTCGAGAACCTGCTCTACGAACACCCGGCGGTGGCCGAGGTGGCCGTGGTCGGCGCTGCCCATCCGATCTGGGGCGAGCAAGTGGTGGCGCTGCTGCGGCTGCGCGCCGCCACAGACGCCACAGACGCCACAGACGCCACAGACGCCACCATGCTCGACGCTTTCTGCAAACCGCGAATCGCCGGCTACAAGCGGCCGCGCCGCTACATCTTCGTCGACGAGTTGCCAAAGAGTGCGGCCGGCAAGATCCTCAAAGCCCAGCTTCGCCAGCAACTGGCGGACGGCATTTTCGACCCCCGGAGCCCCGCATGAGTGAGTCCCAAGTCCTGTCTGAACTCGACGCCGGCGTGCTGACGCTGACGCTGAACCGCCCCGACAAGCTCAACGCCTACACCGCTCAGATGGGGCGTGAGCTCGCTGCCGCTTTCCGTCGCGCCGACACCGATGACGCGGTGCGGGTGGTGATCGTCACAGGCGCGGGCAAGGGTTTTTGCGCCGGCGCCGACAT
>RGQD01000426.1 GCA_010030205.1 Betaproteobacteria bacterium
CGCGTATCAAGCCGCTCGAGCACGACCAAGCCTGCTCGTTCGATCGCAGCAAGCAGCGCTGCGCGGCTACGCAAACCGAGGTGCTCGGCCAGATCCGACAAAATCAGCCAGCCTTGGCCCTTGGGTGTCAAGTGTTTGCTGAGCCCCGACAAAAATCCTAGCAACATATGTTGGTCTTGATCGTAGACGGCTTGCTCAAGCGTTGAGGCAGGACGCCCCGGTAGCCAGGGTGGATTACACACAATCAAATCAGCCTGACCTTCAGGAAACAAATCGCTTTGTTGCAAGGTGATGTGCTTGCCCATGTTCAAGCGATTGACGTTGTCTTGCGCGCATAACAGCGCGCGTGCGCTGGTGTCGGTGCCCACTACGCGCTTGACGCCTTGCTTGACTAATAAGGCTGCAAGTACGCCGGTACCGGTACCCACGTCGAGCACACGCGCCGGCTTGGCCGCAGCAGGCAGCTTGGTCTGGGCCACCAGGTCGACATACTCGCCGCGCACTGGCGAGAAAACGCCGTGGTGCGGATGGATAGACGCGCCCAGCGCCGCGATCGGCACGCCCTTCTTGCGCCACTCGAAAGCCCCGACCAGGCCTAGCAACTCGCGCAAGGACGCGACATAAGCCTCGGCCACCGGCCCATGGGCTTGCAGGCCGGCGTCGCGCACCTCCGGCGCACGAGGCAGCGGCACGCCGTGGTCGGCGTCGAAGGGCAGCAGCAGTTGGCCCAGCACCAGCGCCCGCTTGGCCTGCAGCCGGCGCTGGGCCTGGAATATCGCGGGCAGATCGATCGGCGCTTCGGCGCTTGGCTTGGCGGGGCTGCGGCGGCCGGGTCCAGCGTCGAGCCGCCGGCCCAGCGCCTGCAGCAAATGACGCGCGTTCTGGTAGTCGCCGCGCCACAGCAAGCCGGTGCCAGACTGGATCAGCCTGAGCGCGGCGTCGGCGCTGAGTCGGTCGTCGGCCAGCACGACCCGCGCCGGCGCCGGGTGGCCGGCCAGCGATCGCCAGCGCGCGCTGCGCGCCTGGCCTTCGTCGTCCAGCCAGGTGATTTGCTCAGAGTTATCGCTCATGCCCGATTCTCGCCGGCGACCAGGCCACCCAAGAATCGGTGAGCCAGCCTGTCAGCCCGCAGCCTGCGCCAGCGCGCGCCCGATCAGGATCTTCTGCACCTCGGACGTGCCCTCGTAGATCTGGCAGACCCGAACATCGCGGTAAATGCGCTCGACCGGGAAATCCGACAGATAGCCGTAGCCACCCAGCACCTGGATCGCAGCCGAACACACGGCCTCGGCCATCTCGCTGGCCATCAGCTTGGCCATCGCCGCTTCCTTCAAGCAAGGCCGTCCGGCGTCCTTCAGGCAGGCGGCATGCCAGATCAGCTGGCGCGCGGCCTCGATCCTGGTGGCCATGTCGGCCAACTTGAACTGCACCGCCTGGTGCTCGAAGATCGGTACGCCAAAAGCCTTGCGCTCCTTGGCATAGGCCAGCGCCGCCTCGAAAGCCGCGCGCGCCATGCCCAAGGCCTGGCTGGCGATGCCGATGCGCCCGCCTTCCAGCCCCGAAAGCGCGATCTTCAGGCCCTGACCCTCGTCGCCGATGCGGTTAGCGGCCGGCACACGGCAGTTCTCGAACAGGATCTGCGCCGTGTCACTGGCATGCTGACCCATCTTGTCCTCGATCCGCGCGACGATGTAGCCAGGCGTGGCGGTGGGCACCAGGAAGGCGCTGATGCCGCGCTTGCCGGCAGCCTTGTCGGTGACGGCCATCACGATCGCGACATCGCCATTCTTGCCACTGGTGATGAACTGCTTGACGCCATTGAGCAGGTAATCATCGCCATCGCGCAGCGCTGTGGTCTTCAAGCCACCCGCCTCCGAACCGACATGGGGCTCGGTCAGGCAGAAAGCGCCCAGCATGTCGCCGCGCGCCAGCGGTTTGAGGAAGCGTTCTTTCTGGTCCTCGTTGCCGAAGGCCATCAGGATCGAGCAGACGGGGCAGTTGTTGACGCTGACGATGGTGCTGGTCGCGCCGTCGCCCGCGGCGATCTCCTCGAGCATCAGTGCCAGCGCCAGGTAGTCCAGCCCGGCGCCGCCGTACTCGGTGGGAACGGCCACGCCGTAGCAGCCGAGCGCGGCCAGACCGCGCAGCTGCGCCGCCGGGAACTGGTGGCTTTTGTCCCAGGCCGCGGCGTTCGGCGCGATCTCGGCCTGCACATACTGGCGCACCGCGTCCTGCACGGCCTGGTGGTCTTCGCTGAGCAGCATCGCGTCTCCTGTCTTGGTGGGGGGGGACGGCGCACGGTGAGCGCCGGTGCGTTCAGATCAGCTCGACCGCCAGCGCCGTGGCCTCGCCGCCGCCTATGCACAGCGCAGCCACGCCGCGCTTCAAGCCCTGCTTGCGCAGCGCGCCCAGCAGCGTGACGACGATGCGCGCACCCGAAGCGCCGATCGGGTGGCCGAGCGCGCAAGCCCCGCCGTGCACATTGACGATCTCGTGCGGCAGGCCGAAATCGCTCATCGCGGCCATCGTCACCGCAGCGAACGCCTCGTTGACCTCCCAGAGGTCGACGCTCTTGACGTCCCAGCCGGTCTTCTTGAGCAGTTTGCCGATCGCCCCGGCCGGCGCGGTGGCAAACCACTCAGGCGCCTGGGCATGCACCGCATGGCCGACGATGCGAGCGATCGGCGTTGCGCCGAGTTGGCGCGCGGTCGACTCGCGCATCAGCACCAGCGCAGCGGCGCCGTCGGAGATGCTCGACGCGTTGGCCGCGGTGATCGTGCCGTCTTTCTTGAACGCCGGTTTGAGGCCGGGGATCTTGTCGAGCTTGGCTTTGCGCGGCTGCTCGTCGTGACGGATCACCGTGTCACCGGTCTTGGCCGATATCGTCACGGGCGCGATCTCCCAGTCGAAGCTGCCATCCTCGTTGGCCAGCCGCGCCCGGGTCGTCGAGGTGATCGCGAACTGGTCTTGCGCCTCGCGGCTGAATCGGTACTTGTCCACGCACTGCTCGGCGAAAACACCCATCGCCTTGCCGCCGCCGTTGGGAAGACGTTCATAAGCGTCTTCCAGCCCGTCGATCGCCATGTGATCGAACATCTGCGCCGCGCCGTAGCGAACACCCTTGCGGGCGAACATCAGATGCGGTGCGTTGGTCATGCTCTCCATGCCGCCGGCCACCATCACCGATGCAGACCCTGCGGCCAACATATCGTGCGAAAACATCATCGCCCGCATGCCTGAGCCGCACATCTTGGACAAAGTGACCGCACCGGCGCTGTCGGGCAAGCCAGCGCGGCGCATC
>RGQD01000427.1 GCA_010030205.1 Betaproteobacteria bacterium
CGGCGCCCCACCCGCCATCGCCCCCGCCTGCCTAGGCAGCGCGCCGGGACATTCGCAACCGGACCGGAGAACCTTATGCCCCACCGCATTTCGCGCTGGCTCGTGCCCATTGCGCTGAGCGCCACCACGCTGGCCGCGCATTCCCAACCGGTGCCCAAGGCAGCGCAGCCCGACCCGATGGACGCCCAAGCGCATGTTCCCGCGCTGGTCTACTTATCCGCCCTCGGCAGGATCCCTCACGACCAGAGCGGCGGATTGGTCGATTGGCGCGAGGCGAACGACGCCGTCCGGCGCATTGGCGGCTGGCGGGCCTACGCGCGCGAGGCGCAGCAGCCCGAGCCAGCTCCGTCGGCGCCTGCCCCCGCGCTCGCCAAACCCGACTCCGGGGCCGTGCCCATGCCGCAGGGGCACGGCGGTCACAAGATGCCATGAAGACCTTCTCTCTCACTCCCACGAAATGGACCTCGCCGGGGGGACGGCCCCGTTTGCGGCCGGTGCTCCTGCTCGCCGCGGTCGCCACCCTCGCCGGTTGCGCTTCCTTCAGCCCGGACGGCGGCTTCTCCACCGTCGAGCAGGCCGCCAAGGAACGGCTGGGCAAAGTGGTCCGCTGGTCCCGCAGCGAGGCTGACCAGGAAGGCATCGACCAGCGGGTGGGCGAACTGCTGGCCAAGTTGGGTCTACGGCCTCATCAACACGGTGGCCGTGCTGATCATCGCCTGCCCCTGTGCGCTGGGGCTGGCCACGCCGATGTCGATCATGGTCGCCACCGGCCGCGGCGCGACCCATGGCGTGCTATTCCGCGATGCCGCCGCGATCGAGAACCTGCGCCAGATCGACACGCTGATCGTCGACAAGACGGGCACGCTCACCGAAGGTCGACCGAGCTTCGAGCGCGCCGTAGCAACCACCGGGAACACGGAGGACGAGGTGCTGCGCGTGGCGGCCAGCCTCGACCAGGGCAGCGAACATCCGCTGGCTGCGGCCATCGTCGCCGCGGCCAGAGAACGCGGGCTCGCGCTGGACAAGCCGGAACAGTTCGACTCCGAGTCTGGCATCGGCGTGCGCGGCAAGGTCGCCGGCAACGCGCTTGCGCTGGGCAACACGGCACTGATGGAGCAGCTCGGCGTGGACGTGTCCTCGTTGGCCACCCAGGCCGATCCTTGCGAGCAGCCGGGCTGCGGGTGGTGATGGCCACCGGCGACGGCCTGACGACGGCGCGTGCCGTCGGCCAGCGCCTGGGCATCGACGAGGTTCACGGCGAGGTGAAGCCCGCCGACAAGCTCAAGCTCGTCGAGAAGCTGCAGGCCGAAGGCCGCAAGGTCGCAATGGCCGGTGACGGCATCAACGACGCGCCCGCGCTGGCACGCGCCGATGTCGGCATCGCCATGGGCACCGGCACCGACGTGGCGATGAACAGCGCGCAGCTCACGCTCGTCAAGGGCGACCTGCTTGGCATCGCCACGGCACGCGCCCTGTCGGTGGCCACGGTCGCGAACATGAAGCAGAACCTGGCCTTCGCTTTCGTCTACAACGCGCTGGGCGTGCCGCTGGCGGCCGGTGTGCTGTTCCCGTTCACCGGCTGGCTGCTGTCGCCGATGATCGCAGCGCTCGCGATGAGCCTGAGCTCGGCCTCGGTCATCACCAACGCGCTGCGGCTGCGCAGCGCCGCGCTGAAACCGGACTGAGTGGACACGCTGGATGCCATCGCCGATGCCACCGGGGACCGGCCGGACTGTTTCGCCAGCCAAGACTATGGCTATTCGATGAACACGCCTGGATCGGTGGCGCGGCGCACCGCTTCGCCTCCCTGCACCGCGTGCTGCAGCATGCGGAGGCCGGTGCCTTTTGGCAAGCGTCGCCGCACGCGATCGCACAGGCTTGGCGTGCAGCGCAGGCCTGGGAAGTCTTGCTCAGTCGAGCTTGAGCTTGGCGGCCTTCACCAGCGAACTCCACAGCTCCGTCTCGTGGGCAAGCAGTTCGCTTGTCCTGGACGGCGTGGAGGTTCCCACCGGCTCGACGTAACCGTTGCGCATCTCCTGTTGGTAAGCTGCCTGCGAGGTGGCCTGGTTCACCGCACTGCTCAGCGCTGTGACCACGCTATCTGGCGTGCCGGCCGGCGCCAGCATCACCAACGTTGACGTGGCCACCAGGTCCTTCACGCCTGACTCTCCCATGGTGGGAATGTCTGGCGCGTAAGGCACGCGCTTTGCCGAAGTGATTGCCAGCACGCGCAGCTTTTTCTGCTGGTGTAGCGGGTACACGCTGCTCAGCCCGCCGACGACGATGCCGACGTGGCCGGCCAGCGCATCGTTGACCGCCGGAAAGCGATCTGCTCCTCGCCGACCATGGCCACGGGCTTGAAACTCTTGACGCTGTCATAGGGCAGGCTGGGCATGGTCAGCGGCGTCGTTGCGTAGGCGCCCGAGCCGCCGAAGTACAAGGTGTAGCCATCGGCCTGGGCGCGCGCGACTTCGCTCATGGCGATTGTGGTCGAGGCTCCGGGCTTGTTGTCGACGATCACCGACTGACCCAGGATCGGCCCCAACTTGATAGCCAGCAGACGCGCCTGCACGTCAGTCGGCCCACCGGGCGCGAAGCCCACGACCAAGCGGATCGCGCGGCTCGGGTACTTGTCTTGCGCCTGCGCCGGTGCGGCGAAGGCCATGATGGTCCCGGCCGCCGCCAGGGCCGTGAGGGTCAGGGGAAAGCGCAGAAGGCTGCGCAGCTCGACGCGATTGAACATGGCGATGCTCCAGTGGTTGATGAAATGTGGCAAGGGGGGCGGGGAGGCCCGTCAATGGTCTAGGTCGCGAGCAGGCGGTTCTCGGTGGCGGTCCACTTCTCGTACTCGAACAGTGACCAGAGCTCGCGGTGGGAAAGCATTTGCTTGGCCGACGCGGCCGTGGTGCCCGTCTCGCGCAGGTTCCGTAGCATCTGCTGGCCGGCGAACGTAAAGCAGCGGGTGATGGCGTTCGGGTAGATGGCCAATGCGTAGCCCAACTCAGTGAGGCGCGCAGCCGGGACGATCGGCGTGCGGCCGCCTTCAACCATGTTGGCCAGAACCGGAGCGCGCACACTGCGCGCGACCTCGGCCAGTTCGGCTTCGTTCTCCGGGCTCTCGACGAAAATGACGTCGGCGCCTGCTTCGACGTAGCGTTGAGCCCGTTCCAATGCCGCTGACAGACCGTGGTCGGTGCGTGCATCCGTGCGGGCCACGATCACGACATCGGGATCGATGCGAGCGTCGACGGCGGCCTTGATGCGCCCTACCATCTCATTGACCGAAACAAGGTTGCGGCC
>RGQD01000428.1 GCA_010030205.1 Betaproteobacteria bacterium
GGGGTGGCCCAGTCGTTGCGCGGTGGCTCGGCCAGCGAGAAGTCGGCCTGGACCAGGCTCAGGTTCGGGTTGTAAGCCGGGTCGCGTCGCAGCGTATCGCCCCAGCGTTGCAGCATGTAGGCCCGCTCGCGCAACGACTGGGCCACCCCCTGGTTCATCGCTCAACATCAGCCCGACACCACGACATGACCCGTCACCTCGACCTCGGCTGCGGCGCCAAGCCGCGCAACCCCTACCGCCGCGACGAGTTGTTCGGCGTCGACATCGCGCCTGGCATCGACCGCGAAGGGCTGCAATTTCGAACGGCCAATGTCGCGCTAGCTCCGATCCCCTTCCGTGCCGACCACTTCGATTCGGTGTCGGCTTATGACTTTTTCGAGCATGTGCCCAGGGTCTTGTCCAGCCGCGACGGCCAAGCGCTGCGCTTTCCGTTCGTCGAGTTGATGGACGAGGTCTGGCGCGTGCTCAAGCCCGGCGGCCTGCTCTATGCGTCGACGCCCTGCGTGCCGCACCCTGCGGCTTTCCAGGACCCGACCCACGTCAATTTCATCACCCGCCAAACCCATCTGTACTTCGCCCAGCCCGAACTGATGGCCAGGATGTATGGTTTCAAAGGTGACTTCTCGGTGGTCCGGGTGTTGCCGGTGCGGCCCGAACAAGACTACGAGCCTATGGCGCTGAGCCTGGTCCAGCGGCTGCGCCGCTGGCACCGCGAACGGCGCGGCGCTTGCTCGCACCTGGTTTGGGAATTCAAGGCCAACAAGCCGGCAAGCGACTGATCGTCTGGTCAGATCGATCCAGCCTTCAGCCGATGAATCGGCCCACGGGACGCATGCGCCAGGCTGTTGTCAACCGGGGTCTTGCGCCTGGCGTTGTGCACTGACCCGGCAAGATCGCTTGTCGGGCGTATCGAATCAGGGTTTCGGCCCCGGACCACCCACTGGAGATCTGCATGTTCAAACGCCTGCTCGCCGCACTTTTCGCCCTGATTGCCGCCACGGCCTTCGCGGCAGTCGATATCAACAAAGCCACCCAGGCCGAGCTTGAGACGGTCAAGGGCATCGGCCCGGCGATCGCCGGCAAGATGCTCGACGAACGCAAGAAGAGCCCGTTCAAGGACTGGGCCGACATGGTCACGCGGGTCAAAGGTGTCGGCGAAGGCAATGCCGCGAAGTTCTCGACCGAAGGCCTGACGGTCAATGGCCAGGCCTTCAACAAGTCAGCTGCTGCGCCGGCCGCTGCCAAGACTGCAGACAAGCCTGCGGCGACGGCTGACAAGCCGGCAGCTGCGGCTGACAAGCCAGCCAAGGCCGAGGACAAGGCTGCGCCGACCAAGGCCGAAGAAAAAGCCGACAAGAAAGCTGCCAAGAAGGCCGAGAAAGCTGCCAAAGCCGAGGCTGCCGCCTCTGCGACGCCAGCCGCCAAGAAGTGATCTTGTACTGAAGCTCGAACGCCCCGCTGGTCGGGGCGTTCTTCTTGGCGGGTCAACGCGCCGCGGACAGCGCGTCGCTCGGCACTGGCAACTCAGGCGCACGCCAACCGAAGAAGGCCAGCACCTCGTCGCGCCGAGCCAGCGTGTCGGCCACACCCAGCGCCATCAGCGCTCGGGTGAAAGGCGCCTCGAACAACAGGTAACTTGCCAGCGCAGCACCATGCGCGCCCTGGCTGGCGAGCCGGCTGCTGACACCCACCGCACGCAGCATCGCTCTCACCGGCAAGGGCAGACAGTCGATGTGCTGGGCCGCGATGTCGTCCAGGCGTTGGCTGGGCGCGATCACCAGCGCATGAACCGGCCGCAGCGGCGTGGCCAGGCGTTGGGCCTCTGGCAACAACGCCAGCGTTCGGTTGATGCGGTCCAGGCGCTCGACATCGACCGACAACGCATCGAGAAAGATGCCCGACAGCGCGTGACCGGCGATCTGCGCGATGCTGGGGTAGCCGGGGTTGTGCGCGATCCGGCCCGGCGGCTCGTGCATGCGCCCGGCGCCTATCACCAGCAGGCGCTGTGCGCCGAGGTGGATCGCTGGCGAGATCGGCGCTGTCTGGCGCATCGAGCCATCGCCGAACCACTCGCGCTGACCGTCACGGTCGAGCTCGGTCGCCGGAAAAACAAAGGGTATCGCCGATGAAGCGAGCAGGTGCTGCTGGGTCAAGGTCGTTGCCAAGGCCACCCGCTGCGAGCGGGTCCAGGGCGCGATCGCTGCCGCAGCCTGGTAGAAGGTGACATGCTCGCCGCTGCCATAGCCCGAAGCCGTGATCGCCAAGGCCTGCAGGTGGCGCGAGGCCAGCAGCTTGGGCAGGCGGTGCAGCGGCACCGTAGACTCTAGCAGTTCACCCAGCGGGCTGTTGTCTAGCAGCGAGCGTGGCCTGGCCTGCCGGAAACGGTGCAGCGCCCAGCCTATCGACAGCATCGTCAGCCATTGCGCGCCGCTGCGGATCACGCCCAGCGAATCGGCACGGTAGACCTGCTCGGCGCGGAAGTCCTGCCACACCGCGACCAGACGAGCCACCGAGTCGTCAAAGTCATCGCTGCGGCAAGCCAGCGCCGCCGAATTGATCGCGCCGGCCGAAGTGCCACAGATCACCGCAAAAGGGTTGCGCCGCAGGTCGGCGCCGGCTTCGCGGCGCAGTCTGGCAATCGCATCGAGCACGCCCACCTGGTAAGCAGCACGGGCGCCGCCCCCCGTGAGCACCAAACCTGTCAGCGGCGTCTCGTACATGCCAGCACTTTAGCGGGATGCACGCTGCGCCATCATTCGTAAGCGATCGTCGCGCGCCCGCCTTGGGCCAGCGCTTTGCAACGCGCCAGCGCCTCATCGCTGGGCCAAAAGCGACCGGCATCGCCCAGGTCGATCTCGGCGCTGGCACCTGGCCTGTCGATCAGCAGCCGAAGGCCCAGACCCAGCGTCAGCTCGCCCTGGTCGGTCGACTCGCGCCGGGCCGGCCAGGTCTTGACCAGTTCAGCCAGCGTGCTGCTGTTGCCTGCCAGCGACAGGCCGAAATAACGCCCAAAACGAGCGCGCGCGCCTGCCAAGTCCCAGACTGCGTTGACGTTGAGCCGCAATCCGCCGGCGAAGCGATCGGTTTGTACCTTGCCCTGCACGATCAACAACTCATCCTCGACCAGCAGCGACTTGTTGGCTTCGATCAGCTCGTCGTTGACCACCGCCTCGATCGTCTCGCTGCGGTCGTCGAGCTTGAAGATCGCCACCCGGCCGCGCTGGCCGTTGACGAAGCGAAGATCGCTGACGATGCCCGCCAGCAGTTGCGGATCACGGCTGTCGACCAGGTCGGCAATC
>RGQD01000429.1 GCA_010030205.1 Betaproteobacteria bacterium
TGGGGGTCAAGCAAAGTGGCAAAGCCAGGTTTGCTTGAAAGGCGGGCCAGGACACAAGGCCCGGGCGCGATACCGGCGGCCGTGCTGAGCGAAGATCGTCGAGTTCGACCTGCCCGACCGACGATCGGATTTGCGCCGAACTGGCAGCGGTTGGTGCAGCGCAAGGGCTACCCGCTGCTGGACTGCGCGCTGCTGCCGCTGGGTAACCAGACAGATGACGCCGCCGCCGCGCCACTGCTCACCGGGCTGGATGGCGCCGCAGTGACGGTGCTGCGCCACCTCAACGCGCCGGTGCGCACCGGGCTGTCGGCTCCGGTTCAGTTGCTGATCCGCCATGCCCTGCTGGCGCCTGATACCGGCTTCTTCGACTACGGCTGCGGCCGGGGCGGCGACATCGCCTCCCTGCAGGCCGAGGGCTACACCGTGGAATGCGCCTGAGCTCTCCAGGCTTGAAGATACTGCGCCCTTCCAACTCAGCAAAGACCCGAAAGTCGGGAATGCGGTCGTCCAAAGCACGGCTCACATGCCAGAGAAAATCGGGGCCTGGAGCAATAAGATTCCTGTCCATGGCCCAATGCATGTTCGGTGTCAGCGCGATGCCATTGCGGGGATCGTCGTCTTGCGATTCACTGAACGGGATAATGTGCGCCGCTTCTACCATTGCCTCGGTGTTGTCGTTCAATACGACACGCAGCCCCGTCGCTGCACACCGATAGTCATATGACTCCAGCACGACGCGCCGGAAGGCAGGATCCCGAACCGCCCTTGGCGGCAGTGGTACCGCTGGTGTCAACGGCGGGCCGTCACGCAACACTCGCTCGTAACGGCTTATCTGTGTCGCGGCCCCGACCGCAGCATCCAGGTCGCCGAGTCCCTGCTGAAACCAATGCCGCGCGAGTGCATCTCCCAAGGCATCGATAGACTCTTGCGCCT
This sequence comes from Betaproteobacteria bacterium, assembly GCA_010030205.1. Taxonomy (GTDB): domain Bacteria; phylum Pseudomonadota; class Gammaproteobacteria; order Burkholderiales; family Burkholderiaceae_C; genus Pseudaquabacterium. Next base: position 934 of record RGQD01000429.1, read on the forward strand.
GAAGCAAGTCGAATAGCTCTTCGTCTAGCGTCGCGAATGCAATGTCGTTCAGCGTCGCAGTCGGACTAGGAGCGGTAGTCATGGCGGAGACTGCTGGCTCTCGACCTAAAACCGGCGCAAGATGCCAGAAACTGGATTGCCCGTCTGTGAGCGCACTCCTCAGGTGGAAAAATGGAAGGTTCGGATTTGGATGCTGGTTCGGTAATCGAACAGCTTGGAAGAAACCAGAGTACCGCTCAAGCAGCGCTGGCCCGTAGACGATTCGGTTCTGTCGCAGCAAGCCGGCTCTGGCAAGATCGAGCACTGCCAGAAGCATGCAGACCTTGTGCGGCCCTGATACCCGCATCCGCTTGAATCGTTCAGCGTACTCCTGGATGCTCACAGCCAGTACCTCGCCTTCTCTGGAATAACCCAGCGCACCCCACCTCTGGGATCAGGAACGTCGCCCTCGAAGCGGGGGATGAGGTGGAGGTGCAAATGCGGCACCGTCTGGCCAGCAGCCGCGCCGTCGTTGATGCCAATGTTGAATCCATCGGGCGACAGTTCGATTGCGATCTCGCGGCGCGCTTGGTCCAGCAGCGTCAGCATCGAATTGCGCTCATCGGCAGTGGCCTCGAAAAACGAACCATGGTGCCGCTTTGGAATGATTAACGTATGGCCAGGCGAAATCGGAAACCCATCCCGAATCGCCACAGCCAATTCATTGGACGCGACGATGCGATCCGCTGGCAGCGTGCAGAACGGGCAGGCCATGATGGACTCGCTGTGCATGCCCGGCACCGACCATCACACGTCGATATTCGCCGCCCTCAACGCATTCGATTCGATGAAATTCCTGCGGGGTTCGACGTCATCGCCCATCAGCATCGTGAACACCCGGTCGGCCTCGATCGCGTCGTCGATCTGCACTTTCAGCAGCCGGCGCACGGTTGGGTCCATCGTCGTTTCCCACAGCTGCATCGGGTTCATCTCGCCCAGACCCTTGTAGCGCTGGCGGCCCACGGCGTGCTCTGCCTGGGCAATCAGCCAGGCCATCGCGACGCGGAAGTCGACCACCTTCTGCTCTTTGGCGCGCTCGCCTTCGCCGCGGCGCACGATCGCGCCTTCGCCGAGCAAGCCCTTGAAGGTCTGGCCGGCTTCGCTGAGCGCGGCGTAATCGGCGCCGTGCACAAAGTCCTGCGTGATCACGCTGCTCTTGATGTTGCCGTGCAGCCGGCGGCTGATGCGCAGCAAATGCTTGTCGGTGCGCACGTCGAACTGCGCTTCCACCGTGGCGTCGACCAGCGCGTCTTGCAGCTTGATCGCGCTGGCTTCGGCCGCGCTCGCCGTGTCGAGGTCCAGCGTCAGGCCGTTGGTGATCGCGCGCAGGCCGTCGATGTCCATCCAGTTGCCCAGCCGGTCCATCACATGGGTGGCCAGCACGTACTTGGTGGCGAGCGCCTCGAGCTCGGCGCCGGTGAGCGCGGCCCTGAAGGTCTTGCCGGGTGAGTCGTCGGCCCGGGCCGCGCCGTCGGGCAGCACAGCCGCCCCCTCCAGCGCCACTTTGAGCAGGAAGTTGTCGAGCTCCAGCCCGTCCTTGAGGTACTGCTCGTGCTTGCCGACCTTGACCTTGTAGGGTCATGATGATGATGCGGTGGTAGCGCAGCTTGTCGACGTTGAAGTCGTCGTTGCCGATGCTGGTGCCCAGCGCGGTGATCAGCGTGACGATGCTGTCGCTTGATAACAGCTTTTCGTAGCGTGCTTTCTCGACATTGAGGATCTTGCCGCGCAGCGGCAAGATCGCCTGGAACTTGCGGTCGCGGCCCTGTTTGGCGCTGCCACCGGCCGAGTCACCCTCGACGATGTAGATCTCGCACAGCGCCGGGTCTTTTTCCTGGCAGTCGGCCAGCTTGCCCGGCAGGCCCATGCCGTCGAGCACGCCTTTGCGGCGCGTCATCTCGCGCGCTTTGCGTGCGGCCTCGCGGGCGCGGGCCGCCTCGACGATCTTGCCGCAGATGATCTTGGCGTCGATCGGGTGCTCTTGCAGCCAGTCGGCCAGCAGCTTGCTGACGATCTCTTCTACCGGTCCGCGCACCTCAGACGAGACGAGCTTGTCCTTGGTCTGGCTCGAGAACTTGGGCTCAGGCACCTTGATGCTGACGATGCAGGCCAGGCCTTCGCGCATGTCGTCGCCGGCGATCTCGACCTTGGCTTTCTTGGCCAGCTCGCTGTCGTCGATGTATTTGTTGATCACCCTGGTCATCGCCGCGCGCAGGCCGGTCAGGTGGGTGCCGCCGTCACGCTGCGGGATGTTGTTGGTGAAACACAGCACGTTCTCGTTGTAGCCGTCGTTCCACTGCATCGCC
>RGQD01000430.1 GCA_010030205.1 Betaproteobacteria bacterium
GCGCTCAAAGGCTACAGTCCGGGCGCTGCCGTTCATTCCTCTCACCCGCTGATGCCTACCCACACCAACGCTCTCGAACCCGGGCAAGGCCGCGTGTGTGCTGGGCATTCGGCGACTGGCATGGGGTTTTGGCGTCGTTGCTTGGGTGCGCTGTTCTTGGGGCTGTGCTTCGGCGCTGTTGCGCAGCCCTCGCCTGACCAGTCGCCGTCGCGTCCCTTGGTCTATTGCGCCGACGCCAGCCCCGAGGGCTTCGACCCCGGGCTGTGGGATTCGGCGGCCACCGGCAATGTCAACGCGCAGATGTTCCAGGGACTGCTCGCGTTCAAGCGCGGCGGCACCGAGTTGGTGCCGCGTCTGGCCGAGCGCTGGGAGGTGTCAGCCGACGCGCGCAGCTTCATTTTTCATCTGCGGCGCGGTGTTCGCTTTCACCGCACCGCCTACTTCAGCCCGACCCGAGACTTCAATGCCGACGACGTGATGTTCACCTTCGGCCGTTTCGTCGACGCTGCACACCCGTTCAACCAGGCTTTTCCGGCGCTGTTCGTCTACCCGCAGAACCTGGGTCTGGCTGCAATGGTCGAGCGCGTCGACAAGATCGACGAACACCAGGTTCGCTTCAGATTGAAGATGCCGAACGTGACTTTTGCGAGTTATTTTGCAATGTCTTTTGCCGGCATCCAATCGGCCGAATACGGCGCGCAACTGCTGTCTCAAGGCAAGGCCAGCCGCATCAACAACCTGCCGGTGGGCACCGGGCCATACCGCTTTCGCTCGTACAAGAAGGACGATCTGGTCAGGTTGCAAGCCAACCCTGATTACTGGGGCCGGCCGCAGCGGACGTCGCAGCTGATCTTCGTGATCACGCGCGACCCCAATGTGCGGGTGCAAAAGCTGCTGGCCCGCGAGTGCCAGGTGATTGCTGCGGCGCGCGACCAGGACGTGCCCGCGCTGCAGCGCCGTGCCGACATCCGACTCGAACAAGCGCAGGCGCTCAACATCTCGTACCTGTCGTACAACATGCAGCGCGCGCCGACCCAGCTGCGTGCGGTGCGCGAGGCGCTAGACATCGCGATCGACCGCGACGCGATCTTTCGCGTGATGTTCCCGCGTGGCGACGCGGTGCAGGCGGTCAGCGCTTTTCCGCCGGCGGTCCCGGGTCATGACAAGACGCTGCGCAACGAGCATGACCCTGCGCGGGCCAAGGCACTGCTGGCCGAGGCGGGTTACGCGCAAGGCTTCGAGATCGACCTGTGGGCGCTGCCCTTGGCGCGGCCAACCAACCCGAACGGCCAGTTGCTCGCGCAGATGCTGCAGGCCGACTGGGCCCGCATCGGCGTGCGAGCGCGCATCAAGACCTACGAGTGGGGCGAGTACCTCAAGCGCGCGAAGAAAGGCGAGCACGATGTCTACATGAGCGGCTGGACCGGCGACACCGCGGACCCCGATGACTTTCTCAGCCCCAATCTGACCTGCGCGGCCAACGCCGGCGGCGTCAAGTTCTGCAACACTGGCTTCGACCGGCTGGTCGAGCAGGCCCGCGGCAGCACCGACCCGGCGCAGCGGGCCGAGCTCTACCGCCAGGCCCAGGCCATCTTCCGTCTCGAGCGCCCATGGAGCCCGATTGCGCACTCGACGATCTATATCCCGATGCTGCGCGAGGTGCAGGGCTTCGTGATGTCACCCAGCGGCAAGGTCGACTTCGAGGACGTGTACCGCTGACAGCGCCCGGCTGCGGTCTTGCGGTCTGGCCTTATTCGGGGTTCATCCCGGCGTCGCGAAACGCACGGCCCCAGGCCACCAGTTGTTCCTGCATGAAGCGGCTCATGTCTTCAGGCGTCGACCCGGCCAACTCGAAGCCTAGCGCGGTGATGCGCTCGCGAATCTCGGGCCGCTGCATCGCGGCGTTGAGCTCTCGGCTCATGCGCTGCAAGATCTCTGGCGGGACCTTGGCCGGGGCGAACAAGCCGGCCCAGGTGCCGGCGGTCAGCGGCGGCAGGCCGGCTTCGGCCGCCGTGGGCACGCCCGGCAGCAGCGACGAGCGTGTAGGCAGCAGCACCGCCAGCGCGCGCAGCTTGCCATCCTTGATATGGGGCAGCGTGCTCGCCGGCGTCGCAAACGTGAGCTGCACATGGTTGCCCAGGATGTCAGTGACCGTCGGCGCTTCGCCCTTGTAGGGAATCAGCGTGGTGTCGGCCTTCGCCAGTTTGAGCTGCGTGTGCATCAGCTGCGTCACGCCGCTGTAGCTGCCATAGCCGAGCTTGCCCGGGTTCGCCCGGGCGTAGCCCAGCAGTTCCGCGACGTCCTTGACCGGCAGCGTTGGCGTGCTGACCAACACGTAGATGTAGCGGCCCACCAGCGAAACCGGCGCGAAGCTCTTGATCGGGTCGTAGGGCGGGTTCTTCTTCAGCAGCGGCACCTGCATCATCGGCGTGTTGCTGGCGAGGAAGAAGGTGTGGCCATCGGGCTCGGCGCGGGCGACGAATTCGCCGGCAATTGCCCCGTCAGCACCCGGCCGGTTCTCGACCACCACCGGCTGGCCGAGCGCGGTCGACAAGGGCTGCGCCAGGATGCGGGCAACCGAATCGGTCGAGCCGCCGGGCGGGAACTGCAGCACGATGCGAATTGGCTTGCTCGGCCAGGTCTGGGCCAGCGCCGGCAGGCCAACGCAGGCCAGCAACAGGCAGATCGCCAATGGCAGAGATTTCGTCAAGGGTTTCATTTTGGGTCTTGGGGCTGTAGCTTCGACCGTCCATTCTCCGTCCTTGACAGGGGCCCAGAGGCGGCGCTGCCGGCCCAACGCGTCAAGCGGATGGCAAGGCGCCGCGCAAGCTGCCTTCTGAGACGCTCAAGCGCTGCTCGGCGCCAGCCGCGTCGAGCTTGCAGCGCAGCATCACGATCGCGATCTTGACGCGCCAGCCACATTCAGCGAGCGCCTGCGCCGCGGCCGTCTCGCTGGCCTCGCTGACCAATACCGTGAGATGCAGAGCGCGCCGCCGCAGCTTGGCGTTGCTGGCGCGCAGGTCGACCATCAGGTTGCCGTGCACCTTGTGCAGCTTGACCATCAACGCGCTGGAAAAGCTGTTGAGCGCGATCTTCTGCGCCGTCGCAGCCTTCAAGCGGGTGCTGCCCGAGATCACTTCGGCGCCCGTGTCGAGCAGGATGCCGATCTCGGCCTGTTCGATCAGCGGCGCGCCGGGGTTGTTGGCCAGCGCGATCGTCAGCGCGCCCGCCGCGCGCGCTTCGCGCAGCGCACCCAGCGCGT
>RGQD01000044.1 GCA_010030205.1 Betaproteobacteria bacterium
CGGCTCGACCTGCTGCCTGGGCGTAGCGTGGCGCAGATCGGCGCGGCGCTGGGCAAGGGCCGCGGCGCGCGGTCCTTGCCCAACCACCTGAAAGAGCATGCCGGCTTGGACGGCGTCAAGGCCGCATTGCTGCGCGAGACCTGGAGCGCCGAGCAATTGGCGGCCCAGGTGGCCACCGATCCGTTGGGGCTTGCCGCCGAACTCAAGGCCTGGCCGCTGCGGCTGACCGCGGCCAGACCGATCGCCGAGGCCATCAGCAGTGCCGGTGGCGTTCGCTTCGAGGCGCTGGACGAGCACGCGATGCTCAAAGCCTTGCCGGCGGTGTTTTGTGCCGGCGAGATGATCGACTGGGAAGCGCCCACCGGCGGCTACCTGCTCAGCGCCAGCCTGTCCAGCGGCCGCGCTGCGGCGGTCGGGGTGCTGGCCTGGGCGCTGCGCCCCGCCTTGGTCGACCCGGTCGACCCGGTCTGAACCCGGTCAAGTCCGCCAGACCCTGGGCGGGCAGGCTGGCAGCCCCCAGTGCAGCTGACGCCAGCTCGCCCACACCGATTGCAACAAAGCCATCACCGGCTCGACCCGATGGCCGAGCGCACGCAGCACCAGCAGTGAGGGATCGGGCGCGCTGACGCCGGCGGTCGTGGGCAGCGCGCTCGTCTCGATCAGCGATCGGGCGCTGTCGAGCAGTTGCTCGCTGCGCTCGCGGCCCAAGGGCACGCCGTCGGCCAGCCACATCGTCGCGATCACCGAATGACCTGCCAGCCCCAGCTTCGAGTCCATCAGCAGCCGGTCGCTGCCGTCGATGCGGCCGCGCTCTAGCCACACGCCTGGCAGTGACAACTGCTGCAGGAATGACCCGGCATCAAAGGGCTCACCGGCCGCCGGCAGCCCGAGTGCGAGCAAGTCCCAGCCGATCATCTGCGCGCCCGGCGCGAGCGCAAAGCGCAGCCGGTTCTCGACCAGGCAGCGGCGGTAGGCGATGGACTCTTGCGGCAACCACTCCAGCCGCGTGCCGTCGGCCAACGCGGCCTGCACCTGCTGCACCGCGAGCGGGCCGGCGCTGCGGTAGAAGCGGGTCGCAGCGGGCGTGGTGATCAGCGCATGGCTGCCTTCGGCCAGTGTGGCGTCGAGCTCTAGCGAGTCGCCGCCGACGATGCCGCCGGGCGGGTGCACCAGCACATGGTGGCACACCGCGTCGCCCTCGGGGTAGAGCCGCTGCAGCACGCGCTGCGGCCCATGGTGGCGGTCTAGCGCGATGGTGCGCCCGGCCTTGCTGCTGTAGTCGAGTTGAAGGTGGCCTTGCCAGCCCATGCCTGCCCCTGCCGGCAACCCGGAGGCTGGGCTGCCAAAGCGCGGGAGTTTAGGCCCCCGCGCTTGGACTGCGCCCGCTAGGCTGAATCGCTGGACGGTACGCCCGACGGGCGTCTGGTCTGCGTCTGCGAAGCCTGAACTCAGCCCAGCCAGCGCGATGCCGGCTTGGGATATAGACTCGCGGCGTGGTGTCCGGGCGGCGACGCAGCTTCTGCGTTCCGCCGGATGCCATTTGTCAGTCAAGCAGCCGAATTCGCATCGCCGCCCCGCGGCCTACAACCCAGGAAGACAACATGACCCGCAGCATCGTCGCGACCATCAAGGTCAAAGCCGGACAGGAAGCGCAATTCGAGGCCGTGGCCCTCAAGCTTGCGGCCGCCGTCAACGCCAACGAGCCCGGTTGCCTGCTCTATACCCTCAACAAGGGCGATGACCCGAGCACTTACGTGTTCATCGAGCGCTACCGTGACGACGAGGCGATGGCCGCGCACCGCGGCATGGACCACTTCCGCACGCTGGGGCGCGAAATGGGGGCTTTCATGGACGGTGCACCCAGCGTGCTGCGCATGCACGAACTGGGCTGACCCGCCTTGTCTGGACGGCTGGCCTGTCGGGCCAGCGCCGCCGTGTCGATGGCGTATCGCGCCGGCCTTGCCGCGCCACTCTGAGGATTGCCGGATGAACGCTTTACCCCTTCCCCTGTCAGGGCTCAAGGTCCTGGAGATCGCCGGGGGTGCTTCAGCCGCCTACTGTGGGCGCTTGCTCTGCGATGCCGGCGCCTCGGTCGACGTCACCGCACTCGACGAGTCGCGCCGTCTGGCAGGCATCGTGCGCGGTGCTGGCCATAGCGCCGACGCCGATCTGCGCTATGCCGAGTACCTGCAAGCTGGCAAGACCCGCTTGGCCGCGCCGCAGAGCCTGCAGGCGCTGCTCGAGCGCTGCGCATCGGCCGACATCGTGCTGGTGGGCGAGGGCTCGGGCTTTGATGCTTCGCTCGCCAGACCCCGGGTTGGCTGCATCGACCTCAGCTGGTTCGGCCGCAGTCCGGGTCCGTACTCGGGCTGGCAGGGCAGCGACCTGGTGATCCAGGCGCTGTCGGGCATGCCGCAGATGGCCGGGCACATCGAGGGCACGCCGACGTTTTTCGGCGACCGCCAATCCACCGTGGTGGCCGGTGTCACCGCTTACATCGCCGCCTGCGCTGCGCTGCTCGCGCCGCCGGCCGCTGCGGGCTCGGGCCGGTACGCCGTCAGCATCCTCGAAGCCAACATCGTGCTCAGCGAGATGCACATGCATTTCTTCGAGCGCGATGGCATCCCGATGACGCGTTGCGGGCTGAACCGTTTTTCGCCCAACTCACCCGTGGGCGTGTACCCCTGCCGCGACGGTTGGGTCGGCATCACGATCACCACCCCCGACCAATGGCGCTCGCTGTGCAAGGCCCTGGACCTGCGCGAGCAGGCGGCTGACGAAGGCCTGGTGACGCGCGAGCTGCGCTTCAGCCGGGCTGACGAAGTCGAGCCTGCGCTGTGCCGTGCGCTTGCCGCGAAGACCGCTGTCGAATGGGCAGCGCTGGGTCGCTTGCACAAGGTGCCTATCGTCGTCGTGCCCGACGCGCAAGGCATCCTGGATCACCCCATCTTCGCCGCGCGCGGCTCGCTGGCCGAGACCTCGGTGGGCGCGGCCCCTGTGCGGGTACCGCGAACCCCGTTCGGCCTGAGCCGCACGCCGGTGCGTACGCAGCTCGACGCGCCGGCCCAGGCGGATGGGCCCTGGACATCGGCTGCCAGCCTGTTCTCGGGGCCTGGCGTTGCGGCGCCGCTGAGTGGCGTGACCGTGATCGATTTCGCGATGGGCTGGGCCGGGCCGCTGGCCAGCCGCATGCTCGGCGATCTGGGGGCCACCGTGCTCAAGATCGAAGCAGCCCGTTATCCCGACTGGTGGCGCGGCGTGAACTGGACGCCCGAGTACATCCGCGACAAGGCTTACGAAGACGCCAAGCCTTTTCTGGCGCTGAACCGCGGCAAGCGCGGCGTCAGCCTGGACTTGACCACCGCAGCGGGCCGCGAACTCGCACTCGCGCTGATGGCACGCGCCGACATGGTGGTCGAGAACCAGGCGTCTGGCGTGCTGGCCAAACTGGGCCTGGGCTACGAAGACGCGGTCCGCGTCAACCCGGAACTGGTGATGGTCTCGATGTCGGCCTTCGGTACCGGCAACGCCTGGTCGGACACCCGGGCTTATGGATCGACGCTGGAGCAGGGCGCCGGTCTGCCCAGTTTCATGGGTTCGCCCGATGACCCGCCGACGATGGCGCACCTGGCTTACGGTGACCCGGTGGGCGGCTTGTTCGGCTGTGCGGCCGGGCTCAGCGCGCTGGTCGGCAAACGCCGCACCGGCAGCGGCCAATACGTCAACGTGAGCATGATCGAAGCCATGTTGCAGTTCACGGCGCCTGCGCTGCTCGCACACCAGTGCGAACCGGGCCGGGCCGTACGCCTGTTCAACCGCCATGCTGCGCTGGTGCCGCACGGTATTTGGGCGGCGGCTGGCACCGACCAGTGGCTCGCGGTCGCGGTCGACAGCGACGCCGCTTTTGCAGCCTTGGGGCAAGCCATCGGCAGGCCCGACTGGGCGCAACAGGCCTGGCGATCGACCGATGCCCGGCGCGCCCGTCAGGACGAGATCGAGGCGGCGATCGCTGCCTGGTCGGCGCAGCAAGAGCCGCGCGCTGCGGCCGCGCTGCTGCAGTCGCTGGGTGTGCCGGCAGCGCCGCTGCTGCATGCCCAGGAGCTGTTCGACAACGCCCATTTCGCTTCGGCCGACTTCTACATCGACCTGGTTCGCGAGTTTTCCGGCCCGCAGCGGCAGGTGGGCGTGGCGATCATCCAGGATGGCCGCAGGCTGGGTGCGCGCACGGCCGCACCGCTGCTGGGCGAGCACAGCGCGCAAGTGCTCAGGGACCATGCCGGGGTCGACGCAGCGCGGTTCGATGCGCTGGTCGATGAAGGTGTCGTGAGCTTCACGCCTGCGCCGTCGCGCAACGTCGTCGCGTCGAAGTAGCCGCCCGAACTGCGGCCCCGCGCTTCAGCTCGAGGGCGATCCGCGGTGTGCCCAGCCGGTCAGGCGGCGTTCGAACACCGAGAACAGCTCGTACATCGCCATCGCCATCGCGCCCACCACCACCAAGCCGGCGAAGGCCAGGCCCATCTGCATCGCGCTGCCGGCTGACACCAGCAAGTAGCCTATGCCTTCGTTGCTGGCCGTCATCTCGCTGACCGTGGTGCCGACAAACGCCAGCGTGATCGCCACCTTCAGCGAGCCGAAGAAATAAGGCATCGATCTCGGCAGGCCAACCTTGACCAGCACGTCCCAGCGCTTGGCACCCAGCACCCGCAGCACGTCCTCGAGCTCGGGCTCTAGCGTGGCGAGGCCGGTGGCGATGTTGACGGTGATCGGGAAGAACGAGATCAGGAAAGCGGTGAGCATCGCCGGACCGGCGCCGATGCCGAACCACACCACCAGGATGGGCACGAAAGCCGCTTTGGGCAGTGCGTTGAAACCGGTCATCAGTGGGTAGATCGCGGCGTAGGCCAGCCGCGAGCTGCCGATCAGAAAGCCCAGCAGCACACCGACGACGATCGCGATGCCGAACCCTGCCATCGTCACCCAATAGGTGCGCCAGGCGTGCTTGGCGATCTCGCCCTTGAACTCCAGCAGCTGCTGCCAGATTCGCAGCGGGCTGGGGAAGATGAACTCGCTGACATTGAACGCCGAGCAAATGCCTTGCCACAGCAGCAGCATGGCCAGCAGCAGAATCCAGGGTGACCAGCGCTGCATGGTTTGCCGGCTCATCGCAAAGCCTCCGTGGTGTTGACCGCGGGCTTGCGCCCCGCGCCGATGTGGCCGCGCAGTTCGTGCACGATGTCGGTGAACTGCGGCGTGTAGATGATCTCGAGGTCGCGCGGGCGCGGCAGGTCGATCTTGCGCCGCACGACGATCCGGCCCGGGCTGCGGCTCATCACATACACCGTGTCGGCCAGGAACACGCTCTCGCGCAGGTCGTGTGTGACCAGGATGACATTGAACTGCTGCGCCGCCTGCAGGTCGCGCAGCGCACACCACAGCTCCTCGCGGGTGAAGGCATCGAGCGCGCCGAAAGGTTCGTCGAGCAGCAGCAACTGGGGCTCGTGCACCAGCGCTCGGCAGATGCTGGCGCGCTGCTGCATGCCGCCTGAGAGCTGCCAGGGGAACTTGTCTTCGTAGCCGGCCAGGCCCACGCTTTGCAGCAAGCGGCGCGCCTTGTCCTCGTACTCGGCGCGCTTTTGCTTGAAGCTGGAGCGGTAGGGCTCGACGATCTCCAGCGGCAGCATCACATTGGCCACCGTGGTGCGCCAGGGCAGCAGGCTGGGTGCCTGGAAAGCCATGCCGGTGATCTTCAGCGGACCCGTGACCTCCTGGCCGCCGATGATCACCTTGCCTTTGCTGGGTCGCTTGAGCCCGGTGGCGAGCTTCATGAAGGTGCTCTTGCCGCAGCCCGAGGGGCCGACGATGGCGATGAACTCGCCCTTGTCGACCTGCAGGCTGATGTCTTCAACGGCGAACTGGGATTGCGCCAGCAATTCGTCGCTGTATGCCAGCCAGACCCGGTCGAAGTCCACGAATGCTGTCATGTTGACTCGATCGCCTGCGGTGGTCCGAGCCAGTCTTGGTGGGCGATGGCGCTCACTTTTTGGCGGGCTGCTTGGCCGCAGCGAAGATGTCGCGCTCGGCGGCACTGGGCAGAAAGCTGGCGTTCCAGATCGCATCGGGGTTGACGCGGCTCTTGGTCGCGTAAGCGTCGGCCACCTGGCTGGCCATCAGCGCCAGTCTGGGTCCTGACACCGCGCCAAAGCCTTCGGTCTTGGCGTCTGGCGTGGCGATCGCCGAATCGATGGCCAGTTGCAGCCTGCGCTCCTCCAACTCGGCGTTGATGATGCCGTCGCGCTCCTTGACCACTGCGGTGGCAGCCTTGGGGTCGGCGATCACCTGGCGCGCGCCTTTGGCGAAGGCGCGAAGAAAGGCTTTGACGGCCTCGGGGTTCTTCTTGATGAACTCCTCGCTAGCGATGATCGCGTTGCCGTAGAGCTTGACGCCGAACTGCGGAAATAACTGCACCGCCAGGTCTTCGGCCTTGACCCCGCGCGCCTCCAGATTGAGCAGGCTGGTGAAGTAAAAACCCGTGATCGCGTCGACATCGCCGCGCACCAGCATGGTCTCGCGCAACGGCGGGTCCATGCTGATCCAGTTCACCGCACCGATGCCGTTGGCCTTCTGGAAGATCGGAAACCCGCGTCGCCCGGCGTCGAACACCGGCGCGCCGAGCTTCTTGCCGGTCAGGTCGGCCGGGGTCTTGATGCCGGTCTTCTTCAGCGAGAACACCGCCGCCGGGGTGTTGTTGTAGACCATCATCACAGCGACCGGTTTGTTGGGCGCTGTCGGGTTGTTGGCGTGGAACTCCATCAGCGCGGCCAGGTCGGCAAAGCCCATGTCGTAAGCGCCGGACGCGACGCGATTGACCGCGTTGCCCGAGCCGTTGCCGGCGTCGACCGCCACATTCAGCTTTTCGGCCTTGAACAGACCGTTCGCGACCGGCAGCAAGAAGAAAGCGCTAGGCCCCTCAAAGCGCCAGTCGAGCTGGAACTTGACGGGCGTCTCCTGGGCCATGGCCGGCAAAGCGGCCAGCAGCGCGGCGGCCAAGGTAGCGCCGAACAGCGCGCGGCGGCCACGGCATGGGTTGAGAAAAGTCGTGTTCATGGCAAGTCCTGTTGGCGGATGTTGAGCGGCTTCGCGCTGGGGAAATCACTGCCCCGACGCGCACGCAAGATCTGTGCTCGGCTGGTTCGAGACGGCCGGGCGCCTGCTGTTCGCGCAGGCCTTGCCGACCCTCAGGCGCCAGCGGCGATCTGGCGCAAAGCCCGCTCGAACAGCTCGACCGGCTGGCCACCCGAGATCAGGTGCTGGTCGTTGATGATCACCGCGGGCACCGAGCTGATGCCTTGCTGGTGGTAAAAAGACTGGGCCTGCCTGACCTCGGCCGTGTACAGGTCGCTGGTCAGCACGGCGCGTGCACCTGCTTCGTCGAGCCCGGCGGCGACGGCTGCTTGCAGCAACACCTCGGTGTCGCTGGGGTTCAGGCCATCGGTGAAATAGGCTTTGAGCAAGCCATGCTTGAGCGCGCTTTGCGCTGCCGGGCCCTGCAGCCCGGCCCAGTGCAGCAGGCGGTGGGCATCGAAGGTGTTGTAGATCCGGCTGCGCTTGCCGACGCCGAACTCGAAGCCCACGCTGGCGCCGCGCTGGCGTATGGCCTCGCTGTTGGCAGCGATCTGGGCCGCGTCGATGCCGTATTTCTGGCCCAGGTGCTCGACGATGTCCTGGCCTTCGGCCACCATCCCCGGGTTCAGTTCGAAGGGCTGGAAGTGCAGCGTGGCCTGGATCTGCGGGCCGATGCGGGTCAAGGCCTGCTCCAGCGCGTTCAGGCCGATCGCGCACCAGGGGCAGGAGACATCTGAGACGAAATCGATCTTCATCGTGGGCTTTCAGTGGTGGCGCCGTCGTGGTGCCTGAGCAGTTGAGGGCTGGAGTCTAGCCAAGGGCGCGATAAACCTGTGCTCGCGGCCAATGGCCAGGCGAAGCGCCCGGCCAGGCGCTGCCGCAGCACGTGTTCGTGCAAGAAATGCCTGGCCGCCGATCCGTGCGGTTAAATTAGCGCGATGAACCGTCACTGGCATTGGACCCTGGGCAACAAGCTGGCGCTGGTCACCACGCCTTTTTTGTTGCTGGCAATGGCTTGTATCGCCGCCTTGCTGTGGATGTCTTGGCAACTCGAAGGCGGCGCTGCGGCAGTCAACGAAGCCGGGCGCATGCGCATGCAGGCCTATCGGCTGGTGCTGTCGGTGGGCACCGATCAGACCCAGGCGATACCCCGGCAATTGGCCGAGTTCGAGCGCAGCTTGCAGTTGCTGCGCCAAGGCGACCGCGATCGGCCGCTGTTTGTGCCGCAGGACGATGCGGTGGCGCAGCGCTTGGCGGTGGTCGAGCGCGAGTGGTTGGGTTTCCGCAGCCGATTTGCTGCCGCCACGACGCCTGTCATGGCGGTCGGGCTGGCCGAGGACGCGGCGCACTTTGCGTCGAACATCGATGCCTTCGTCGCCGGCATCGAGGCCTGCCTGACACGGCTGACCTCGCTGATGCATTTGCTGCAGGTGGCGATGATGGGCCTGGCATTGGTCGGTGCGGCGCTGCTGGTCTACACCGGGCACTTGTTCGTGCTCGAGCCTGTGGGCCTGCTCAAGCAGGCGATCGGCCGGATCCAATCCGGAGACCTGGGTGCGCGGGTCGACAGCCGCACGACCGATGAATTCGGTACCTTGGCCAGCGGCTTCAACAGCATGGCCGAGCAGTTGCAGGCGGTGTACCGAAGCCTAGAGGCCAGGGTGCAAGAGAAAACCGCGCTGCTGGAAGAAAAGCACGAGCGCCTGGAGAGCCTGTACGAGGTGACCAAGCTCGTGACCCGTGCCACCACGCTCGAGGCGCTGGCCCAGGGTTTCACCGACAGCATCGCGCGCATCGCGCATGCTGACGGCGTGGCGCTGCGCTGGTCCGACGAGACCAACCAGCGTTACCTGATGCTGGCCTCGCACGGCTTGCCGGCTTCCATGACCGATGCCGAGCATTGCCTGATGGCCGGCGACTGCCATTGCGGCTCACCACAGGCAACGCCCGGTGCGCGCGTGATTCCGATCCGCACGATGCAGCCTGCGCGCATGGGCCACTGCGCCCAGGCTGGTTTCGAGACCGTGGTGTCGGTGCCGATCCGCTTGCACGAGCGCTTGATGGGTGAGGTCGACCTGTTCTTCCACGCCCAGGTCGATATCTCGGATGCCGAGCGTGCGCTGCTCGAAGCGCTGACGGTGCAGCTCGCCGGGGCGATGGAAAACCTGCGGCTCAATGCGCTAGACATGGAAGCTGCGGTGTCACAGGAGCGCAGCTTCCTGGCGCGTGAATTGCACGACTCGATCGCCCAGTCACTGGCCTTTCTGAAAATCCAGGTCCAGCTGATGCGCGACGCGATCGCCAGCGGCGACGCGCAGCAGGTCGACCATGTGCTGGGCGAGATCGATGTCGGGGTGCGCGAGAGCTATGGCGATGTGCGTGAGCTGTTGATGCATTTCAGAACCCGTGCCAATGCCGAGGACATCGAGCCTGCGCTGCTGACAACGCTGCGCAAGTTCGAGCACCAGACGGGCCTGAAAGCCACGTTGCAGATGCAGGGCCAGGGCTTGCCGCTGGCACCTGACACCCAGATCCAGGTGCTGCACATTGTTCAGGAAGCCTTGTCCAACGTTCGCAAGCATGCGAGGGCAGGCCAGGTCTGGCTCGACGTCGCGCAGCAACCGCAGTGGCGCATCGAGGTGCGTGATGACGGACTGGGCTTTGACGGTGCGGGTCAGCCCTTGGACGAAACCCATGTCGGTCTGCGCATCATGACCGAGCGCGCTGAGCGCCTGGGCGCGCAGCTCGAGTTGCTGTCCAAGCCTGGACGCGGCACCTCGGTCGTGCTGACGCTGCCGCGGACCCAAACCACACAAGCCCTGGCCGCCTGAGATGCCTGAGATGCCTGACACCTTGCCTCGAATCCGGATCCTGGTGGTCGATGACCACACCTTGTTCCGCCGCGGGCTGACCGCGCTGCTGCAGCGCGACCCGCAGTTTGAGATCGTCGGTGATGCCGGCGACGCCAGCCAAGCGCAGCGCCGCGCCCAGGTATTGCAGCCGGACCTGATCCTGCTCGACAACCACTTGCCAGGCGTCAATGGCGTGGACGCGCTGCCCGCATTGATCGAGGCCGCGCCGCGGGCCAGGATCCTGATGCTGACTGTCAGCGAGGACGAGCAAGACCTCGCAGCAGCGCTGCGCGGTGGTGCCTGCGGCTACCTGCTCAAGACGATAGAAGGCGACGCACTGTCGGCGGCGATCCGGCGCGCGATGCGCGGCGAGAGCGTGGTGGCCGAGGAGATGACCGGCAAGCTGGTGGCCGCTTTCCGCCAGGCGGCTGTGAATGGGCCCGACCTGGTTGCCAAACCCGTTGCAGCGCCGGTTGGGCTGGCGTCGCTGTCGCCGCGCGAGTCCGACATCCTGCGTGGCATCGCGCAAGGCCAGGCCAACAAGGAAATTGCGCGTTCGCTGGGCATCGCCGAGACGACGGTGAAGATCCATGTTCAGCACGTTCTGCGCAAGCTCGACGTGAGCTCCCGTGTGCACGCCGCGGTGATCGCGGTCGAGAACGGACTCGGCTGATCCAGGCTGTTGGCGAAGAATTCGCCGGGATCGCGTTGCACAAGCGCTTGATGCAGCGCAAGTGCTGGCCGGTTTGACGCTGGCCTAGTTCTTCAGGACGAGGCGGGTCCGGCTCAGCATCGTCCTTCTGCCGCCACGCCGCAAGCCGTCTGAAGGATGGCGCCGTGCATCGCCAATTCCTACAGTGGCCGCATGAATCACTTGCGGACATTGCGATGAGCAAGAAGAGCCAGTCGCTGGCGGTGCTGCTGGTCAGCACGCTGGCTTTCACCGTTTGTTTCATGGTCTGGATGATGTTTGGCGTGATCGGCATCCCGATCAAGAAGACGCTAGGCTTGAATGCCACCGAGTTCGGCCTGCTGACGGCCACGCCGGTGCTCACCGGCTCGTTGATCCGGGTGCCGCTGGGCATCTGGACCGACAAGTACGGTGGTCGCATCGTGATGAGCCTGCTGATGGCGGCCACGGTGCCGGCGATCTGGCTGATGAGCTACGCCACCGCTTACTGGCACTTCCTGGTCATTGGCCTGTTCGTCGGCTTGGCGGGCGGCTCGTTCTCGGTCGGCACGCCCTATGTCGCGCGCTGGTTTCCCAAAGGCCGACAAGGCTTTGCGATGGGGGTGTACGGTGCCGGCAACTCAGGTGCTGCGGTCAACAAGTTCATCGCGCCTGCGCTGGTGGTGGGCTTCGGATGGGCCATGGTGCCGCAGGTCTATGCCGCAGTGATGCTGGGCACCTTGCTGTTGTTCTGGATGTTCTCGGCCAGCGACCCAGCCCATCTGGTGCCAAGCCAGACCCGTTTCACCGACCAACTCAAGGCCTTGAAAGATCCCAAGGTCATCAAGTACTGCCAGTACTACAGCATCGTGTTCGGGGGCTACGTCGGCTTGAGCTTGTGGATGGTGCAGTACTACATCGGCGAGTTCGGCCTCGACATCCGCAGCGCGGCATTGCTGGCAGCCTGCTTCTCGTTGCCCGGCGGTGTGTTGCGAGCGGTCGGCGGCTGGCTGTCCGACAAGTACGGTGCACATGCGGTGACCTGGTGGGTGATGTGGGTCAGCTGGGTCTGCTTGTTCTTGCTGAGCTATCCGCAGACCGACTTCACGGTGCTCACTGTCAACGGACCGAGGACGTTTCACATCGGACTCAACGTCTACGCCTTCACAGCGCTGATGTTTCTGCTGGGCATTGCGTTCGCCTTTGGCAAGGCTTCGGTCTTCAAGTACATCGCTGACGACTTCCCGGACAACATCGGCACGATCAGCGGCATCGTCGGCCTGGCAGGTGGGATGGGCGGCTTCGTGCTGCCGATCATGTTCGGCGCGCTGATGGACTTCACCGGTATCCGATCGAGCGCCTTCATGCTGATGTACGGCGTGGTCTGGGTCTCGCTGATCTGGATGTACTGGACCGAGGTTCGTCGCACCGAGGTGATAGGCCCGCGCGCGCCGGTGTCCCCGACCTTCATGCGCTGACGCGGTATCAATGGAGAAGACCATGAACAACACGACAAGATCCCGCAGCGCTGCCGACATTGCGGACTGGCTGCCCGAGGATGAAGACTTCTGGCAATCCACCGGCAAGAACGTCGCTTACCGCAACCTGTGGTTGTCGGTGCCCGCGCTGTTGTGCGGCTTCGCGGTCTGGGGCATGTGGGGCATCATCACGGTGCAGATGCTCAACCTGGGCTTCCCGTTCACCCAGGCCGAGCTGTTCACGCTGACGGCCATCGCCGGCATCTCGGGTGCGACGATGCGCATCCCGGCCTCGTTCCTGATCCGCCTGGCCGGTGGTCGCAACACCATCTTCTTGACGACCGCGATGCTGTTGGCGCCGGCCCTCGGCACTGGCATGGCCTTGCAACACAAGGACTGGCCGCTCTGGGCCTTTCAGTTGATGGCGCTGTGGTCAGGCGTGGGCGGTGGCAACTTTGCGTCGTCGATGTCCAACATCAGCACCTTCTTCCCGAAGCGGCTGCAGGGCACGGCGCTGGGCCTGAACGCCGGGCTGGGTAACTTCGGCGTCACGACGATGCAGATCGTGATCCCGCTGGTGATGACGGTGGGCTTGTTCGGGTCATACGGTGGCGAGCCAATGACGCTGATGAAGGACAGCGGCTGGATTTTCGGCAAGATCGTCGCGGGCACCCCCACCTGGATCCAGAACGCCGGTTTCGCCTGGGTGCTGTCGCTGGTGCCGCTGTCTGCGCTGTGCTGGTGGGGCATGAACAACCTGAAGACGGTGTCTGGAGACACCGGTTCGCCGCTGGTGGCCTTCGCCAAGATCACCTACTTGTACACGCTGGCTTTCGTACCGGCGATCTTCATGCTCTACCTCTACCTGCCCAAGCCGACCGGGCTGGGCTTGATCAGCATGTGGGTCGCGATTCCGCTCGACATCTCGACATCCTGGCGGCTTTGCTGATGATGCGCTTGGCGGCGTTTGGCGCGATGAAAGAAAACGTCGCCAAGCAGTTTCTGATCTTCCGCGACAAGCACACCTGGTCGTTGACAGCCTTGTACATCGTGACCTTCGGATCGTTCATCGGTTTCTCGATGGCTTTGCCGCTTGCTATAACCGTTATTTTTGGATACCAACATTTGCCCGACGCTGCCGGCGTGATGGGCCACAGCCTGAAGAATCCGAACGCACCGTCGGCACTCACCTACGCCTGGATGGGGCCGTTCATCGGCGCTGCGGTGCGGCCGGTCGGTGGCTGGATCTCCGACAAGGTCGGTGGTTCGATCGTCACGCAGTGGATCTCGGCGGCGATGGTGCTGGCCTCTACCGCTGTGGGTTACGTGATGATGCAGGCCTACCAGTCGGCCACGCCCGAGCAGTACTTCGTGCCCTTCATGGGGCTGTTCATCGTGCTGTTCACCGCCAGCGGCATCGGCAACGGCAGCACCTTCCGCACCATCGGCGTGATCTTCGACCGCCAGCAAGCCGGGCCGGTATTGGGTTGGACCTCGGCAGTCGCCGCTTACGGCGCTTTCATCGCCCCAGTGGTGATAGGCGCGCAGATCAAGGCCGCCACGCCGCAGTATGCGATGTACGGCTTCGCCGTTTTCTATGCCGTCTGCCTGGTTCTGAACTGGTGGTTCTATCTGCGCAAAAACGCCTACGTGAAGAACCCATGACCCACGCCCGCAGCACGGCATTCCCCCGAAATTCCGGAGACGCACCATGAGCCATTTTCTCGACCGACTGAAATACTTTTCGAACCCGCGCGAGCCTTTCTCGGGCGAACACGGTGTCACGACTGGCGAAGACAGAATCTGGGAAGACGCTTACCGAAACCGTTGGGCCCATGACAAGATCGTTCGCAGCACGCACGGCGTGAACTGCACCGGATCGTGCTCGTGGAAGATCTACGTCAAGGGCGGCATCGTCACCTGGGAGACCCAGCAGACCGACTACCCGCGCACGCGCTGGGACATGCCGAACCACGAACCCCGCGGTTGCGCTCGCGGCGCCAGTTACAGCTGGTATCTGTACAGCGCAAACCGTGTCAAGTACCCGATGGTGCGTGGTCGCTTGCTCAAAAGCTGGCGCGAGGCCAGGCTGTCCAACGAGGCCGTGGCGGCCTGGGCCAGCATCGTCGAGGACGATGCCAAGCGGCGTGACTACCAGCAGGTGCGTGGCTTGGGTGGCTTCGTTCGGTCGACCTGGGACGAGGTCAACGAGATCGTCGCCGCAGCCAATGTCTACACGATCAAGAAGCATGGGCCGGACCGGATCATCGGTTTTTCGCCGATTCCCGCGATGTCCATGGTCAGCTACGCTGCGGGCAGCCGCTACCTGAGCCTGATTGGCGGCGTCTGCATGAGTTTTTACGACTGGTACTGCGACCTGCCGCCAGCCAGCCCGCAGGTCTGGGGCGAGCAGACCGACGTGCCCGAGTCGGCCGACTGGTTCAACTCGAGCTTCATCATCGCCTGGGGCTCCAACGTGCCGCAGACGCGAACGCCAGACGCCCACTTCTTCACCGAGGTGCGCTACAAGGGCGCCAAGACAGTGGCGATCACGCCCGACTATTCCGAAGTCGCCAAGTTGGCCGACATCTGGATGAACCCCAAGCAAGGCACCGATGCCGCGGTGGCGATGGCGATGGGCCATGTGATCCTGAAAGCTTTCTACTTTCCTGACCAAGGCGAACGCAGCGCCTATTTCGACGACTACGTTCGCCGCTACACCGACATGCCGATGCTGGTGATGCTGAAAGAGCATGTCCTGCCCAGCGGTGAAACCATCACCGTGCCCGACCGCTACCTGCGGGCGTCCGATTTCAACGGCAAGCTCGGCCAGGCCAACAACCCGGACTGGAAGACCGTGGCTTTCAACGAGGCGGGCAAGGTGGTCGTGCCGCAGGGTGCGATCGGCTTCCGCTGGGGCCCGGACGGCCGTGCCGACGAGGGGCAGTGGAACCTGCAAGCCAAGGAAGCGCGCCATGGCGAGGATGTGAAGCTGCAACTGTCCGTGCTGGAAGGCAGCGAGCCCAGCAGCGAGACCGCCAAGGTTGGTTTTCCGTATTTCGGCGGCATCGTCAGCGAGAACTTCCCCAGCAACCAACAGACCGACGTGCTGGTGCGCACGGTGCCGGTGCGGCGCATCAGCTTGGGCAAGGCTGGTGAAGCCCGTGAGGCGCTGGTGGCCACCGTGTTCGATCTGCAGGTCGCCAACTACGGTGTCGCGCGCGGTCTGCCGGGTGAACTGGCAGCCAAGAGTTTCGACGACGACACGCCTTACACCCCGGCCTGGCAAGAGCGCATCACCGGCACGCCTAGGGCTCAGCTGATCACCGTGGCCCAGCAGTTCGCCGAGAACGCGCACAAGACGCATGGCAAGTCGATGGTGATCATCGGCGCGGCGATGAACCACTGGTACCACAGCGACATGAACTACCGTGGTGTCATCAACATGCTGATGCTGTGCGGTTGCATCGGCCAATCGGGTGGCGGCTGGGCGCATTACGTCGGCCAGGAAAAGCTGCGGCCGCAGACCGGTTGGACGCCGCTGGCTTTCGCGCTCGACTGGGTGCGCCCGCCACGCCAGATGAACAGCACCAGCTTCTTCTACGCCCACACCGACCAGTGGCGCTACGAAAAGCTCGGCATGGAGGAGGTGCTGTCGCCCTTGGCCGACAAGACCACTTACGGCGGCAGCATGATCGACTACAACGTTCGCGCTGAGCGCATGGGTTGGTTGCCTTCAGCGCCACAATTGCAGACGAACCCGATGCAAGTGGTTCGCGACGCCACCGCCGCTGGGTTGGAACCCAAGGACTACGCCGTCAAAGGGTTGAAGGACGGCTCGCTCAAGCTCAGCTGCACCGACCCCGACCACCCGGACAACTGGCCGCGCAACATGTTTGTCTGGCGCTCCAACATCCTGGGCTCCAGCGGCAAGGGTCACGAGTATTTCCTCAAGCATCTGCTGGGTACCAGCAACGGCGTGCAGGGGAAGGACCTTGGCAGCGAGGAGGCCAAGCCCACCGAAGTGGTCTGGCACGACAAGGCGCCCGAGGGCAAGCTCGACCTGCTGGTGACGCTGGACTTCCGCATGAGCACGACCTGTCTGTACTCCGACATCGTGCTACCCACTGCCACCTGGTACGAGAAAAACGACCTCAACACCAGCGACATGCATCCCTTCATCCACCCGCTGTCGACCGCGGTGGACCCGGCCTGGCAAAGCCGTAGCGACTGGGACATCTACAAAGGCTTCGCGAAAAAGTTCAGCGAGGTCTGCGTCGGTCACCTCGGTGTCGAACGAGAGCTGGTGCTGACGCCGCTGATGCATGACAGCCCGTCCGAGTTGGCTCAGCCTTTCGCGGTGCATGACTGGCAACGCGGCGAGTGCGAGTTGATCCCTGGCAAGACCGCGCCGAACATGCAGGTGGTCGAGCGCGACTACCCGAACACCTTCAAGCGCTTCACCGCGCTCGGGCCTTTGATGAACAAGGTCGGCAATGGCGGCAAGGGCATCAGCTGGAACACCCAGACCGAGGTCAGGCAACTCGGCGAGTTGAGTGGCTTGGTGACTGCCGAAGGCGTGACCCGCGGCATGCCGAAGATCGAGACCGACATCGACGCCTGCGAGGTGATCCTGCAACTCGCGCCCGAGACCAACGGCCATGTCGCCGTCAAGGCCTGGCAAGCGCTGGGCAAGCAGACCGGCCTGGACCACACCCATCTGGCGATCCACCGTGAGGACGAGAAGATCCGCTTCCGCGACGTCCAGGCCCAGCCGCGCAAGATCATTTCATCGCCGACTTGGAGCGGCATCGAGAGCGAGACCGTCTCGTACAACGCCGGCTACACCAATGTGCACGAGATGATCCCGTGGCGCACCTTGACCGGGCGCCAGCAGTTCTACATGGACCACCCGTGGATGATCGCCTTTGGCGAGGGCTTCACCAGCTACCGGCCGCCGGTGGACTTGAAGACCACCGCAGGCATCCAGGGCGTCAAGCCCAACGGCCACCCCGAGATCGCGCTGAACTTCATCACGCCGCACCAGAAATGGGGCATCCACTCGACCTATACCGACAACCTGTTGATGTTGACGCTCAGCCGCGGCGGGCCTTGCGTCTGGCTGAGCGAAGACGACGCCAAGTCGGTCGGGATCGAGGACAACGATTGGATCGAGTTGTTCAACCTGAACGGCGCGATCGCGGCGCGTGCGGTGGTCAGCCAACGCGTCAAGCCGGGCATGGTGATGATGTACCACGCGCAGGAAAAGATCGTCAACACGCCGGGCTCCGAGATCACCGGCGCGCGCGGCGGCATCCACAACTCGGTGACCCGCATTGTCCTCAAGCCCACCCACATGATCGGCGGCTACGCCCAGTTCAGCTACGGCTTCAACTACTACGGGACCATAGGCACGAACCGCGATGAGTTCGTCGTGGTACGCAAGATGAACAAGGTTGACTGGCTAGACACGCCAATCGGCAATGAACTGATCGCCAAGGTGCAGGCTGAAGGAGAAGTTGCATGAAAATCCGCGCCCAAATCGGCATGGTGCTGAACCTGGACAAGTGCATCGGTTGCCACACCTGTTCGGTCACCTGCAAGAACGTCTGGACCAGCCGGCCCGGCATGGAATACGCCTGGTTCAACAACGTCGAGACCAAGCCTGGCATCGGCTATCCCAAGGAATGGGAGAACCAGGACAAGTGGAATGGCGGCTGGACTCGCAAGGCCAATGGCGCAATCGAGCCGCGCCAGGGTGCGAAGTGGAAGCTGCTGATGCGCATCTTTGCCAACCCCAACCTGCCCGAGATCGACGATTACTACGAGCCTTTCACATTCGATTACGGTCACTTGCAATCGGCACCCGAGATGAAGGCCACGCCGACGGCCAGGCCGCGCAGCCTGATCACCGGCAAGCAAATGGACAAGATCGTCTGGGGGCCGAACTGGGAGGAGATCCTGGGCGGTGAGTTCGCCAAGCGCAGCAAGGACAAGAACCTCGACGGTTTCGAACAAGCGCAGAAGGACATGCTCGGCCAGTTCGAGAACACTTTCATGATGTACTTGCCGCGGCTGTGCGAGCACTGCCTGAACCCGGCCTGCGTCGCGTCCTGCCCGTCGGGATCGATCTACAAGCGCGAGGAAGACGGCATCGTGCTGATCGACCAGGACAAGTGCCGAGGTTGGCGCATGTGCGTGTCCATGTGCGTGTCAGGCTGCCCGTACAAGAAGATCTATTACAACTGGAAGAGCGGCAAGGCCGAGAAATGCATCTTCTGCTACCCGCGCATCGAGGCCGGCCAGCCCACGGTGTGCTCCGAGACCTGCGTTGGCCGCATCCGCTACCTTGGCGTGTTGCTTTATGACGCCGACCGAATCCAGCAAGCGGCCAGCGTCGAGCACGACCGCGACCTTTACCAAGCGCAGTTGGACATCTTCCTCGATCCGCACGACCCGAAGGTGATTGCCCAAGCGCAACTCGACGGCATCCCCGACCAATGGATGGAGGCGGCGCGCAACTCACCCGTCTACAAGATGGCGGTGCAGTGGAAGGTGGCGCTGCCGCTGCACCCCGAGTACCGCACGCTGCCGATGGTCTGGTATGTGCCGCCGCTCTCACCCATCAGTGCAGCGGCCAACGCGGGTCTGGTCGGCACCAACGGCGAGATCCCCGACGTGCACCAGTTGCGCATCCCCGTCAAGTACCTGGCCAACCTGCTGACCGCTGGCGACACCGTGCCG
The DNA here is from genome assembly GCA_010030205.1 of Betaproteobacteria bacterium. Lineage (GTDB taxonomy): Bacteria > Pseudomonadota > Gammaproteobacteria > Burkholderiales > Burkholderiaceae_C > Pseudaquabacterium. The sequence goes on from RGQD01000044.1 coordinate 18,867, forward strand.
GTCGTGCGCTCGCTCGAGCGCCTGCTGGCGATGCGCGCCTACCAGCGCGAGAAGCATGTCGACGGTCGCATCAACCAGGCGGTGCTCCAGCAAGTGGGCATCAGCCAGGCCGAGGTCGAGGAGATGTACCAGGTGATGGCGATCGCCAATTACGAAGACCGTTTCGTGATCCCCAGCACCCACCGCGAATACGCCGAGAACACCTTCAACGTGCGTGGTGGCTGCGGTTTCAGTTTCGGTAACGGCTGCTCCGAGGGCATCAGCGAGACCAGCCTGTTCGGCAGCGAGAAGAAACGCACCATTCCCATCAAGGCGGAGGTTTGACCATGTTTGCCCTTCAACCCCCCGTGATGGGGCGCAGTCTTCGCGTGCTGGCGGCCTTGCTGGCCTACCCGGATGCGCAGTTGCGCGACGACCTGGCCGAGATGAGCACGCTGCTGCACGCCGAGCGCGCGTTGTCGGCGCCGCGCCGGGCCGAGCTTGACGCGTTGATGGAGGCTATCCGCTTGGCCGAGCCGTTGCGCAACGAGGCCGATTACGTCGAGCTGTTCGACCGCGGCCGCGCCACCTCGCTGCACCTGTTCGAGCATGTCCACGGCGACTCGCGCGAGCGCGGCCCGGCGATGATCGACCTCGGCTTGACTTACGAGAAAGCCGGTTTGAGCCTGAAGGAGGGCGAACTGCCCGATTACCTGCCGGCGGTGCTGGAGTTCGTCTCGACCCAGCCGCCGCGCGAGGCCAAAGCCTTTCTGGGCGAAATGAGCCACATCTTCAACGCGATCCTCAGTGCACTGCAGCACCAGCAGTCTGCCTACGCCAGCGTGCTGGCGGCGCTGCTCGAACTGGCGGGTGAAGCCACCCGACCGGTCGCGCGGATGGTCGAGGAACCGCTCGACGAGAGTTGGGCCGAGCCGGTGGTCTTCGACGCTTGCTCGTCCAAGGGCCAGGCCAAGCCTGGCCAGCCGCAGCCCATTCACATCTGCCGCAGCACCGCCGGCGGCAACGCCGTCAAGGGAGTCTCAGCATGAACCCCGCCGCATCCTGGCTGAACAATTTCCTGTTCACCGTCTACCCCTACATCTGCCTGGCGGTGTTCTTCATGGGCAGCTTGGCGCGCTTCGACCGCGACCAGTACACCTGGAAGAGCGACTCGTCGCAGTTGCTGCGCACCGGTTCGCTGCGCTGGGGCAGCAACCTTTTCCACATCGGCATCCTTTTCTTGTTCTTCGGCCATTTGTTCGGCCAGTTGACGCCACACTGGCTGTACGAGCCCTTCATCAGCGCACCTCAGAAGCAGATGGTGGCCATCGTCTCTGGAGGGTTCGCGGGCCTGCTGTGCTTTATCGGTCTGACGCTGTTGCTGCACAGGCGTCTTTTCGATCCCCGCATCCGGCTGACCAGCCACCGCACCGACATCGCGATCCTGGTGATCCTGTGGCTGCAACTGTGCTTGGGGCTGATCACGCTGCCGCTGTCGTTTGCGCACCGCGTCGATGCCCATG
>RGQD01000431.1 GCA_010030205.1 Betaproteobacteria bacterium
GTTTCAATCCACGCCCGTCATTGCTGACGGGCGAGCCAAGCCAGCAGTTGGTTGCCGATGCTGTAGCCGTGGTTTCAATCCACGCCCGTCATTGCTGACGGGCGAGCCGGTTCGCGCGTACCCTGTTGTGGCAGAAGGCGTTTTCCATCTCGCTGCGCGTACCCCGTGCCGATGCCGGCGTGATGCGCGGAGAACTTGCTAGGAAAACAGAATTCTTCATTCATGACAGGTAGTTGCGTACCGCGCGAACCTGACGGGCGTTTGGCTGCCACTCAGGGTTCGCGGTGTCGATGGTAAGCGCTCGGTGGCTTACAGCACCAGCGGTCCTTCGAAATCAAGCGCCTTGAAGACGCCGTATTCCCGCACCTCGGCGCCGCGGGTGTCGGGCATGCGGTACAGCCGCAGGCAATCCTGGGTCAGCTCGATCTCCGCCAGCAAGCGTCGCTCCAGGGCCTCGAACTCCGCCAGCGTCACCTGGCATTCGAAGACCGACTTCTGAACCCGCTGGCCGGTGCTCTCGCACACCTTGGCCACCCGGCGCAGCCGGCGCCGGCCCGACTTGGTTTCGGTGCTCACGTCGTAGCAGACGATCACCAGCATCGCGGCTCCCGCTACTTGGCGGTGAACGGCAGATAGCCGCCGGCCTGGCCGTCGGCGTCGACTTCGCCGCGCACCGCCCGCGCCAGCAGGCGCGCCTGCACCAGAGGCACCAGGCCCAGTGGCAAGGCCTGGGCCAGCAGCGGGTGGGTGATGTCTTCCTGCTTGCGCTGTTGGTAGGCCACCACCACCGCTTTGCGCGCCTCGGGCGTCAGCGCCACCGCGCCGCCCTCGCGTTGCACAAAACTCTGGGCGTTGAGCTGCTCGCGGTTGACCAGCGACAGCGCCAGGCGGTCGGCATAGGGTCTGAACTCTTCCATCAGGTCGAGCGCCAGCGCCGCGCGGCCCGGCCGCAGCGCATGCAGCAAGCCCACCTGCGGGTCCAGCCCGGCGGCCTCGATGGCGCTGCGGCAGTCGTTCATCCACATCGCGTACAAAAACGACAGCAGCGCGTTGATGCGGTCGCGGGGTGGGCGCCGGTTGCGGCCATCCATCGCAAAGTGGGGCCGGGCGTCCATGCGCACCAGCAAGGCCAGGCAGCCGAAATACTGGCGTGCAGCCTCGCCCTCGACGCCGCGCAGCGTGTCGAGGTCAGGCGCGCTAGGCAGCGCGCGCAGGCTGGCGGCCAGGTCATCGGCGCCCCGGGTCAGGCGCGCGGCTTCTTCGGCGGCTTTCGACTCGCGGGCGCCGCGCTGCAGCACCTGGCGTGCGTTCTTGATCTTGCCGGCCACGAAAGCGCGCGCCGTTTCCAGCGCAAAGGCCTTGTCCATAGACCGTAGGTGTTGGGCGCGCCGCAGCAGCACGTTGCCAGCGGTAGCGCCCTCCAGTCTGGCTTTGAAGCGGCCGTTGTCGTCCAGCAACACCAGGCCGATCGCTTCGTCGGCCAGCCGGTGCATCAGCGGCGCCGACAAGCCCACTGGTCCGAAACACACCACCGATTGCAGGTGGTGCAGCGGCACCCGCAGCCTGGTTTCGCGCTCGACGTCCACCCGCAAGGTGGCGTTGTCCAGCCGCAGGTAGCTGCCGGGGGTGTTGACGTACAAGGTGTTGAGCAGTTGCATGGCGTGGCCAGGCGGGCTGGCGGTGGTGGGGTTGCGGTGGTTAGGCGTCGGGATCAAACAGCTGGGCGCGCGCGGTGGCCAGCGCCTTGGATCCAGCAGCCTCGGGTTGGCAGCGGTCGTGCAACGAGCAGCCGCCGCAACGCTGGGCCGCCACCTCGGCCGCCAGCGGTGGGGGCAGGCGGCCACCTTGCAGCATGCTGCGCACGGCATCCGCGGTATCGGCCACTTGTTGGCGTAGCTCGGGCGTGATGGGCACGACACGCCGGCGCTTGGAGCTGGCGTAGTAGATCGCGCCCTCGGGCACCGCCTGCCCGCTGATGAATTCCAGGCAGACGGCCTGGGCCGCCAACTGCAAGTCATCACAGGCCGCAATTGCTGCGGCCTTGTGGCGCTTGCCGTGTTTGTATTCCACCGGGTAGGGCGCGCCACCGCTGCTGAACTCGACCACGTCGGCCTTGCCGATCAAGCCCAGGTCGTCATGCCATAGCGGCAGCGCACGCTCGCTGCGCACGCCGCGGGCGGTGTCGACGCCGGGCTGGTCCACCTGCGCATGCACGGCATTGCCGCGCAGCGTGTGCAGGTTGTCGTCGAAGGCCTGCTCCAGGTGGATCAGGCCGCACTGGCGCGGGCAGTAGGCCCAGTGCTGCAAGGCGGACAGGGGAATGGGGTCGGGTGGCTCGGCGACCTGCCGAGACCCCTCAGGCGAGGAGATTGATATCATTGGCATCACTTTTAAGGGGGGGCCCGTCATGGCCGACTTTGTCTTGCGCAACCTGGACGACGACTTGAAGGAAAAGCTGCGCCTGAGCGCTGCGCGCCACCAGCGCTCGATGAATGCCGAGTTGCGCGAGATCGTGCGCAGCGCGCTGACCCAGCCACCCGGCAGCAGCAAAGCCGATTGGCAGCAACTGGCGGCCGACATCCGCGCGCTGAGCGCCGGCCGGGCGCAGACCCCATCAGAAGAGCTGCTGCGTGAAAGCCGCGCTGAGCGCTGACCTGGCAGCCGGCGCCAGCCCATGACGGCCTGGGTGATCGACGCCAGCGTGGCAGCCAAATGGCTGCTGCCCGAGGATGGCTCCGACCAAGCCAGCGCGCTGTTGGGCGACGAGTTGCTGGTGCCCGATCTGTTGTTTGCCGAGCTGGCCAACATCTTCTGGAAGAAGCAGACGCGTGGCGAAATCGACGCCGCCACCGCCGACGCGGCGGCGCGTTGGTTGATGCAGGCGCCGTTGCAGGTGCACCCGTGCGCCGGGCTGACAGCGGAAGCGGTGGGTTTGTCCATACGGCTGCAACATCCGGCCTACGACTGCTTTTACCTGGCGCTGGCGCGCCGCACCGCTTGCCCGCTGGTGACAGCGGACCGGCGGCTGGTGGCGCGCTGCCAGCGGGCGGATGCGGTGGATTTGGGGGCTTTGTTGGTGTTGTTGGGAGGAAAGGCCGTTCGAGAGCGGCACTGACGTCCACGGTTGCCCGGCAAGCCTGTGCCTCGACTTCAGCAGCGCCGCTGCACCGTGACCCCGGGCGCCGCTTCGCGCTCCTCGCCAATGGCCAGCGGCTGGCCATCGAACAGCACCTCGTAGGCGTCGAAACCCCGCGCC
>RGQD01000432.1 GCA_010030205.1 Betaproteobacteria bacterium
GGCGTGTTCGACAGGTTGGCCCAGGCCGTGCCGTAGCTTTGATAGGTGTTCTCGGGGCCAGGCATGCGGCTGGTGTCGTTGCCGAAGTGCACCGGTTCGCCGCTGCGCGTGTGCTTGCGCGCGATCATCAGCTTGTCGACGAGTTCATCGATCGTCACCCCTTCGGGGATGTCTTCGGCGCAGGCGCCGTTGTCAGCCAGGAAGATGATCAGCGTGTCGTCGAGCTGGCCCTTGTGTTGCAGTTCCTGGACGATGCGGCCTATGCCCTGGTCCATGCGGTCGATCTGCGCGGCGTAGACCTCCATGCAGCGCAGCAACCAGCCCTTGTGCTCAACCTCGGTCCAGGCCGGCTGCGAGGGGTCGCGCGCGCTCAGCTTCCAGTGGTCGGCCAGCACACCGGCTTTGACCAGGCGATCGAGCCGCTCCTCGCGCAGCGTGTCCCAGCCCGCGTCGAAACGGCCTTTGTATTTGGCGATGTCCTCATCGTGCGCATGCAGCGGCCAGTGCGGCGCGGTATATGCCACGTACTCGAAGAACGGCGTGTCGGGATGCTCGGCATGGTGCTCGCGGATGAAGCGCACCGCCTGGTCGCTGATCGCATCGGTGTAGAAAAAGCCCTCAGCACGGGCCTCATGCTCAGCATTCGAGTTGCCGCGCGTCAGCGTGTTGGGGTCGTAGAAGCTGCCGGCGCCGATGATGGTGCCGTAGAAAGCGTCAAAGCCGCGCTGCAGCGGCCAGGAGTCGGTCGGCTCCAACAGGTTGCTCGACACATGCCACTTGCCGCTCATATAGGTCCGGTAGCCGCCGCCCTTCAACACCTCGGCGATCGTCACGCATTGCTGGTTCAGATTGCCGGCATAGCCCTCAGGGCCCGAGTCATAGGTCAGGATGCCGATGCCGGTCTGGTGCGGATGCAGGCCGGTCAGCAAGGACGCACGCGACGGGCTGCAGCGCGCCGTGTTGTAGAACTGCGAGAAACGCAGCCCGCCAGCGGCTAGGCGGTCTAGGGTCGGGGTCTCGACCTCACCGCCATAGCAGCCGATGTCGGAATAGCCCATGTCGTCGTTCAGGATCAGGACGATGTTCGGTCGCTTGCTCATCAATGGCCTCGTTCAGTTCAGTCGATCGCCGCTGTTGCGGTCGAACAGGTGTGCCGCCGTGGCGGCGAATCCCAGGTGCACGAGATCGCCCTCGTGCAAGTCGATCAAGTGGTCGGTCTTGAGCTTCACGCGCTGCTCGCCGATGTGCAGGATCGCGATGCGGCTGTCGCCGAGTTCCTCGACCAGTTCGACCTCGGCGGCCAGCCCGCTGGGCTGGATCTTCAGGTCGCCCGGGCGCACGCCCAGCGTGACGTCTCGTGCGCCCGGCGCCTGCACGCCGACATTGATGCGACCCGCGTCACCGACCTGCACCTGCTGACCCGACCAACTCGCTTGCAGCAGGTTCATCGGCGGCGTGCCGATAAAGCCCGCCACCGATGCATGCGAGGGCCGGCCGAAGATGCCCTGCGGCGTTCCCACTTGGACGATGCGCCCGTCCATGAAGACAGCGATGCGGTCGGCCAGGGTCATGGCTTCTTCCTGGTCGTGCGTGACATAGACGGCGGTCACACCCAGCGAGCGCTGCAGTTTTTTGAGCTCGACCCTGGTCTCCATCCGCAGCCGCGCGTCCAGGTTCGACAGCGGCTCGTCGAGCAAAAACAGCCTCGGCTCGCGAACGATCGCGCGCGCCAGCGCCACACGCTGCTGCTGCCCACCCGACAACTGCCCGGGGCGTCGGTCCAGCAAGTGGCCAATGCTGACCTTGGCCGCAGCATCGGCCACCGCGAGCGCGACCGCCTGCGCGCCCTGCCCGACCATCTTCAGCGGAAAGCCGATGTTCTGTGCCACGGTCATGTGCGGGTAAAGCGCATAACTCTGAAAGACCATGGCCACGTCGCGCTCGCCTGGGTCTTGCTGCGTCACGTCCTGGCCGTCGAGCAGTACGCGCCCGGCGCTGATCGATTCAAGTCCGGCCAGAATGCGCAGCGTGGTCGTCTTGCCAGAGCCCGACGGGCCCAGCAGCACGAAGAATTCGCCGGGATCGATGTCGAGATCGACACCGTGCAGCACGGTCAGCGTGCCGTGTCGCTTCACGGCGCCTTGCAGCGACACACCACCTCGATGGCTTTTGTTCATCGCCGCCCCCCGCCCTTGACCGCACCCACCGTCAAGCCCTTGACGATGTGGCGCTGTGCCAGCAAGCCGATCAGGATCACCGGCGCCATGGCCACCATCGCGCCAGCGGCCAGTTTTGCCCATTGCGTCTGCTCGACCGAAATGAAATTGAACATCGCGACCGTCACCGGCCGCACCTTGCCGTGGTCACCGCGATGCCGCCGCGCACCTGCGGCAGGATCACGTACCACAGCGCGCGCAAGCGGCCGGCACGGTCGAGCAGCGCGGCCTCCTCCATCTCGTAGGGGATGTCTTCGAAATACGACACCATCAGCCAGATCGCGAAGGGCAGCGAGAAGGTCAGGTAGATCAGCACCATGCCGAAGTAAGTGTCGAGCGCGCCAACCTTCTGCAGCGCCAGGTAATACGGGATGACCAGGCCCACTGGCGGCAGCATCTGCGTGGCGAGCACATAAAAACCGCTGGCGCGCTTACCCGGGTAGCGCAACCGGGCGATGGCATAGCCAGCAGGCAGCGCCAGCAGCATGGTCAGCAGCGTGGCTGAGAACGAGACCACCACGCTGGACCACAGATTGGGCAGGATCGACGACGCGCCGAACAAGACCTCGCGGTAGTGCGCCAGCGTCGGCTCGAACCAGAACACCGGCGGATAGGCCAGAACATCCCGCTCGCTCTTGAATGACGTTAGCAAAGCCCACAGCACTGGAAAGGCCCATACCGACAGCAGCAGTCCGGCAACCGCGGCCAAAGCGATGCGGCGCGCCAGCGACGCCTTCGAGGGCCCGTTCATGCCAGCCCTCGGCGGCGGGTGCGTCGTCCGCTTCAATGCCCCGGGGGGCGGTGGCTACGCGTCCAACACGGCCGAGGTCCTCATCACCATTTCTGTCGGTACCGGCACTCTGGCCGATACTGAGCAGACCCTGCAAGGCGTCCTGAAGTCCGGCTGGGGTCGTTGACCTGCTGCTCGACGCTCATGCCAGCCGCTTCGCGAAACAGGAAACGTATCCCGCGCGCCGTCAGCTGCGCCGCGAGCGCGGTGAAGAAATCCTGGCGCGCCTGCATTTCCT
>RGQD01000433.1 GCA_010030205.1 Betaproteobacteria bacterium
CCGCGCTGCTGGCTGCGACGACAGCGCAGGCACAAACTGCGCAGGCACAAACGCCTTACCCCAGCCATGCGATCCGGATCATCGTGCCGTTCGCGCCCGGCGGGGCCACCGATGGCGCCGCTCGGCAGGTGGCTCAGAAGATGAGCGAGCGCTTGGGCCAGCCGGTGCTGGTCGAGAACAAGCCGGGTGCTGCCACCGTGATCGCCAACGACCTGGTGGCCAAGGCTTCGCCCGACGGTTACACGCTGCTGTTCGGGGCCGCACCGCTGGCGCTGAACACGGCGCTGGGCATGAAGCTGCCTTACGACGTGTTCAGCGACTTCGCGCCGATCTCGCTGGTGGCATCGATCCCGGTGATGTTGGTCGTCAACCCGGCCACGCCCTACCGAACGCTGCAGGACGTCGAGGCCGCCGCTCGCAGCACCGCCGGCGGACTGAGCTACGCCACCGGCGGGGTCGGCAGCTCGCCGCACCTGATCGGCGAACTGTGGCGCGCGCGCAGCGGTGCGCCGCTGGTCCACATAGGCTACAAGGGCGCAGCGCCAGCGCTGCAAGACACCATCGGCGGCACCGTGCCGGTGATGATCGACGCTTACATCCCCACTGGCGCGCAGGTGGCAGCCGGCAAGCTGCGGGGTCTGGCCATCGCCGCCGAGCGGCGCTCGCCAGTGCTGCCCGACCTGCCCACCACCGCAGAGCAGGGCCGACCCGAACTGGTGGCCTCGGGCTATTACGGCCTGTTGGCGCCAGCCCGCACACCGCAGGCCATCATCGACAAGCTGCACGCCACCGTGGTCGCTGCGGTCAACGGCACGGACATGCGTGAAAAGCTGATCTCGCAAGGCTACGAGGTACACGTCTCGACGCCGGCCGAGTACGCCGCCTACATCCGCCGCGAGATCGAGCGCTGGACGCCCATCGTCAAAGCCGCCGGGATCAAGCCGCAATGAGCACGGTCGCTGGGATCCCGGGCAACCGCCGGCCGCCACCCCTGACATCCGCACCAGACCAAGCACCAGAGGACCTTGAGACATGACCACCCGACACGCTATCGCGCCTGAGGACTTTGTACACACCGGGTTCGAGCTGGCCGGCCATGTGCTGACCATCACGCTGAACCGGCCCGAGCGCCGCAACGCGCTGAACTGGCGCGCTTACGCCGAACTGGAATCGGCCTTTTTGGCAGCCCATGATGATCCGCAGGTGCGCTGCGTGATCGTCACCGGCGCCGACCCGGCTTTTTGCTCGGGCGACGATGTCAGCGAGATCATGGCAGCGCCCGGTGGCGGCATCGCCAAGCGCGGCGCGGCCATCGTGCACAACCCGCCGACGCCAGCAGCGATCGCCGCGCTGGAATGCGCCAAGCCGGTGATCGCGGCGGTCAACGGCGCGGCCATAGGCTGGGGCTTCGAACTCGCGCTGTTTGCCGATCTGCGCATCGCCTCCGACCGCGCCAAGTTCTCAGAGATGTTCGTCAAACGAGGACTAACTTGTGATGTGGGTGGCTTCTATCGCCTGCCCGCACTCGTCGGTCCCGAAAAAGCCGCCGAGCTGCTGTTCACCGGCGATGTGATCGACGCGGCGGAAGCCTTGCGCATCGGCCTGGTCGGACGGGTGGCCGCGCATGCCGACCTGATGCGAGACGCGCGAGCGCTGGCCGAGCGCATCGCCGCCAACCCGCCGCAGGACTGCAGCGCAGCAGCTATGGCGACCCACGCGAGATCGGCGGCTGGGCCATCGACACCATCCGGCGCCTGGCCCACACCGACGACCATCGCGAAGGCGTGGCGAGTTTTCTGGAAAAACGCGCGGCGGTCTTCCATGGGCGCTGAAGCCCTGAGGCCCGCTGCTGCCAACCCGTACTGAGCCAGGAGGACAACACATGACCGACCTCAACACCCGCCGCCGATTCATCCACCAAGCGACCGCCGCAGGCCTGGCAATGAGCCTGGGCGGCCAGGCCCGCAGCCAGGCCGAGTGGCCGCAGGCGCTGGTCAGGATGATCGTGCCGTTTCCGGTCGGCGGCGCCACCGACATCCTGGCCCGGCTGATCGGACGCGGCATCACGGCGCGCATTGGCCAACAACTGCTGATCGACAACCGCGCCGGCGCCGGCGGCATGATAGGCATAGGCGCGTTGGCCAAGTCAGCACCCGACGGCCACACCTTCGGCATCATCGGGGTGACCCAGGTCATCACAGCGCCCTTCCTGTTCGAGAAAGTGCCTTACGACACCGACCGAGACCTCAGCTTCGTGACCTTGCTCGCCACGGTGCCGATGGTGCTGGCAGTGCATCCCAGCGTGCCGGTGCACACCGCGCCGGAGTTGATGCAGCACCTCAAGCGCAACAAAGGCAAGCTGTCCTACGGCTCGGTGGCCACCGGCCACTACGGCCACGTCGCCTCGGAGCACATCAACAACAGCTACGACGCCGGCATGGTCCATGTGCCTTACAAAGGCGAGGCGCCAATGGTGCAAGACCTGCTGGCCAACCAACTGCCGCTGAGCTTCGTGACCATCGCCACGGCCAAGCCACAGGTCGAGGCGGGCAAGCTCAGGCTCTTGGCCATCACCGGCACCCGGCGTCACCCGTCGATGCCGAACGTGCCGACATTTGCCGAGCAAGGTCTGGACGCCGATGTGTTCAAGATGAACCCGGGCTGGATCGGCATCGGCGCACCGGCCAAGACACCGATCGCCGTGGTTCGGCGCATGGCATCCGAGACCGTGGCCGCAGCCCGCGAGCCTGAAGTCTTCGAGCGCATCGCCGCCTTGGGCATGGACTTCGTCGGCAACACACCGGAGGCCTTTACCGAAATCTACCGGGCTGAGAAGCCAATCTGGCAAAAGTTGCTGAAGCAGGCAGGCATTCGCCCGGAGTGAAATCTACAATCACGGCGGTATCGGCACTCGCAGGCTTGCCTCTTTCAACGCCCGATTCGGGCTACTACCCATTGGAGCTCCATTGATCACCATCCTCAATGAACAGCGCGAGACGCGGCCTGCCCATGCGCTGGCCGAAGGCGACTCGCTGTGGCTGGACCGCAGCGGCATCGAGGCTGCGACAGGCTGGAGCTGGAAGCCCGAAGGCCTGTGCCAGGGTGAGCTCTGCACGCCCTTGCCGCGCCAAACCGCCAAGCCGATGGTGCGCGGCGATCGGCTCGACATCGCGGCACTCTGGCAGCACATGGGCCATCCGGTCGAACACGATTCGGCAGGCCAGACCTGGGTGCTGGGCA
>RGQD01000434.1 GCA_010030205.1 Betaproteobacteria bacterium
CCGCCACGCTGGACCAACTCGACACCTGGGCCGACCGCATCCTCGATGCGCCCACCTTGCAAGCGGTCTTCGACGGCCACTGAAAACCCGCCGGCCAAACCGGCCAGCCCACTCAGCCCCGCACTGCCGCGTTGACGCCCCAACGCCAGCCGCCGCAGGGGGTTCATATTTAAGACGCGGTCCTAAAGTTGAACCCCTCGATGGCCCCATGCCGTGACCGCCAGCCGCGTCCTGCGGCGTGTGGATCGCCAACCACCCCATCACTGCTGGTCTGTGCCAGGGTGCCATCGGCAATCACAGAGGCGCTGACATAGGGGTTCAGATTTAAGACCCGGTACGGACCACTGTACGGACCACTTTGCTACTTCGGTACCGTGCTTGTTCGGTACCGGGTCTTGAGTTTGAACCCCCTCACTCGTCTTGAGGACAGGCCTATTTTGTGCCATTACGAGCAAATATTGGCTATTTTGTCTATAATGGTGGACATCATGCCTAGCAAGCCGCCCGTCGTCTTTCCGCAAGAACAGCGGCTGCTCAGCGCGTTCGGTGAGCGATTGCGGCTGGCAAGGCTTCGCCGCAAGCTGACCACGTCCACGGTGGCGCAGCGCGCAGGCATATCGCGCAGTTCCCTGTACAACGCGGAGGCCGGCCACCCGGGCGCAACCCTGGGCACCTACCTGCGCGTCTTGGCGGTGCTGGGCCTGGAGGCGGACATCAACGCAATCGCAGCGGATGACAAGCTGGGGCGCAAACTGCAAGACTTGGCGCTGATGCCAGTCACGCGACCAAGGTTGCGGACTGGCAGAAACAGTGCGCCGGCCGATCGCCCCGAGGCTGCTGACCTGGGAGAGCAACATCCTGCCAGTGCTGATGCCAGTCGACCTGGCCGCAAGAAGGCTGCGCGATGAGCGGTGCCAGCAAGCTCGAGGTTTGGCTCGACAGCGATGGATCGAGTGCGCGCCTTGTCGACACGCTGGCCCATGACCGCGGGCAGGTTCGTTTCCGTTACCACAACGAATGGCTTCAGGACCCCCGCGCGTTTGCGCTCGATCTCGACCTGTCGCTTGGGGACCAGCCCTTCTTTCCAAAGGCTGAGCTCGGCAATTTCGGTATTTTCCTGGCCTTTTCGCCTGACCGCTTGGGCCAGACGCTGATGAAGCGGCGAGAGGCACTACGGGCCAAGGATGCAGGGCGTCCGCCGCGAGCGCTGTACGCCTGGGACTTCTTGATCGGCGTGCAGGACTTCACCCGCCAAGGCGCGCTGCGGTTTCGGTTGCAGAACAGTGAGCAGTTCCTGGCAGCCGAAGGGATGGCTGCACCACCGGTGACGAACCTGCGCAAACTCGAGGCGGTGGCGCTGCAGTTGACGAGCAAACACATCGACGATCTGGACGCACTGCGCACGTGGCTGGCGGTGTTGGTCGCGCCGGGCGCGTCTGTGGGCGGCGCGCTGCCAAAGGCCAACTTCTCCGAGCGGGACGGCTCGCTGTGGATCGGCAAGTTTTCGGCGAGAGATGACGACCGCGACATCAGCGCCTGGGAGTTTGTGGTCCACACGATGGCCGGCATGGCGGGCTTGGCAGTGCCTGAGGCTCGCCTGCTGCGGCTCAACAACGAGTTCCACACCTTATAGTTATTCCGCCGCGTGGCCTTCAATGTCGCCGTCGGCAACCGCGACGAACACTTGCGCAATCATGGCTTCTTGCTGGTCGAAAACGGCTGGTACTTGGCGCCAGCATTCGACGTCAAGCCGAACATCGACAAGGCAGAGCACGTGCTCAACATCGATGACATCGACTCGCGCCCAAGCCTGGCCACCGTGCTGGCAACCGGCAGGTTCTATGGGCTCGACGAGCGTCAGGCGCATGACATCGTCGAGCGCATTGTCCTTGTCGTTGACCATTGGCAGGACATGGCACGCAAGGCTGGCATCTCCGGCGCCGACATCGACCTCACTGCCGGCGCATTCAGCGCCCATGCTGAGTATCTAGCTGGCGCCGCGATGTCCGCAGCCGCCAATCCCGCGGCAGGCCCGCGCTCGGGGCGCAAGCGCATCGGCTGATGCTGCGTGCCTGCAGATCGACAGCAGGCCTAGGGGGTTCAGATTCAAGACCCGGTACGGACCAAGGCGGCCTCGCGTAGCTTGTCTTTCTTGCTCTTGCGCCGGCCCTTGACGCCGCCGGTCGGGTCTGGGGTGTGGGCCGGCAGCTGCGGCGCGGCGGATGGTTCGAAGCCTGGGATTTGCTCGCGCGGTACGCGTTGCTGTTGGCGTTTTTCGATCAGCTTGAAATGGGCTTCGCTGCCTGGGGCGTCGGCGCAGACAAAGCTCAGCGCCAGCCCGGCTTCGCCGGCGCGGCCGGTGCGGCCGATGCGGTGGGTGTAGTCGACCGCCGAGCGCGGCAGGTCGTGGTTGACGACCACGCCCATCGACGAGATGTCGATGCCGCGCGCGGCCAGGTCGGTGGCCACCAGCGCGGTCAGTCGCCCGGCTTGGAAGTCGGCCAGCACCTGGCTGCGCTTGCCCTGGCTGAGCTGGCCGTGCAGCGCGGCGGCGGTGACGCCGGCGCGGTTGAGCTTGTCGGCCACATGCTCGCTGGCGTACTGGGTGGCGACGAAGACCAGCAGGCGCTGCCACCCTTCGGTGGCGATCAAGTGGCGCAGCAGCGGTGTGCGGCGCGCGGTGTCGACCTCGATCGCGCGCTGCACGATGTCGGGCGCTGCGGACTGCGCGCCGGCGGGCATGTCCACGCGCAGCGGGTCGCGCAACAGCTGCTCGGCCAGCAAGGCCAGCGGCCCGGGCATGGTGGCCGAGAACAGCAAGGCCTGGCGCTGCGTTGGCAGCAGCGTCAACACGCGATGGATCTCGTCGGCAAAGCCTAGGTCGAGCAGGCGGTCGGCCTCGTCGAGCACCAGCAGCTCGAGCGCTGACAGGCGCAGCGCACCGTGGTCGATCAGGTCGAGCAATCGGCCCGGCGTGGCCACCACCAGGTCGGCACCGCCGCGCAAGGCCATCATCTGCGGGTTGATCGACAGGCCGCCAACGGCGACCACGGTTTTGAGCGGCGCAGCAGCGCCCTGCCCTGGCGCCAGACCATAGGACTTGACCAGCGCGCTGGCGGCGGCGCCGATCTGCAGCGCAAGCTCGCGGGTGGGCGCCAGGATCAAAGCGCGCAGCCGGCGTGGACGCTGCGCCAGCACCGCGTCGTCGGCCAACAGGCGCTGCAGCATCGGCAG
>RGQD01000435.1 GCA_010030205.1 Betaproteobacteria bacterium
CCCGAGGCCGGCCGAAGCCGGCCGCCCCCCATGGGGGTCAAGCAAAGTGGCCAAGCCACATTTGCTTGAGAAGCGGCTGCGCCGCTCCCTCTCAAGAGGGCGACGCCAGCGGCCTGGCAAAGCCGGCTGCGCCGCATCAACTGGGTCAGACCTGTTTGGTGCGGCGGGTGTGGCGTTGGCCACTGCGCAAAGCTGAGACGGAGAATCACCATGCATGTGGGCATCCTGACCGGCGGCGGCGACTGTCCCGGCTTGAATGCGGTGATTCGCGCCGTCACGCTGGCGTTGATCAACGAATGCAGGGCTAGCGTCACGGGTATCCGACGCGGTTTTCTCGGCCTGCTCAAGCGCGAGGTCAGCGTGCTGGACAAGCCGGCGGTGACCGGCATCCTGGCCCAAGGCGGCACCATCCTGGGCACGCACAACCGCTGCGACCCGTTTCACTATTTCGGCGCAGGGGGCGCCGATGTCTCGGGCCAGGCTTTGGCTTACGCGCGCGAACTGGGGCTGGACGCGCTGGTGGCGATCGGTGGCGACGGCACGATGGCGATCGCGCACAAGCTCAGCGGCCTGGGCTTGCCGGTGGTCGGTGTGCCCAAGACCATCGACAACGACCTCTGTCACACCGATCGCAGCTTCGGCTTCGACAGCGCCGTGGCGGTGGTGGCCGAGGCGCTGGACCGGCTCGAGACCACTGCGCGAAGCCACGGCCGGGTGATGATCGCCGAGACCATGGGTCGCTACGCCGGTTGGATCGCGCTCGAAGGCGGCATGGCCGGCGCGGCCGATGTGATCTTGTTGCCCGAGCAGCCCTACCAGCTCGACGCGGTGGTGCAACGCTGCCGCGAGCGCGAGGCCGTTGAAGGTTATACGCTGATCTGCGTTGCCGAAGGCGCGATGGCCGATGGCGACGGTCTGAAGGTGGCACAGACGATTGCCGACAGCCCCGACCCGCTGCGCCTGGGCGGCGTGGGCGCGGTGCTGGCGCGTCAACTCACGCCTAGGCTGCAGAGCGAGGTCCGTGCCACTTTGCTGGGCCATGTGCAGCGCGGTGGCTCGCCCACGCCTTTCGATCGGGTGCTCGCCACCCGTTTTGGCTGGCATGCCGCCGAGCTGGTGCAGGCCGGCGGCTTCGGTCGGATGGTAGCCTTGCATGGGGATCGCGTGACGAGCGTCGGGCTCGAGCTCGTGGCGGGCCGGAACCGGCCGATTCCGGCCGGCCATGCGATGCTGGCAGCGGCGCGCGGGCTGGGTGTGTCGCTTGGCGTCTGAGGCGCACGATCGGGTTTTCACCCGACCTTGCCCCATCAACGCTGGCATGATGATTTTAGATTTTCGTTTCCCTGAGACCAAGGACAGACATGAAGAAGTTGCTCGCTGCTTGCCTGCTCGGTGCCGTCGCGTTGACGGCCGCTGCGCAGAACTACCCCAACAAGCCGATCCGGTTGGTTGTGCCGTTTCCACCTGGCGCAGCCACCGACACAATCGGGCGTGCTTTCGGCAATGCGGTCTCCCAGGCGGTCGGTCAACCGGTCTTGGTCGACAACAAGGCCGGGGCTGACGGCGCCATCGCCGGCAACGAAGTCGTGCGCGCCGCCCCCGACGGCTACACGCTGTTCTTCGCGACCAACAGCCCGATCGTCGCTGCGCCGGCCTTGCGCAAGTCACCGCCCTACGATCCGAACCGCGATTTCACCCCGATCGCCGACATCGGTCGCTACACCTTCTTCGTGGTCGTTCATCCGAGCGTTCCGGCCAAGACGATCGCTGAATTCATCAAGTATGCAAAGGACTTTCCGGACAAGGTCAGCTACGCGACCGGCAACACCACCGGCATCATGTCGACTGCGCAGTTTTCGCACCTGGCAGGGATCAAGATGGTGCAGGTCCCGTACAAGGGCGAGCCCCAGGCGCTGACTGACCTGATCGCCGGCAGGGTGCAGTTCATGGTGGTGTCGGCCGGTACGGTGGTGCCGCACATCCGCGACGGCAAGCTGCGTCCGCTGGCCGTGATCACGACCAAGCGCAGCCCCGTGCTGCCCGACGTGCCGACACTGGCCGAAGCAGGGATGCCGCAGTTCTCGATCACCTCCTGGGCCGCGCTGTACGGGCCGGCGAAGATGCCGCGCGACATCGTTGACCGTTTGAACAAGGAGTTCATGGCGGCAGCGCTTCGTCCCGAGGTGCAGGCCTTGCTGGACAAGCAGGCATTCATTTTCACCGGCTCAACGCCCGAAAAGCTTGGCGCTTTCACCAAGGATCAGTACGACGAGTACCGCGCGATGATGCGCGCCAGCGCGATGGAGCCCGACTGATCGTCAGCACCTGGCCGTCGGCACTTGGTCGTCAGTGACGGACGACGCAGGCCTGCGGCGTGTGGATTGCGACTGCGCAACGGCTGTCGGCCACCGGCTTCGGGGGTGCATCCCGGTGCTGGCTGGCTTATCCTGATCTCGCCGTAACGGGCTTGACGGCAGACCTGGGGCCGGTCTGCGCTTGGCCTGGCCCGCGGCGGCGATTGCGATGAGGAGCTTTGTCCCCGGCGCCTTGGGTGCCGGGGGCTTTTTTGGGGCCTGATCGCTGTGCCGCCGCGATCAGCCCAGGCCTCGGTTGCGCTGGCGCACGGCCTCTCGACGCTGCTCGACATCATCGGCCGCGACCTTGACATTGAACTCGCGGGCGCGGCTTTGCTCCAGCGCCATGCCCTCGCCGAAGGCCAGCGCGAAACCGTCGTTGATCACCGCCTTGTAACGCGTGAGCATCTCGGGCAGCGTGCTCAGCATGTCGAGCGCCAGCGCGCGCGCGGCATCGAGCAAGCCGTCGGGCGCCAGCACCCGGTTGACAAAGCCCCAGGCTGCGGCCACCTGATTTGCCAGATCGGCAATCGGGAGATCCACCCCAGTGCCCACATTGAGGAAGCTGGACTCCTCTGGCCCAGGCACCCAATTCTCCAGCGCAAACACACAGGCCTCTCCCAGGTCATCCACATGCAGAAACTCCCGCAAAGGAGTGCCCGTACCCCAGCAGGTGACACTCGGAGCATTTGATTCTTTCGCCTCGTGAAACCGACGAATCAACGCAGCCATCACATGGCTATTCGTGGGGTGGTAGTTATCACCGGGCCCGTAGAGGTTGGTGGGCATCAGGCTGATCGCGTCAAAGCCATGTTGCTGGCGCAGGGCCTCACACAGCTTGATCCCGGCAATCTTGGCAATCG
>RGQD01000436.1 GCA_010030205.1 Betaproteobacteria bacterium
GATTTAAGTGACAACTTGCGGGGCGATTGACAAGTACTGCTAAAGCGTTGGTGTTGCTCCTTCGTCCGGGCTTCGCCGCGCATGCGGTGAAACGGACGTCAGGAGTTTGAAATGAAAAGTGAAAATTACACAGGGGCGGCGGTTCAGACCGACTGGCTGACCCGGCTTGGTGTCGTTGGCCTCGGGGCCATCGCGGCACCCGTGCTGGCAGCGCTGGCGACCGAGACGCCGTTGCTGCTGATTGGCCCACACGGCACCGCCAAAAGCCTTTTGCTGACGCGAACTGCCGAGGCCTTGCAAATCCCGTTTCGGCACTACAACGCCAGTCTTCTGAACTTTGACGATTTGGTGGGGTTCCCGGTGCCTGCGCCAGACCGCACGCTCGAGTACATCAAGACACCGGCCTCGATCTGGGGCGCCGGCGCGGTGATTTTCGATGAGATCAGCCGCTGCCGTTCGGACGTCCAGAACAAGCTGTTCCCGATCATCCATGAGCGACGGGTGCAGGGCTTGCTGCTGACAGAACTGCGACACCGTTGGGCGGCAATGAACCCGCCCACCACGGACAACCAGGACAGCGGCTACGCGGGCTCAGAGCCTTTGGACAAGGCGCTGGCAGACCGCTTTGGCTTTGTGGTGCAGATGCCCGCGTGGAGCGGATTCAGCAAAGCCCAGCAGTTGGCAGTCATCCGCGCTGGCGACGACGGCGTCAGCCCTGAAGGCCGGAAGTACCTGGCCGACCTTCTGGGTCGCACGCAAGACCTGCTCAGTGACATGACTGTCGACTTCGAGGAAGGCATCGCCGACTATGTGCAGACGCTGCTGCCCTTGCTGTCGCAGGCGGGCATCGCACTGAGCCCGCGCCGGGCCAACCTGCTGTACCGGGCGGTGCTGGCGGTCAACGCAGCGGCGCAGGCCATCGACCCGGGCAACGATGTGTCTGACTCGGTCTTGTTGGCGCTGCGGTCTTGCCTGCCGCAGCGAGCCGAGGGCATTCCGGTTCCTGAAGTCAAACTTCTTGCCGCCCATCGGGAGGCGATCCGTGCGGTCAAGCTCAGCCCGAATGACCCGATGCGCGCGATCCTGGCCGCGACCGACCCATTGGACAGGCTGAAACTCGCGATCCAGGCAAATCGCTTGCTGAAGGGAGAGTTTTCTCGGGTCACGGCCGATGTGCTGGCACAACTGCCGGTCGGCGCCAGGGAGGCCGCGATCGTCCACCTGTTTGAGACGGGCGCGGTCGGACGACTGAACGCTGCCGTCGCTTCTCAAATCGGTGAGATCTACCGCGACATCGCCACGCCACCTGAGTTCAGCGAGACCCTGAGTGCCTCAAGCAGCAGGTACACAACCTGGGGTCGGATCAAGGACCTGCTGGCTCGGTTGGACCCCCAGGACCCGCGCGCTCATTTTCATGCCAACGCGGTGGCGTCACTGTTTGCCAGAAAGCAGTTGCTGACGCCCGATGATGCCGAGAAATCTTTCGCGGCTTTCTCAGCGACCGACCAACGCGTGAGGCTGGCGTGAGCGAGCACACCCAGTTGCTGCACAACATGAGCACGCCGCCCAAGAGCGTCGTGAAGTACACGGGACTTGGCGGTGCACCGTCGCGCAGCAGGCCTGGGCTTGCGGAGGCGGCATCACGCAACAGTTCAGGTGGCGGCGCGTTCGGCAAAGCCGTGCGCTTCAACTTGCCCGTGGCATTTCGCGGGGCGAGCACTGAAAAAGTCCTTGCCGCTTTGGAGGCGCATGCCCAGGTCGATGCGCGAACGCCGCCCGATCGTCGCCTGATTGCCTTGATCAATCGCCGCGCGGCTGAATTGCCCTTGCCCGACGGCTGCGCTGTGATCAAGACGGAACCGAAGCAGGAGCTGCTGTGGGGCGACTTGCTGTCGACTCTGGCGGTGTTGAGCAAGTCGACCGATACCGTCTGGCTGCGCAGCAAGTCACCCAGCCTCAGTTGGGCGCTGCAACGAAGCTCAATCTCGTTGCTGATCCCGCCGGCGTTCATGGATCGACTGTTGGAGGCCAGGCCATGAAATCAGAAACCTTTCTCGAGGGTGGTCTTGCTGAACGGATTTTGGATGCGTTCCCGAGCGGCTCTTACGCTTTGGCCGGACTCTTGAGGCTGCTCGACATCGTCGAGACCGAGGATGTGCCAACGGCTGCGGTTGAATGCAAGGTGCAGCCGCGGATGCTGATCAATCCGCGGTTCGTCGAGCAGCATGCAGCCACGCCAGAGAAGCTGCTGATGCTGGTCATGCACGAACTGCACCATGTGTTGCTCGGGCACACGACGCTGTTTCCACGCCTGACCGAGGTACAGAACTTCGTCTTCGATGCGGTGATCAACGGCGTGGTGTGCCGGATGTTTCCAAAGGCCGACTACACCGCGTTCTTCACGGAATATTATCGAGACGACCAATTCCCGGAGTGCCTGCTCAGGCCTGCAAAGGATTGGCCGCACCGATCCACCAGCCCGGCGCCAGGGTTTGCGCTGCTGCCCGAGCCGCTACGCCGGCAAGCGATCGAGGTGCATGCGGCCTTGTACTCTGCTGCGGGCGCCAGCTACTACGAGGTCTACAACCTTTTGCCCACCGTGTTGGCCGAATTCGGTGAGGGGGGCAGCCTGGGCATCCCGCTTCTGGGTGGGCACGAAGACAAGGGCGACGCGAATTCGGAACTCGCCCAGCAGACGCCGCTGCTGTTCGAGATCGTTCGCGACTTGGTCGAGCAGTGGCCGCAGCCACCCGATCCCATCAAGGGCCGGTCTTTGGCCGATGTGCTGAAGACATCATCGGTCGTGCCGTTGACGACACCGTCAAACCGCGCTGTCCTTCGCAGCCTGATCCGCAAGGTCGCAGGCAGTCAGGCAACGGGACGGGTCAGGCGTCTGTCATCCGACGCCACGACCGTGCAAAGCCCGATCCCGTCTGGGTGTCGACGATCAACGGTTCTGCAAGCACTGGGGTTTGAGCCGCTGCTGCACGCGACGACAGCGCCCTGGACGCGCCACCGCCCCACCGGCGAGTTGGTTCGGATCTACCTTGACGTCTCGGGCAGCATGGACCGGGTGCTGCGAGATCTGTACGGCGCCGTTCTGGATTGCGCGGGCTTGGTCTTCCCGACCGTTCACCTGTTTTCGACGGTGATCGCTGACATCACGCTTCGCGAGCTCCGAGCAGGAACGTGCAAGTCCAGCGGCGGAAC
>RGQD01000437.1 GCA_010030205.1 Betaproteobacteria bacterium
ACAGCCGCCACCGACTCGTAGCGCGGCACGCCATATCCCCAGGCATCGTGCATCGCCTGCGAGAACAGTTCGATCTTGCCCGATGGTGTGGCCGGCTCGACATTGGCGCACATCATCAAGGGTTTGCCATCGCCGGCCACCATGGCCAGCGCGCGATCCAGCGGCAGCTTGCTGCCGCTGAGACCGGCCAGTCGCGGATCAGCCGACTTGACCGCAGCATCCATCAACTGCTCGTCGGTGTCGTGAAACACCTGTTCATCGAAGCCAAAGCGGGCCGCCAGTCTGCGAAAGATCTCGGTGTTGGGCAGGGCCTCGGCCACAGGGGCAATCACCGCCGCGGCGCGTTGCAGGTAGTTTTGCCCATAGGCCGAAAACACGTCGGCATGCTCGAAATGCGAACAGGCCGGCAGAATCACATCGGCATAGGCCATGCTGTCGGTCATCGCGATGTCACAGCCCACCACAAACAAGTCCTCGCGCGACAACGCACGGCGCATCCGGTTCTGGTCAGGATGCGTGCTGACCGGATTGTGGTTGTAAATGAAGACCGCCTTGATCGGTGTGGCGAGCGTCTTGTCCAATAACAGACGCCCGACATCGACGATGTTGATCGTACGGGTGCCCGCCGGCGCCAGGTCGGGGCGCTGCAACGCATCGCCATCGAGCGGGGTCGCCAACCCGGGCTTGGCCATGACGCCCGCACCGGGTCGGCCGAACTGGCCCAACAGCGCATTGAGCGCCATGATCGCGCGCAGACCCGAGCCACCACTGTGACCGCGCTCGATGCCATTACCGACCGACAGCGACAGTGTTTTCGCACCGACGTAGGCATCGGCCAGGGCCGTGAACTGAGCCGGCTCGATGCCACAGGTCTCGCAGGCGGCAGCCACTGACCACTGCCGCGCCTGGGCAAGATAGGTTTCAGCACGGTGCACCCAGCGTTCGATGAAGGCCCGCGCCAACGCGCCGCGCCGCTCGAATTCAGCCGCCAGCGCCAGCGCCAGCACGACATCTGTGCCCGGGCGGATCTGCACGTACAGGTCTGCCTGCTCGGCGATCTTGGTGCGCCGCGGATCGATCACCAACAGCCGGGCGCCGTTCTCTCTTGCCCGCTTGATCACCCGCGTTAGGTGCAGGTTGGATACTGTCACGTTGTTGCCCCACACCGCCACCAGGTCGGCATGTTCGAACTGCTCGGGCGCCATGCCGGGCGCCGCGCCGAACAGGCTGGTGTAGGCCGTGCCGCGGACGATCCCGCATAGCGGTCCACGATTAAGGTGGCTGGCCCCCAGGCGGTGAAAGAACCGTCGGTCCATCGACCCACCGGCCAGTTGCCCGTGCGGTCCGGCGTAGTTGAACGGCAGGACCGATTCGGAGCCATGGGTGGCGATCGCCTGGCTGAGTCCCTCGTGCACGAGATCGAGCGCCTGGTCCCAACCGATGCGCTCGTACCGGCCACTGCCTCGCGGCCCGACCCGACGCATCGGATGGCGCAGCCCTGCAGGTATCGGGGCAGTCCAGCGGGCAGACGGAAGGACGGATCACGGCATTCAAAGCAGCTTGCATCTCGGTCTCCGCAGGGACTGCGCGCGTTGAAGGCGCTTTCGGTTGAACTTCGTTCTCAGTATGCCATTCAAGCGCGTGCATGATGACATGGTGATGCGGGCTGAACTGGCTTGGTGGAGGGATCGAAAGCGGGGGCGTGTTATGCCTATTTGGCACCCTCAGAATGGCCTGCTTTCCCGCGCCGTGCGGGGATCGCGACAATGAAAACGCCCGGTTGGTGAGTACCGGATGCCGCCGAGGATAAAGCGCGCGCCCTGCAGCCACTGCAGGCGGCGGCCGTCGCTTAATGAATCGCATTCGGGTCGCGCGCCGGGCAGAAGGTATTGACCCAAAGCTCGGCAAAGCTCGGGGTCAGCAAAGCTCGGGGTCAGGTCTTGTTTTCATTGCGTGACCACCTCCAGCGCTGGAGTGGATGCTGGATTGCAAGACCTGACCCCGGGCTTGTTGTGACCCCGGGCTTTTTGACCCCGGGCTTTCACTTCATTGGGTCAGCCGGCAGGCGAACCCAGCACTTCGGCCTCTGACTGCTTGAGCAGCGCCTTGAGCAGCGGCGGCGAGAAGTGCCGCTGCACCGAGATGGCATAAAAGTTCTCGTGCAGATCAGGCACCACGCTGTACTCTACCAATTGGCCGCTGCGCAGCTCATCCTGCACCACCACCGTTGGCAGCAGCGCCACGCTGTCGGAGTCGCGCGCCAGCAGCCGCAACAGCGCCATGTCGTCGACCTCGGCGCGCAGCCGGTAGCGGATGCCCAGCTGCTCGCACATCAGGTCGAAGCCGGCGCGGATGTCGTTGTCGCGCCCGGGCAGCAGCAGCGGCACCTCGGCCAGCTCGGCTGGAAAGCGGAAGGTGTGGCGCTTGGAGCGGGGCTTGCCCACCAGGCTGACGGCTTGACGCGCGATGCGCTGGCAGCGCCAGGGGTTCTCGGTGCTGGCATGCACCCGCTGGTTGGAAAGGATCAGGTCCAGCGTGTGCACGCGCAGCCGGGCCAGCAGGTCCAGCAGGCTGCCCGACTGCAGCACCAGTTCCACATCAGCACGCTGAAGAAGAGGCCGCAGGAAGTTTTCCTGGAAATTGCGCGACAGCGTGGCCACCGCGCCGATGCGCAGCACCTGTCGTTCGTTGCGGCGGCCTTCGCGCAGCGCCGCCGTCAGCTCGGCCCCCGCAGCGAAGATCGAATCGGCATAGCCCAGCGCCAGCTGCCCGGCTTCGGTGAGCTGCAGGCTGCGGCCGACACGCGCGAACAGCGGCTGGCCGAGTTGCTCTTCGAGCTGCCTGATCTGCGCCGAAAGCGCCGACTGCGACACATGCAAGTGGGCCGCAGCACGCGTCAGGTTGCCTTCCTTGGCCACGGCCCAGAAGTAATGCAGATGATGGAAGTTCAGCCGTGCCATCGGAATATTGTTTGTTTATTCAGAACATAACGTTCTGAAAGATGCATTTTACAGAACTGTATGAGCGGAGCACAGTGCGGCCATCGCCCTTCAGGACCCGACCATGACTCAGCACACCGACATCAGCGCCACCCTGCCGCTCTGGCACGCTGCGCTGGTGCTGGGGCCGGCTCTCACCGCCGGCGCAGCGGCCCTGTGGGCCCGTCCCGGCGCGCCCAGCCTGACCGC
>RGQD01000438.1 GCA_010030205.1 Betaproteobacteria bacterium
CATGCTACCGGACGGCGCAACCAAAGCCATCGAGGACATCCGCGCGGGCGATGCGGTCATGACCCGGCACGGGGCGCGAACGGTTTTGGTGGCCGGGCTGTCGGGCAACACCAATGGACTAGTGGCAATCGATTGTGGCGATACGAGCTTGACAGTCACCGCTGACCACCCTATCCTCGTTGCAGACCGGTGGATACCCGCCGGCGAGTTGCGACAAGGGGATGTGGTATGTCAAGTTACAAGTACATCGGGCGTCGGTACGCCCACCGGGTTGTCTACGAGCAGCACTTCGGGGCTATACCCGTTGGCTGGGTCGTGCACCACAAAGACGAGGACAAAGGGAACAACGACCCCGCCAATCTGGAAGCAATGCCCAAGGGGCAGCACCAACGACTGCACGCCACTGGGCGCCCATCATCAGAGCTACAAAAAACTTTCGCAGCGGCAACATTGGCGGCACTTCGCACGCCCAAGCCTGCAAGCTGCCGTCAATGCGGTGTGGGCTTCGTGTCGCATTCTGCCCGCGATGTTGGGCAGTTTTGTTCGAGGGATTGCCTTGAAGTATGGCGGCGCAACAAGTTCATCCCTGAGCAGCGGGCCTGCGATGTCTGCAAAGCCGAGTACACCGCCGTCAAGCGATTCCAGAGGTACTGCTGCAAAGCCTGCAACGGGAGGTCTAGGTTCAGAACGTATCGTACAAACCCCACTGGTGGTACGCCGCGTAGAACGCTTGCCGAATGCCCCAACGTACAGTCTGAAGGTGGCGAGGGATCCTGAGTTCATTGCCAACGGCATCGTGGTGCACAACTGCGATGAGCTCGCGGCCTGGGAGTACCTGCAGGAGAGCTGGGACATGATCCAGTTCGGCATCCGTTTGGGCAACCACACCAAGCTGATCGCGTCGACCACGCCCAAGCCCAAGGACGTGGTGATGGCGCTTATCGACCGCGACGGCGATGACGTGACGGTCACGCGCGCGTCGACCTACGCCAACATCAAGAACCTCGCGCCATCGTTCCAGAAGCAGATCCTGCAGTACGAGGGCACGAAGCTGGGCCGCCAGGAGATCCACGCCGAGATCATCCAGGAGATCCACGCCGAGATCATCGACCCGGAAGAGGGCGGCATCGTCAAGCGGGACTGGTTCAAGCTCTGGCCGGCGGCCAAGCCCCTGCCCAAGTTCGATTTCGTGCTGCAGAGCCTGGACTGCGCGACGAGCGAGAAGACCATCAACGACCCGACGGCGCACATCACGATCGGGATCTTCAAGCCCGAGGACGGCAGCATGTGCGCGCTGGTGGTCGACTGCTGGCAGGAGCACCTGCAGTACCCGGACCTGCGCCCCAAGGTGCTCGACGAGTACGAGACGGTGTACGGGGAGGGCAAGAACAAGAAGCGCGTCGACCTGCTGCTGGTGGAGGACAAGAGCGCCGGCATCAGCCTGATCCAGGACCTGCAGCGCGCTGGCGTGCCCGTGCAAGCCTACAATCCGGGCCGGGCCGACAAGATCCAGCGCCTGTCGATCGTGTCGAACATCATCAAGGCCGGGCGTGTCTGGGTGCCCGAGAGCAGCAACAAGCGCGGGTTCGTGCGTGACTGGGCCGAGGGCATGATCAGCCAGATCTGCTCGTTTCGACTACCCCAAGGACTGGCTGGACGAGGACGACTACGCGGACGCCGACAAGACGAGCAACAAGCGACGGGGCAACCCGTACGACCAGTAGGGCACCACCATGATTGATCTGGCGAACGACCCCCTGTACAAAGCCGCAGTGGTGAAGTATTGGGCCGACAAGAAGGCCGCCGCAGAGACACCGCTGGCGAAGTTCCTGGAGCCCAGCGAGGTCAAGCAGCGCATGTACCATGGCACCGGCCAGGACATCCGCCAGTTCAAGCCCAAGCAGGCCGGAGCGTCGTTCGTAACGCCCGACCCCAAGTTCGCGCACGACTTCGCCGACCTGAGCGAAAGCTGGATGAAGCGCAACGTCGGCACGATCCTGACCGGTGAACAGATCCAGCGGGCGAAGGACCTAGTGGCGCAGGATCTGAACAAACGCGCGCAATGGCTGATGCACTCCCGTCCGGACCATGAGATATCGCGGATCGGCTCGTCACAAGCCTCGGAGTTCTCGAAGACGCAGTACGCCAACCGGCTCGCCGAGCAACTGCCCAGCGCGCAGAACATCATGCCGGTGCATGTGCAGGCCAAGAAGCCGTTCGACTACGAGAACCCCAAGCACATCCACGCGGTGCGTACGATGCTGCACAAGCTGGGCCACACCCAGCACATAGACGACTTCGACACGGCCATGCGCGGCGGCAAGGGTGACGACGCGAACTGGCACACGATCGAGTCCAAGCCGGTCCAGCAAGCCATCCGCGCCCTGGGCCACGACTCGTTCTGGGTCAAGGAAGGCGGCGTCAAGAACCTGGGCGTGTACAACCCGGGCGCGATCAAGTCAGCGATCGGCAACCGTGGCACGTACGACACCGAGGACTACGACGTCAACAAGGCCCAAGGAGGCGCTGTGAAACCCGTCAAGCTCAAAGAGGGCCAGCAGCCTCCGTACCAAGACCCCAAGACCAAGAAGATCGACGACTGGAAGTGGCACCCGATGGAGCGCATCCGCCAGGAGCTGTCAGCCCGGCGCGAGCTGCCCGAGCACGTCACGCCCTACGCCGACTACATGCGCGAGATGAACGCCAAGGCGCAGTCTGGGGAGCTGACGCCGCGCGATTTTCTCAAGGCGTACACGATCACGCAGAGCAGCATCGGGCGCGGCGGGCTGTCGCACGCGACGGCCACCAAGCGCGGGATGAAGCTGCCCAACACGGGCGGCGAGGTGCGGCCTGAAGGCGCGTTCGCAGAATGGCTGGGCTCGCCCATGGGGCAAAAGTACTTGGAAGCGTCGATGCGCGGCGAGGACCACCCGGAGGCCATGGCCGACCTGCGCACGAAGTTCGCACCGTTCGGCAAACAGAACGAGCAGGTCGAGGCCATGAAGTACGCAACGAAGACATTACCGCAGCGGTCGGCGAGCGCCAACTACGCCGTGACCGGCGGCAAGGACGACTACCGCAAGTTCGCCGGCAACATCCGGGGCATTGCAGGCGCCAAGTCTGGGTTCATCGGCTCGCTGCTGGGCCGTGGTGACCTGCCCACGCTGGACGC
>RGQD01000439.1 GCA_010030205.1 Betaproteobacteria bacterium
GCAAGCGCTGCAAGCGCTGCAAGCGCTGCGAGCGCTGCCAGCACTGCCACCACCTCGACCGGCGCGCCCGCAGCGGTGCTGGCGGCGTTGGCCGCACCGCTGGACGCCGGCGAGGTGGCGGCCGGCAACTACCGGCTGAGCTTCAAGCAGCTCGGTCGCAGCCAGCCTTTCAGCCTGCGTGGCACCGACGGCCGCTACAACATCCCGTTCAGCGTGCGCGCTGACGAGGTCATCACCAAGGCCTCGCTCAAGCTGCGCTACGCTTATTCACCCGACCTGCTGAGCGAGCTGTCCAAGATCAACGTGCTGATCAACGGCGAGGTCGCCGCCAGTCTGGCGCTGCCCAAGACGGCCAGCAGCGGCCCGGTGACCCAGGTCGTCGAGCTGCCGGCGCACCTGATCACCGAGTACAACCAGCTCACGCTGCAGCTGATCGGCCATTACAGCAACGGCTGTGAGGATCCCCAGCACAGCAGCCTGTGGGCCACCATCAGCCACCAGAGCGAGCTGCAGCTCGCCACCGACAAGGCGCCCCAGGCCAACGACTTGGCGCTGCTGCCCGAACCTTTCTTCGATGCCCGCGACGGCCGCAAGCTGAGCCTGCCGGTGGTGTTCGCGGGCGCGCCCGACAATGCCACGCTGGAGGCCGCCGGCACGCTGGCGTCCTGGTTCGGGCTGCGTGCCAAGGGCCGGGTGCTGAACTTTCCAGCCGCCCTCGACACGCTGCCGGCCAAGGGCCATGCGATCGTGCTGGTCGGTGCCAAGGGCGGGCCCGCCGGTCTGAAGCTGCCTGCTGCGACCGGCCCGGCGCTGGCCATCGTCGCCAACCCGAACGACCCCAACGGCAGGCTGTTGCTGGTGCAAGGCCGCGACGGCGCCGAGTTGAAGCTCGCCGCTGCCACCTTGGCCACAGCCAGCAAGACCCTGGCGGGTGCCAGCATGGCGATCACCCAGCCTGCGGCGCTGGCTGCGCGCCGGGCCTACGACGCGCCCAACTGGTTGCGGGCGGACCGGCCGGTCAAGCTGGCCGAACTGGGCAACCCGCAGGCGCTCAACGTCACTGGCTACGACCCCGGCGACATCACTATCGCGTTGCGTCTGCCGCCGGACCTGTACCTGGCGCAGGACAAGGGCGTGCCGCTGGACCTGAAGTACCGCTACACGCCGCAGCCGACCTCGACCAACTCGTCGCTGAGCGTGCATGTCGACACCAACCTGGTGAAGTCGTTCGCGTTGCTGCCGCTCGAGCGCCTGAGCGGTGCACCGCTGCTGGCCAAGCTGCAGGCCGACGAGACCCAGCCGATGCAAGGTGTCGCCCGCATCCCGCTCGGCCTGCTGCAGCCCAGGTCCAGGCTGGAGCTTCGCTACATGTACGACTACATCAAGCAGGGCGAATGCCGCGATGTGATCGTCGACAACGTGCGCGGCGCGATCGACCCCTTGTCGACGCTGGACATCTCAGCCTATTCGCACCACATGGCGATGCCCAACCTGGCGGCCTATGGCAGCAGCGGTTATCCGTTCACGCGCCTGGCCGACTTGTCGCAGACCGCAGTGGTGTTGCCCGACCTGCCGCAGGCGCCTGAGCTGTCGGCCTACCTGAACCTGCTCGGCCGCCTGAGCGAGTCGACCGGCTACCCGGGCACCGCGGTCACGGTGGCGCGCAGCAGCCAGGTCGGCGACGTCGCTGACAAGGATTTGCTGGTGATCGCCACCGGGGCCGACCAGCCCCTGCTCAAGCGCTGGGCCGGTGCTTTGCCGGTGGGTCTGGACGACAGCCGCCGACCTGGTCTGCTCGACATGGCCAGCAAGCTGCTGGGTTCGGCAGCGGCGCTGCTGCCCGACATGATCCGGCCTGCCGCCGCGGCGACACCGCCCTTCAGCAACGCCGGGCTGAGTGCTTATGCCGCAGGGTTTGAGTCGCCGCTGCGCAGCGGCCGCAGCGTGGTGCTGTTCTGGGCCCCGGATCCGGCTGCGCTGAATGGCGCGGTCGAGTCGCTGCTGGGTGCCGATGGCGAGACGCCCCGGATCGCTGGCAGCCTGGCCATCTTGCGCGGCACGAAGGTCGACACCTTGGCCGGCGAGTCGACCTATGACGTCAGCGACCTGGATTGGTTCAGCCGCGCCCGGATGTCGCTGTCCGGCAACATGGGTCAGCTGCTGCTGGTCACAGGCCTGGGCACCGCCCTGCTCGCCGGTCTGGTGCTGCGCTTGTTGCAGGCGCAATTCAGAAAGCGCACTGGGCGATGAGTCTTCTGCACCGTCCAGGCATCGCGGTACACCGCAGCGCCTGCGCGCTGGCGATCGGTGCGCTGCTGGGCACTTGCGTGCAGGCCCAGGTGCCGGTCTGCGCCGCCGTTGACTGGCCGCTGTGGCAGGACTTCAACCGCCACTTCGTCAATGCCGACGGCCGGGTGATGTCGGCGCTGACCGCATCGCGCGACAGCTATTCCGAGGCCCAGTCCTACGCGATGTTCTTCGCGCTGGTGGCCGACGACCGGCCGGCCTTCGACCGGCTGTGGCGTTGGAGCCTGCACAACCTGGCTGGCGGTGATTTGGCCCGGCGATTGCCTGCCTGGCACTGGGGCCGCGCCGACGACGGCACTTGGCGCGTGCTCGACGCCAACTCGGCCTCCGATGCCGACCTCTGGTTCGCCTATGCGCTGCTCGAGGCCGGTCGGCTGTGGCAACGCCCCGACTACCAACGCGACGGTCGATTGTTGCTCAAGACCATCGTCGAGCAAGAGGTCGTCGCGCTGCCGGGTCTGGGCGCGATGCTGTTGCCGGGGCCTTATGGCTTCGTCCAGCCCGACGGCAGCTGGCGGCTCAACCCCAGTTACCTGCCGATCCCGTTGCTGCGCCGCTTCGCGCTGGAGGACCCGCAGGGGCCCTGGAACCAGATCGCCGCCGGCACCGCCCGGATGATCGCCGCGACCTCCACCAAGGGCCTGGCCGGCGACTGGGTTGGCTACCGCGCCGGGGCCGATGGCCGGCCGGCCTTCACCGCCGACCCGGTGCTGGGCGCGCAGGGCAGCTACGACGCGATCCGGGTCTACCTCTGGGCTGGCATGACCGCTGCCGACGATCCGCTGGCCAAGCCCTTGCGCCGCGCGCTGGCCGGCATGGCCAGGCTGGTGCGCGCCGACGCCGGGCCGCCCGAGAAG
>RGQD01000440.1 GCA_010030205.1 Betaproteobacteria bacterium
AGGCCAGGCCGCTCGAGCCGATGTACCCGGTGGTCTTCTTCGACGCCCTGCGGGTCAAGATCCGCGAGGTGTACAGGTGCCAGCACTGAATGGTTGCCAGACGGCTGGACCATTGCACCGACAACACCCCGGCGCGCTGAGGTAGAGTCCGGCAATGGCCCAAACCATCGCTCGCGACGGGCAGTTCAGGTTGTTCTTCTTCTCGCGAGAGGATTTGAGCGTCCATGTGCACGTGTCACAACCGGACGGCGAGGCGACGTTCCGGCTGACGCCTTCGGTACACCTGGCATTGAACGTCGGCCTGTCGGCCTTGCAGCTGCGTCAGGCACAGGCCATCGTCGAAGCACACATCGAGGAGATCCAGAATGCATGGCATCGGCACTTCAGCCGCTGAAGTCACCAACGTGTCTTCGCATTGCTTCTGGCTGCAGCTGGCAGATGAAGAGCTTGCAGTTCCATTTGCTGAATTCCCATGGTTCAAGCAAGCCACCATTGAGCAACTCCTGGACGTTGAGCGCCCCACGTCGAACCATCTGTACTGGCCGCAACTCGATATCGATCTCTCGATCGAGTCGATCCGCAACCCAGGCGGCTTTCCGCTGATCTCGCACGGCAGCCTTGAAGACCACCCAAGCATCAAGCCATGACGCGCTGAACCGTGAGGAGAACGATGAAAACCGCAGCGCAGGCATCGCGGAGTTCGGCAGCATCCGACAGCGACATGAGACAGGCGCCCTGGTGACAGTTGAGGCATGCTCCAACCGAAACACACGCAGCAAACAGGGTTCAGATTTAAGACCCGGTACCGGTCTTGGCCACTGAGCGGCAGCCCGCAAGTCGGACCGCACCGCGCCGCCGCGTTGGCCCCAGCGCCAGCAACCACCGGGGGTTCAAATTCAAGACCCGGTCCCAGCATCGCGGGTCCCAGCATCGCGGGCAAGTTCTTGTGCCCCGTCAACATCGCATATGCCGCGGGCAAGCGCCTTAGCGCCTTGAGGGCTGCGCTACGGACGGCATCGGCCATGTCGAGATCCACCCACCAGGCTTGGTCGGCGGCCACAACCAAACACCGTTTGCGTGAAGCACCTGACAACCTGCCCCACCGCGTCGGGTGCAATCCACGCCCGGCACCGCGTCGCGCGATACCGTCAGCGTGCCGAGGAATTCCATGCCCGACCACGACAACAGCTACAAGCTCTTGTTCTCGCACCAAGAAATGGTGCGCGACCTGCTGGTGGGTTTTATCCAAGAGCCCTGGCTTGCCGAGCTCGACTTCAGCACGCTCGAGAAAGTCAATGGCAGCTATGTCACCGACGACCTGCGCAGCCGCGAAGACGATGTCATCTGGCGCGTGCGGTTCAAAGAGCGCTGGCTCTACCTCTACATCCTGCTCGAGTTCCAGTCCAGCGTCGACGCCTACATGGCGCTGCGCGTCATGACCTACCTCGGCCTGCTGTACCAAGACATCCTTCGCCAAGGCCAGCAGCCCGCCGGCCAGAAACTGCCGCCGGTACTGCCCATCGTGCTGTACAACGGCCAGCCGCGCTGGACCGCCGCCACCAACATCGCCCAGCTCATCGAGCCGCCGCCCGGCAAGCTGCGCGATTACACGCCACAGTTGCGCTATCTGCTGCTCGACGAAGGCGCGATCGACGAGAGCGGGCCGCTGGCGCTGAAGAACCTGACCGCGGCACTTTTCAGGCTGGAGAAAAGCCGCGACAGCAGCAACCTGAAAACCACCTGGACGTCGCTGCTAGACTGGCTGCGCGAGCCCGAGCAAAGCTCGCTGCGCCGGGCGTTCATCGTGTGGCTTTACCGCGTGTTCAGTCCAAGGCACCCCCTGGGCATCGAACTACCCGACCTCGGAACCTTTTTGGAGAACGAAACCATGTTGGCTGAATCCGTCGAAAAGTGGACTGAACAGTGGAAGAAGCAAGGGCAAGTTGAAGGCCGAGTGGAAGGCCGAGTTGAAGGCCGCGTCGAGGGCGAAGTCGCCGTGCTTGCACGGCTGCTATCCAAGCGCTTCGGCCCCCTCGACGAGCAGACCTCCGCGCGCCTCAAGGCCGCCACGCTGGACCAACTCGACACCTGGGCCGACCGCATCCTTGATGCGCCCACCCTGCAAGCCGTCTTCGACGGCCACTGACAGGCCGCCGGCCAAACCGGTTGACCCGACTCAGCCACGCGCCGTCGCGTTGACGCCCCAACGCCAGCCGCCGAAGGGGGTTCAAATTTAAGACCCGGTACCGTCAAAGGCAGAGAAGGTCAACGGCAGCTACGTCTCCGACGACCTGCGCAGCCGCGAAGATGATGTCATCTGGCGCGTGCAGTTCAAAGGCCGCTGGCTCTACCTCTACATCCTGCTCGAGTTCCAGTCCAGCGTCGACGCCTACATGGCGCTGCGCGTCACGACCTACCTCGGGCTGCTCTACCAAGACATCCTTCGCCAAGGCCAGCAGCCTGCCGGTCAAAAGCTGCCGCCGGTGCTGCCCATCGTGCTGTACAACGGCCAGCCGCGCTGGAGCGCCGCCACCGAAATAGCCGAGCTGATCGAGCCGCCGCCCGGCAAACTTCGCGACTACACGCCACAGCTGCGCTACCTGCTGCTCGACGAAGGCGCGATCGACGAGAGCGGGCCGCTGGCGCTGAAGAACTTGACCGCGGCACTGTTCAGGCTGGAGAAAAGCCGCGACAGCGGCAACTTGCAAACCACCTGGGCGGCGCTGCTAGACTGGGTCCGGGGGCCCGAGCAAAGGTCACTGCGCCGGGCGTTCATCGTGTGGATCTACCGCGTGTTCAGCACCAGGCATCCCCTGGGCATCGAACTGCCCGAACTCGGAACCTTGTTGGAGAACGAAACCACGTTGGCTGAATCCGTCGAAAAGTGAAAAGTGGACTGAACAGTGGAAGAAGCAAGGGCAAGTTGAGCGCGTTGAAGGCCGCGTTGAAGGCTGCGTGGAGGGCGAAGTCGCCGTTCTGGCGCGGCTGCTATCCAAGCGCTTCGGCCCGCTCGATGAGCAAACCTCCGCGCGCCTCAAGGCCGCCAAGCTGGACCAACTCGCCATCTGGGCCGACCGCATCCTCGATGCGCCCACCTTGCAAGCCGTTTTCGACGGCCACTGAGCGGCAGCCCGCAAGTCGGACCGCACCGCGCC
>RGQD01000045.1 GCA_010030205.1 Betaproteobacteria bacterium
TTCGTCGGGATGTCCTTGTGCGCAGCGTCCGACGTCAGCAGCGACGGGTGTGACGGGCCTGGCGCATCGGTCTGGTCGGGCACCCCCGCCAGCGCATTCCACGACTCGATCGCACCGCCTCGCGGATAGTTCTTGACCTCGATGCGTACCGAGTCCTCCAGCGCTTCGTGCTGATGGATCACGCCCATCGGATGGAAGTACGAGTCGCCCTCCGCCACGATGAACCACTGCTCGCCGATCCTCATCTTCACCCGCCCCTTCTTCTGGTAGCAGTAGGCGTCGTGATCCGGGTGCATGTGCGCCCGGTCCTTCGCACCCTTAGGGCGCGACGCCTCCATCATCACCGTGGTCGGCGTGACGAGCAGCACCTTCACCGTGTCGACGCCGTCCTCGCCCCGGTTGTAGTCGGGTACGACCCGAAGCGACTCGCGCTGCGACGCCGGCACGTGGACCTTGCCCACGTCGTCAGGGTGCATGAACGAGACCGGGCCGGTGACCGGAATCGATGCGGCGGGCCGGCGGCGGGGCGCCGGGGGTGTTTGGGGTGCGTCGGCCATGGCAGGGTCTGTTGTGTGTCTGACGGCTAGCGGCTTGCCGGCAACAAGCGTAAAGCCGCGCTGTTAATTGATGAGAACGATAGTCCGATGTGTAAATTAAGTAAAGCGTTAAAAAGTCTTTCGTTTTTTGGTGTTCACCCTAGGCCAGCCAGACCATCAAATCACGGTGTGGCGGTCCACAAAATCCTGGCGGATGGTGATGCCCAGGCCCGGGCGGTCTGGAATCTCGATCATGCCGTCCTGCACGCTGAACTGTTCTTCGGCCAGTTCCTGCAGCAGTGGGTTGGCGCCGACTGAATATTCCAGTAGCCAGCCGGCCGGGGAGGCGGCCGCCACATGCATGCCCGCAGCAAAGGCCAGCGCGCCGGTCCACAGGTGCGGCGCCAGCTTGAGGTTCCAGGCTGCGGCGATGGCGCCTATGCGCATCGCTTCCGAGATGCCGCCACAGATGGCCAGGTCAGGTTGAAAGATATCGGCAGCGCGCAGTTCCGCCAGGTCGCGAAAGTCGAAGCGGTTGAATTCGCTTTCACCGGCCGCAATCGGGATCGCCGTTGCTGCGCGCACCTCTGCCATGCCGCGTTTGTCGTCGGCCGTTACCGGCTCTTCAAACCACAGCAGATTGCAGTCCTCCACCAGGCGGCAAAAGCGTTTGGCTTCAGCCACGGTGTAGGTGCCGTGAGCGTCGCAAGCCAGACCCACGTTGGGCCCCAGCGCCTCGCGCGCGGCCTTCACGCGGCGTGCCGAGTTGATGGGGTCGCCATCAATCACGCCGACCCGCATCTTCACGGCCTTGAAGCCGCCG
Source organism: Betaproteobacteria bacterium (assembly GCA_010030205.1). Lineage (GTDB taxonomy): Bacteria > Pseudomonadota > Gammaproteobacteria > Burkholderiales > Burkholderiaceae_C > Pseudaquabacterium. Next base: position 1,360 of record RGQD01000045.1, read on the forward strand.
CGTGCGACGTAGCCCAGCAACTGCTCACCAATATGTTGGGCATCGGCCCAGCCGCCGGAAGCGTAGGCCGCCATGCGCTGGGACTTGCGCCCGCCCAGCAGGCGCCAGACCGGGGCGTTCAGGTGTTTGCCCAACAGGTCCCACAGGGCCATGTCAATGCCGCTGATGGCCGCCACCGAGACGCCGCGCCGGCCCATGATGGGAAATACATGGCCGTGCGCCAGCGCATAGTGGCCACGGGCGCCGTTGTACATCAGCTCCCAGATGCGGTTGATGTCCCGCGGGTCTTCGCCGACGAGGCCGGGGCCGAACTTCTGGTTGATGATGGCGACCAGGCCCCAGCTGTTGCCTTCGCTGCCAACTTCTTCCTTGGCTTCGCCCCAGCCGACCAGGCCGCATTCGGTTTCGATGCGTACCAGCACCGAATCAAAAGAGGCCACGCGGCCGAAGTCCGAGACATGCTGTTTCTCAAGCGGAATCGGCACATGCAGCCAGCGGGCGAGGATGCTTTTGATTTTCATGCTGGGGTCCAGTGCTAAGAGCTTCAGGGGGCCGGTTCTTGACAGCCGGAATTCAGGAAATATTGAGGCTGCTGTTTGGCCGGCCGTGTCGCTGGAATGGCCAGCGCTCAGGGCAGCGCTCCGGACAGCGTTTGCGCCGCCGGCGCGTCCTGATCCGGCACGAGATGTGCCAGCCAGTAGCGTTCGACATTGCCGAGGTGGTCGTCAAGCACTTCCAGCGCTTTGGTCGCATTACCCGCAGCCACAGCGTCTCGCAGCGCGCTGTGTTGCTGGATGGAGCGCAGGCCATTGGCTGGTTCGCTGAAATAGCGCTCCCGTCGCGCACCGCTCCCGTCGCGCACGAGACGCGAGCCAGAAGGAGTCGGCGTCGCGCTGCAGCAGCTTGTTGCCACTGGCTGCACACAGCGCTATGCGAAACTGCGCGTCCTGCTCGCTCAACGACTGGCCTACAGCGCGTCGGGTGCGTGACATGGCGAGTATTTCGTCCAGCCGGGCCAGGTCCTGGTCGGTTCGCCGTGCGCAGGCCAGCCCGGCGGACTGCAGCTCCAGCATCGAGCGAAATTCATTCAGGTCTTTCACGTCTGCGGATGAGACGGGCATGCCCAGGTCGGACTCCAGCACCAGCAGGTCTAGCGAGGCTTCGCGCGCGACGTCACGCAGGTAAATGCCGGACTGCGGCCGGCGCTGGATGACGCGCACGGCCTCCAGCGCTGCCAGCGTCTCGCGCAGGATGCCACGGCTGACGCCGAAGCGCGCCGCGAGTTCGCGTTCTGAAGGGATACGTTCACCGGGCATGTAGCCGCGAGCCCTGATGAAGGGCAGGATGCGGGACAAGACCCCAGACGGGTCGGTGAGTGCTGCGCTCACGTTCATGGATTCTTGTGGGTGGTACAACCAAACTGGTTTGACCAATACTAGAAATTCGATAGCTTTGACGCTACCCGGGTTTGCCCGGGTTGGGTTGCCAAATGGCTGGCTGTGTTTTCGCGTCCAGGCGCGTCAGCCCGAAGGTCAACACCAGCGTGGGCAGGGCTTCGCATCAGTCGATTGCGAGTTAGGCGAAGCGGTGGTCGCAGGCGATGCCAGCAAACCAGATGGCGACGCCGCTGTCATTCACTTTTTGCGCAGTCACCAGCGCTGGGCTGTCATGGCTGCCATCCAGCCGAGTCAGGATCACGCTGTAGGCTTGACGGCGATAGGGCAGGTCACGACGGGCCGACCTCTCTTACTGCAAAGGCATCGCAGACCCTACTTTTGCTGGCGCGTTAGGGCTGTTGGGCTGGGCAGTCCGAACCAACTCGGCCTCGACCATCCTTTGCTGGATGAGTCAGGCGAAGGGGCTTGATCGCCTAGAGGCCTACGGCGGAGAGGTCGTCGTGCTCCCAGAGCGGGTATCGGTGCGGTCTCGATCCAGCGCGGCGATGCGCTCCAGCAGACCGGAAGGGACGTGTTGCCGTCGGCACACGACGAAGCAATTCCTGCCGATGGCTTGGGTGGGAACGTCATGAGGACGGATTACTCGGTCGCTTCGCCGGGTATTTCAACGACCTGTTACGATAATTTTTTCTCGGATCTCGGCAAATCAGCGCCGGGTAGACCAGTGCCGGGTCACTCCCCCTAACGAGGCCAGCATCATCGATACCCCCTCTAGTGCGCGACGTCCGTTCTCCTCTCTGCTGATTGCCAATCGCGGCGAGATCGCCATTCGCATTGCCCGGGCTAGTGCTGAACTGGGCTTGCGCACTGTTGCGGTGTATTCAACCGATGACCAGACGTCGCGGCATCGGTTTGCTGCAGTGCGCGCCGTCGCCCTTCCCGGCACGGGGTCGGCGGCCTATCTGGACATCGAGGCCGTGGTCGCGGCGGCGCTCGAAAGTGGTTGCGAAGCGATACACCCCGGCTACGGCTTCCTGAGCGAAAACGCTGTGTTTGCCCGTCGCTGCCGCGAAGCCGGTCTCGTTTTCGTCGGTCCCTCGCCCGAGTTGCTCACCTTGTTTGGCGATAAGACCAAAGCGCGCGAATTGGCGAAACAGCTTGACGTGCCCATCCTGCGGGGCACCGCGGGGCCCACGTCGCTCACGCAAGCCCGCGAGTTCATGGTGAGCCTGGGCTCGAACGCCCGGCTGATGGTCAAGGCGGTCGCAGGTGGCGGTGGCCGGGGCATGCGCGTGGTTGAAGACCTTCAAGGGCTGGAGCAGGCGTACGCCCGCTGTCAGTCGGAAGCTCGAGCAGCATTCGGGCAGTCCGATGTCTATGTCGAGCAGCTGATTGAACGGGCCCGTCACATCGAGATCCAGATCATCGGCGACGGCAGCACCGTCAGTCATCTGGGCGAGCGCGATTGCAGCGTACAGCGCAGACATCAGAAGCTGGTTGAGATCGCTCCGAGCCCCTGGCTGAGGAGCGACCTGCGCGGCCGGATCATCGCCGCAGCGCTGCAGATGGCCCGCGCTACGAACTACTGCAGCCTGGGCACCTTCGAATTTCTGGTGGACGGGGCTGCCCAGGAGGGTGAAGCCGATTTCTTTTTTATTGAGGCCAATCCACGCCTGCAGGTCGAGCACACGATCACTGAGGAGGTCACTGGCATTGATCTCGTGCAGAGCCAGATTCGCATCGCCATGGGTGCTGATCTGCAGGAGCTGGGACTGCTGCAGGCGAACATTCCGGCGCCGCGTGGCTTTGCCATCCAGTTTCGAGTGACCATGGAATCGATGGGGGCTGGCCGTCCCACCGACGAGGCCAACCGTCTGCTGACATTCGATCTCCCATCGGGTCCTGGCATCCGGGTCGACACATTCGCCTATGCAGGGTTCGCGCCCAGTCATCAGTTTGATTCACTGCTCGCCAAACTGATCGTGAGCGGGCCTTCGTTCAATGCGGTCAGCCAGCGCGGGTATCGCGCGCTGTGTGAATTCCGTATCGAGGGCCTGCCCAACAATCTCGCTTTTCTGCGAAACCTGGCGTGTCATGCCGGGTTTCTTGACGCCAGCATCACGACCCGTTTCATCGACACACACCTGCTCGAACTGGCCGCGAGCCCACGCGAGTCGCACCCGCAACTGCATGCACCGAGTGTTTCGCCGCATTCGATACTCCCTGCAAACGCCAGCCAGCGTGCGGTGGCAGAGCCCGGCACGCTGTGTGCGCCGTTGCGCGGCACCGTGATCGAAGTGTCTGTTCAGCAAGGCGATCGCGTGGCCGAGGGCCAGCCGCTGGTGATCGTGGACGCGATGAAGATGGAGCACTCGGTGGCTGCGCCGTTTGCCGCAGTCGTACGCAGTGTGGTCGCTGTCCCAGGGCTTGCCGTCGCCCTGGGCGATGTACTGCTGTGCCTGGACGCCGATACCAGCGAGGCACCCATTGATCGGGTAACGCAAGTCGAGCCGGTCGCATCTGGTGGATTACGCGCTGACCTTGCCGAAGCGATAGAGCGCCACGCCAGCACACTGGATGCCGCCCGGCCGGATGCGGTCGCAAGACGACGCAAAACCGGCCAGCGCACCGCGCGAGAGAACTTGGAGCAGTTGTGCGATGAGGGCTCTTTTCTGGAGTACGGCGCGCTTGCGGTGGCCGGACAGCGCAGCACCCGGGCGTTCGAGGCCTTGCGACAGATCAGCCCTGCCGACGGGTTTATCTACGGGCTCGCCTCGATCAATGCGGCGCGCTTTGGTCCGGTGCGCAGTCGCTGCCTCGTCGCCGCCTACGACTACACGGTCTTTGCCGGCACTCAAGGCTACATCGGCCACAAAAAGCACGACCGCCTGCTTGAACTGGCGGTTAGCCTGCGCATTCCACTGGTGCTGTTCGCCGAGGGCGGTGGCGGGCGCCCCGCTGACTCCGACAACATCGGCGGGGTCAACCTGGCCAACCCAACGTTCTGGCATATCGGCAAACTGAGCGGGCTGATTCCGCTGGTGGGTATTGTCTCGGGACGCTGCTTTGCCGGCAACGCAGTGCTGCTGGGCTGCTGCGACCTCATCATCGCCACTGAAAACGCCACCGTGGGCATGGGTGGCCCGGTCATGATCGAAGGCGCGGGTCTGGGTGTTTTCACGCCGGAGGAGGTAGGCCCGGCCGCGATGCACGAACAGCGTGGCTCGGTGGATCTGCTGGTGCGTGACGAGGTTCAAGCCGCCGAGGTGGCACGGCTCTATCTCTCGTACTTCCAGGGCAGCGTGGCACAGTGGTCGATGGCCGATCAATCGGCGTTGCGCGAGGTCATTCCGTTGCGTCGCACCCGTGCCTACGACGTTCGGCGAGTGATCGAGTTGATTGCCGACACCGATTCCGTGCTGGAGTTGCGTGCAGCATTCGGCGCAGCGGCGGTCACCGCCCTGATCCGACTCGAAGGGCGTCCTGTTGGTCTCATTGCCAACAATCCCCAGCACAACGCGGGCGCAATCGGATCGGACGAAGCCGACAAGCTCACCCGATTCATTCAGCTTTGCGATGCCTTCGACCTGCCCATCGTTTCCTTGTGCGATACCCCCGGATTCATGGTGGGGCCTGAGGCAGAAAAGACCGCTCAGATACGGCACTGCTCACGCATTTTCGTGACCGCTGCCAATGTGACCGTGCCCTTGCTCACCATCGTGCTGCGCAAAGCCTACGGGCTGGGCGGACAGGCGATGGCTGGGGGTTCGTTTCACAAGAGTTCGATGATGACGGTGGCCTGGCCAACCGCCGAGTTCGGCTCCATGGGGCTGGAGGGCCAGGTGCGGCTGGGCTATCGGGCTGAACTCGAGGCCATCGCCGATCCGGTGCAGCGCCAGGCGCGCTTTCAGACGCTGGTCGATCAGCTCTACGAGCGTGGCAAGGCGGTCAATGTGGCGCCCTTTCTGAGCATCGACGATGTGATCGACCCCGCACAGTCGCGCACTTGGCTGATCGCAGGCCTGCAGTCGGCTCCGTTACCCGCGTCTCGCGAGGGACGTAAACGTGCCAATGTTGACAGCTGGTAAGAGGCGTTTGCACTCGCTCTATCCATTCGAAAACCACCCCCAAGGAGCACTGCGCCATGATCTCGATGCCTCGTCGTCTACTGCCCGCTGGCCTGCTGGTCGCACTGCTGCTGCTCGGCATCGGCAGCGCTGGCGCCCAGACGTATCCTAGCCGCCCGATACGATTCATCGTCGGTTTCAGCGCCGGCGGCATCACCGACATCGTCGCCCGAATCATCGCCGACCATGTGCGCAACAAGCTGGGCCAGAGCGTCATCGTCGAAAATAGGACCGGCGCCAATGGCATGGTGGCGGCGACAGAGGTGGCCCGCGCAGCCCCCGACGGATACACGGTGCTCATCAGCAATTCGAGCACCCTGACCCTGAATCCGCTGCTCTACAAGAAGAGCCAGTACGAAACCAGCGATTTCTTCCCGGTCTCGCTGATGGTCTCGTACCCGTTCATTCTGGCGATCAATCCCGCCAATGAGAAGAATGCGTCGGTGGCAACACTGAACGATCTGGTCCGCCTCGCGCGAGACAAACCCGGACAATTCACCTACGGATCGACCGGGCAGGGCGGGCTTGTTCACCTCGGGTTCGAACTCATCAATCAGCAGGCTGATATCAAGATGGTTCATGTGCCCTACCGCGGCGCGGCTGCGGCTCTGCTTGCCCTGCTGAGCAAGGAAATCGATATCGTGTTCGAAAATCCGACCTCGCTTGCACAGTTCAAGTCCGGCAAGATCAAAGCGCTGGCTGTGACCAGCCCCGAGCGCTGGCGAGACCTGCCCGATGTCCCAGCGGTCAGTGAACTGGGTTTTCCCGGGTTTGACGCATCATCCTGGGTTGGTGCAGTCGTTCATGCCCGCACGGCTGATGCCTCACGGCAACATTCCCATGCTCGATCCGCAGCAATTTGCCGCAAAGATCAAAGCCGAAACTGAAGTCAACGCGAAGGTCATCCGGCAGGCGGCCATTACCCTGGAATAGGCTGCTTTCACGCGCTTAGCGTCGCCGCCAGGGTGAACCTCAGGCTGCACCTGAGAAACTGGCCAAGCGAGCGATCAACGGCTTTGGCTGTCCTCCATACATCTCGAAGCCATGGTGCCGGTAGAACGCAACAGCCGCATCGTCCTTGGCATCGGCCAACAAGCCAATCACCGGTGTTTCAATGTGGAAGAACGTCGGTTGAAGACGTCGCTATGACTGGCCTCAGGCTAGCCGGCATACGAGCGGCGGATTTTCTTGAGGATCAGGCGGCTGGCAGACAGAAAGTCTGGAAGTAACGCGCGCGCAGAGGTCGCTGCAGGCGATGTGCGACCGCGAGAAGGCCGGGATCGTGCTCGAACCTTGGGCGTCCAAGGTTCAGGCGACGACGCCCGCGTTGCGCAGGCGCTCGATTTCCGCTGGCGCAAGACCGAGATCGCGCAGCACACTGTCGGTGTGTTCGCCAAATTGCGGCGCCATCTGAGGCGCCACCTTTTCCGACCCCTCTACCCAGAACGGACTGCTCACGGTGAGTTCGGCGCCGCCGCTTCCGGGCATGGGCACCAGCACGCCGGTCGCCAGCATCTGTGGGTCTCCGACCAGATCCGTTGCGCGCATGACGACGCTCACCGTCACGCCGGCGCTTGTCAGCGCCTGGTGCCAGAAGCCTGCGTCGCGCGCGGCGAACGCTTGGTCGAGCGCCGCAATCAGTTGTTCATGGTTCTGCTGGCGCGCTTGGCGCGTCGCGAAGCGTGCATCGGCGGCCCATTCCGGATGGCCCAGTATTTCGGTGAACGCCGGCCAGCAGCGCTCTTCAAGGCTGGTGCTTACGCTCATGCTCAGCAGCAACCAACGATCGTCTTGACACCGGTAGTGATTCGAGAGCGGCGTTCTTGCCATGGTTCGCGGCGGCCGGTCGGTGAACTTCGCGCCACACAGCGCCGCCTGCAGATAGCAGCCATTCGACCATGCCCCATTGGCCAACAGCGACGAGCCGACGTAGCCTCCCTTGCCGGTACGCTCGCGTCGGTAGAGCGCGGTAACGATGGCGCCGAACAGCGACAATGCGGCCTGATGATCTCCCATCCCGGGCAAGGAGCGCGCGGGCGGGCTCTGGCCATCTGGCCGCACCTGGTCCATCAATCCGGAGCGCGCCCACCAAGCCGTTGAATCAAAGCCCGGCATGTGCGCTTGTTCGCCGGTCTCGCCATAGGCGGTGAAGGAGGCGTAGATAAGGCGCTCGTTCAGCACAGCCAACGTTTCGTAGGCAATGCCGAGCCGCTGGCGCACCCTGAGCGGCATGTTGGTCACAAAAATGTCCGTCTCGCTTACGAGACGATGCAGCAGGCGTCGGCCATCCGGATTGCCCAGGTCCAGCGCGAGGCTTCGTTTGTTGCGCGAATCCAGCGTCCAGCAATAGTCGTGCTCGCTTTCGGGAAAGCCGGGCTGGGCGGCCAACGCTCGATACGGATCGCCGCCGTTCGGGGGTTCGATTTTGATAACCTGCGCACCGAAGTCGGACAGGACCGTCGCGGCAGCTGGTGCAGCGATGAAGCTGCCCACGTCCAGGACACGCAGTCCGGCAAAAACTCCCTCAGCTTGGTTCATCAGGCCTTCCTTCTCACGACGCGAAAACGCGACACAACAGAATGATGACAGGCCGGCTAACCGGCCTCAAATTGCGCCCGACCTCAGCGACGCTCTCCCGCAGCGCAGCGTTCTGGGAGCAGCGAACATGGCAGGCTTTTTACGATCGGTCCCCACTTGGCCGATTCCGTACGCATGCGCTGCAGCAAATCGGCGGGAGTACCCGGCAATGCATCGTAGCCCAGTTTGATCAGTTGATCCCGATAATCAGGGGCAGCCTGCAGCTTGTTGATTTCGGTGCTGAGCCGGCGTACCACCTCAGGCGGCAAGCCCGCCGGGCCGATCAGCGCGAACCAGCCCGTTGCTTCGTAACCGGAAACGGTTTCGCCGACGGTAGGAACATTGGGAAACAGCGGATGCCGCTTCACGCCGCTGCTGGCAATTGGCTTGACCTTTCCGCCCTCGATCAACGGAACCGAGCCGCCCAGCACGTCGAAGATGAAGGTCGTGCGGCCTGCGATCACATCGAGCATGGCCGGGCTGCCGCCGCGATAGGGAATGCTGTTGAACTCGACGCCCGTGAGTTGGCCCAGAAGCACACCGGCCAAGTGGTTCCCCGTGCCCACCCCGGAAGAGCCGAACGAGATATTGCCGGGCGCCTTGCGCGCGCGTTCAAGCAGGTCCGGCAGACTCGTGACCGGGGATGTGGCACCCACCACCATCATGTACTCGAACGCTGCGTAGGTGCCGATGGGGGTGAAAGCCGCGATCGGGTCGTAGGGCAGTTTCGATGTGTGCGCCGCGATCGTATGCAGGCTGCTGGCAGTAGCGCTTAGTGTGTAGCCGTCGGGCTCGGAAGCTGCCAGTCGCTGCAGCGCGATCGAGCCGGCAGCGCCCGTGACGTTCTCGGCGACAACCGGCTGGCCCAGCGCATTGCTCAAGCGCAACGCCATCATGCGCGCCAGTTGGTCGGTCGCGCCGCCGGCTGCGATCGGTATCAGCAGCCGGATCGGTTTGGTGGGCCATGATTGCGCCATCGCAGAGCCAGCCATGAATGCAGCCAGGCCGGCTGCCAGCCGGTACCAGTTCATTTTCATTTCTAACTCCTGCATTCACGATGGTCTCAAATCCGAATGGCAACACCTTACCGCAGGGCCAGGTTGTTGCCATTCGGATTTGAGTCCGCCTGGAGATTCAAAGCAGTGAGCCATGCCAGGCTGAGAGAACTGCGAGTGCGTCGTCACGTACACACCTGCGCGAACAGGTGTTCACTCGGCATCAGGGGCAGTGCACTGACGTGAAGTCATGCTAGCACTCGCCGACGGGCGGTCCGTACCGATGCCTGTGGCCTGATTGTTTTCATCCAGTCGATGACCTTCTCCAGGGCCTGATGCCTGGCTTCTTTCAGCGGTGCCGTCGGCTTGCAGGCACCGGCTTCAATCAGCGATGCATCAAAGGCTGCGACGAAGCCCGTCGACTCTTCACAGCCTTGGCCGACGAGTTCACTCACGCACCTGGCTTCTTCACCATCGGGCACTCGCTGTCAGCGAGCGGAATCACCAACTTATCACCAGGAATCGCCTGCTCGAGCTTGTAGTAATCCCAAGGAGTCTTCGACTCTTCCGGAGCCTTGACGCGGAACATGTAGTAGTCGCGGATGACACGGCCGTCCTCTCGGATGGTGGCGTTGTTCAGCACCGGTCCCATGATCGGCATCGCCTTCATCGCTTTCACCACTGCGGCGCCGTCAGACGGATCAGTCGTCTGTATTGCCTTCAGGTAGTGGGTGACCGCGCTGTACACGTCGGCCTGCAACGACGTTGGCATGCGCTTGTGGCGCTCGAAAAATCGTCGTGACCAAACACGCGCTGGGTCGTTCATGTCCCAGTAGAAGGTGTCCACCACGGGTGAGCCCTGGGCCGCCTTGATGCCGATGCTGTTGATATCAGTTAAATTTATATAAGTTGCCACCAGACGTTGACCCCCCTTGCTGATGCCGAATTCAGCCGCCTGCTTGAAGGCAAGGATGGTGTCGCTGCCGGCGTTAGCCATGCCGATAATCTTGGCCTTGGAGGTTTGAGCCTGCAGCAGGAACGACGAAAAATCGCTGGCACCGGTCGGGTGTTTGACGCTGCCCAGCACCTTTCCTCCGCTCTTGAGCACGACCTGACCGACGGCGGCTTCGGTGGCGTAGCCGAAGGCATAGTCAGCCGTGATGAAGAACCAACTGTCGCCACCCGACCTCACGATCTCGCTGCCGATGCTTTGCGCCAGACCGTAGCTGTCCCGCGACCACTGTACGCTGTAGGGAGTGCAGGACTTGCCGCTGAAGACGGTCGACGCGCCAGCGGTCAGCAACACGACTTTCTTGGCGTTTTTCACGACCTCAAGCACGGCGAGCGCAACCGATGAGTTCGGCAGATCGACGATGACGTCGATGCCTCCGGCGTCGAACCAACGCCGCGCCATCACGGATGCGAGGTCAGGCTTGTTTTGCGTATCACCAATGACGACTTCGATCGTGCGACCTGCCACCTTGCCGCCAAAGTCCTCGACTGCCATGCGTGCAGCCACCACGCTGCCCGGCCCCACCAAATCAGATGTCATGCCGGCCATATCAGTCATGACGCCGATACGGACGGGCTTTGAGGCCTGCCCGAACGAACTAGACGAAGCGAGGCCGAGCATCACCAGCGCTCCAGCCAAAATACAATTTATTTTCATCGTTGTCTCCTCTTTTGTTTCTAATTTTCTATCAGCGTACCCAGCATGGGCTTGACGCGAAGCTGTTCGGCAATCCGGTCGATACCAATACGTTGGTCGAGCTCCTCGTGCCAGTGGTAAATGCGCCGCTCCTGGTAGCTGAGCGGAACGCCCTTGAATCCGGGCGAGCAAATCGACGCCTGAATTGGCGCCACAAACGTGACATCTTCGTCGATGATGCGGTCGAAGTTCGCGATTCGCATTTCCCACAATGGGTCGCGCGGGCCGCCACCCCAGTCAGGGGCAAACCACAGAACCTCCATTTGGGTACGGCCCAGGCTCAGTGGCCAGATGGCGACGCAAGGAATGCCACTCGGTGCAATCGGGAGGATCAGATTTGGAAAGACGCTGTAGCTCGGATTGTTGTCTCGCTCGATGGTTGTCGCGCCCGCCATCTCTGGCATGCCGATCGTGCCTGGATCAACCCAGTTGGCGCGCCGGTTCGGCGTTAGCATCATCGAGTGACCGTTTTGCCACAGGTGCACGCTGGTTCCGGTAGCATCGAAGACGCGGTGCGTTGTCTGCTGGTGAAGCAGGCGAAAGTGATAGGCTTCCAGAAAGTTCTCGAGCACGACCTTGTAGTTGCCGTCGAGTTCAATGATCCGCCGATGCACCAGCCGTAGTTCATCAAGCGGTAAGTGCCGAAAGTAGCGCGCTACCGGTTCGAGAAAGATATCGAGCGATTCCGCATCAGCGTTTTCACAAACAAAAATGAAATTTCCTAGCAACTCGCAGCGCACAGTCACGAGGCCACGACAAGACAGGTCCAGGCCGGCAAAGTCGCGCGAGTCAGGCACTGACGCGAGTGTGCCGTCGAGTCGGTAAGTCCAGCCGTGGTAGCCGCAGGTCAAGCTGTTGCGCGCCGCGCAACCGACATCGACTCGGGCGACCGGCGCGCCACGGTGGCGACAAGTGTTGTAAAAGGCGCGGATTATTTGGTCTTCGCCGCGAATGACGAGTACCGGCGACCCCGACTGGCGGCGGACAAAAAAACTACCTATTTCAGGCAATTCGTCCACATGTCCAGCGTAGATCCAGCCTCGTTTCATCAGCGCTTGGCGCTCCAATTCGAAGAAGGCGGGATCGGTGTAGCGACCTGCTGGAATGTCTGGGAGCTTTGGAAATGAAGTCGGAGGTTCCTTGCGTTCTCGCTCCGCATCGACTCTGGCCTGCCACTCATTGATCGTCGTCTCGTCGAGCCCCGGTCTCGAAGCGAGCTTGACTTGAGTGCGCGCCTGCAAGGTCATTAGCGTCTCCAGTCTGTTTTTTGCATAGAAAAATCTCTTTTGAGTCTACTATAGCTTGTCAAAAAGAGGCATAGGGTTTGCCCGAAAAGACAGCGCTACTCTGTGAGGCCACAGTCAAGACATGCCGCCGAATGGAGACGCCTTCGCGCTCGTCGTAGCCGCCTCGAACAACCGCCATGCATGACTATCCCCTTGAGGAAAGAACGATCGGCCACGTGCTCGCTGAAAAGGCGATGCGTATCCCCGACAAGGTGTTCCTGATTTGGGAGGGTAGGCGCATCACATACGGCCAGATTGACACACTCACCAATCGCTACGCGAACGGATTTGCCGCGCGCGGCGTACGCCACGGCGACCACGTCGCGGTGATACTGCCGAACTGTCCTGAGTTCTACGCCGTCACCTGGGGTCTCGGCAAGATCGGCGCAGTGGTCGTGCCCGTGAACACTGCTGCCAAAGGCGACATGCTGCGCTATTTCATCGACCAATCTGATGCGACCAGCGTCGTCATCGACGACGAATGGGTCGATCGCCTCGCGGCCGTCTCCGGCCAACTGTCGAAAGTGACGAGCTACTATTACCGCGGCGGCAGGGACATAAGACTGTGTGGATTGGGCCGCACTGGCGTCGATGTCGCCAATTTCTGCGTACTCGAATCCGACGATGATTCTCGGCCACCGGTACAGGCCGTTGCTCACGACGACACCCAACTCATCATGTACACGTCGGGTACGACCGGGCCATCGAAGGGTGTCATGTGCCCGCACTCGCAAGGGCATGCTGTTGGCCGGGCGACAGCCAACGACTTTGGCTATCGATCCGACGACATTCTCTACACCTGTCTGCCGCTATTCCACGCCAACGCGATCTGGTTCAGCTCCTATGCGGCGTTGTGGGCTGACGCGGCCATTGCCCTCGCGGCTCGCTTTTCGGCAACTCGTTTCTGGGATGACATCCGCAGCAGTGGCGCCACGCAATTCAATGCGCTGGGTGCGATGACCAACATCATTTGGAAGCTGCCGCCCGGCCCGCACGAGCGCGACCACGCGCTGCGGCTTTGCATGGCCGTGCCGGTGCCCAAGGAGATATACCGTGAGTTGCAGCATCGCTACGGGGTCGAATTGACCTCGGTGTTTGCGATGTCGGAGAACTTCTCGGTGACCTGCTTCACGCCGAGCGATCCCTTTGAAAAAGCCGGCTCCGCCGGGCAGCCGCGAGGTGCTTGCAAGTTGCGCATCATCGACGACGATGGTCGGGATCTCGCAACTGGCGAGGTCGGCGAGATTTTAGTGCTGCCTCTTATGCCTGGCTCGATGATGAAGGGCTACTACCGAATGCCAGAAGAGACTGCGCGCGCCTTCGCCGACGGTTGGTTTTGCACAGGTGACCGCGGCTATTTGGATGCCGATGGGTATCTCTACTTCGTCGATCGCAAGAAAGAAGCCATCCGGCGACGCGGCGAAAATATCTCGGCTTACGAAGTCGAACTGATCCTGTCGCGCCACCCCGCTATTCTGGAGGTCGCGGCCATCCCGGTGGCCTCGGAAATGACCGAGGACGATGTGATGGTTTACGTCGTGAAGCGACCCGGCGAAGTCCTTACGCACGCGGATGTCGTCAATTTTTCAGCCACGCACATGACTTATTTCATGGTGCCGCGCTTTGTCGAGTTCATTGATAGCCTGCCAAAGACGGCGACTGAAAAGCTCGAGAAGTACAAGCTGAAGCAGGACGCACAGGCCAGACGCGGGGAGCTCTGGGACCGCGAACTCGCCGGCTTGCGTGTGGAGCGGTGATACGGCGAGGTTTTGCGCTGCAATTTGAAGCCGATCGACTTGCCGGTACCTATCCGCCTGCCGACGCTGTGTGCGGCCGATCGCCTGGTCCGAGCCGGCAACACGGTCGCCTAGGCCTAGATCACCATGATCAAGTTGTCGTCTCGAATAGCGCGTGCCCAGTTATCGACTGGACCATGCAAGCCTTTGGCAGCGGGATCGGCAACGATGCCGACATCGCCTCGGTCTATGCCACGGCGCGCTTGCTGTGCTTGGCGAACGGACCTGACGAGTTGCATCGAAACCAAGTCGGCAATTTCAAACTAGATGGCCAGTTTTCATCGCAAGGAGACCAGTTTGTCAACCCATCACGCCAAACGAGCCATTGAGGGCGCAGGCGCCCTCACGGTGGGCGACCTGCTCGCCCAGCAGGCCCGGCGCCGGCCAAACGCGGTCGCGATTTCCGACGCTGACAAGCAAGTGAGCTTTGCCATGCTCGACAGTCGCGTCGATCGGCTGGCGAACGTCCTCACCGGCCTCGGCCTGGAGCGCGGCGCGCGTGTCGCGATTCTTTCGGAAAACCGAGTCGAGTATCTCGAGACGGTGTTCGCCGCGGCCAAGCTCGGCGTCATTGCCTGCTGTCTCAACTGGCGACTTGCGACGGAGGAACTCGAGCATTGCGTCGGCCTCGTCGAGCCGCGAGCGGTGATCGTCTCAAAGCGATTCGAAGTGGCCTTACAAGCGATCAACTGGCGCGGCCCAACGGTTCACCTTGACGACGACTACGAACGCCGGCTCGCCGAGGCGAGCACCGAGGCTCCCAAGGTCGCTGTCGAGCCGGAAGACGGCTTGCTCATCCTCTACACAAGCGGCACGACTGGGATGCCTAAAGGCGCTTTGATCAGCCATCGCGCCGAGTTGGCGCGCATGACTTTGAGTCGGCTCGATTCAGGCCTTGTGGAAGGCGACAATTTCGTCGCCTGGGCACCGATGTTTCACATGGTTTCGCTCGAGCACGCGATACACGTCATCGGGATGGGCGGCCAGGTCTTCATTGTCGACGGCGCGGACATCGAGCGCATCGTCGATCTGGTCGCAACCGAGCGGTTGTGGTGGCTGGTGCTGATTCCAGGCATGGCCGAACGTGTAGCGCAGGCTTTCAGGAACCGAGGCGTTCGCTCAAAGGGATTGAAGGTCGTCGGAGCGCTGGCCGATCTGCTCCCCAAGCACTTGATATCAGAGATCTCGAGCTTGTTCGAGGCACCGTACTGGAATACTTTTGGCTCAACCGAGACGGGGATGATGCCGGCTTCTGGCACGCTTTTCGCACCCGGCTGCCAACCGGAGAGCTTGGCGAAGGCACACAACTCGCTCTACGTCTGGCGTCTTGTCGATGGCGATGGCCATGACGTGGAGCGCGGCGACCCTGGCGAGATTGCAGTGCGTGGACCGACTGTGTTCAGCGGCTACTGGAATGCGCCAGACGTCAATGCCCATGAGTTCCGTGGTGGATGGTTCCACATGGGCGACCTGTTTGTCGAGTTACCCGACGGAAGGCTGAACTACGTCGATCGATCCAAGTACATGATCAAATCCGGCGGTGAAAATATTTATCCCGCAGAGATCGAGCGAGTGTTGATGGCGGACCCTCGCGTGGCCGAAGCCGTCGTCGTCAAAAGGCGTGACGCGAAATGGGGCGAAGTCCCCGTCGCCTTCGTTGCCTTGCAGCCGGAAGTACGGGTGACGGCAGAGCAACTGATGCAGTTGTGTCGCGACCGGCTTTCGACCTACAAATGCCCCAACGCGGTTCACCTCGTCGCGTCGCAAAGCGAATTTCCTCGCAGCACGAGTGGCAAGGTGCAACGCCAGTTGGTCGAACGGTGGGCCGAGGAGCCGGCGCCGTGAGCCACTCTGCCCTTCTCGCGAAGCAGCCCTGCATCGTCGGCATCGGCCAAACCGAATTTACCAAATGGGGACACATCCTCGACCGCAGCGAATTCCAGCTTGCCGCACAGGCCGTTGTTTCTGCGGCTGCGGATGCAGGCTTGCCTTGCAGCGAGATCGATGGGTTTGCGTCCTATGCCAACGACGCTAGCGAGCCGTCGTTGATGCAAATTGCGCTCGGTGCGAAACAGGTGCGCTTCGCCTCGATGGTCTGGGGCGGTGGTGGCGGCGGCGCCTGCGCTGCAGTCGCACACGCGGCGGCGGCGGTCACATCGGGGTTGGCCAACTACGCCGTCGCCTACAGGAGCCTGTGCCAGGGCCAGTCGTTTCGATACGGGCAAGCGCATGCTTGGGCTCCGGGCAAGAACTTCATCCATCCGTTCGGCCTGTTCTCGCCGCCGCAGATGATGGCCCTCATCGTGCGGCGCCATATGGCCGAATACGGCACGCTGCCGGAACATCTTGCCAGCGTGGCGCTGGCCTGCTCCGCGAACGCGGGCCGCAACCCAAACGCGGTGATGCGCGACCGACCGCTAACCTTAGAGCGCTATCTCGCATCTCGAATGATTGCTGACCCGCTGCGCCTCTATGACTGTTGCCTGGAAAGTGACGGCGCGTGCGCGGTCCTTGTCACGACTTACGAGCGCGCTTGCGATCTCAGCGGCGTCGCGGTGCCGATACTCGCTGCCGGGCAGGGCAGCGAAGGCGGCTGGGGTACTGGCCCGCTGGCCGGTTTCAACATGCCCGCAGACGTCTTCTGCTCAGGCAACGCGGGCACTTTGGCACGCGAACTGTATGCGCGTGCCGGCATCACGTCGGCAGACGTCAATGTGGCACAGTTCTACGATGACTTTACCGGCATGGTGTTGATGAGTCTCGAGGACTTTGGTTTCTGCGACCGCGGTGAGGGAGGCCCTTTCGCGGCGAGCGGGCAGATTGCCTGGCCCCACGGCTCCTTGCCCATCAACACCTCTGGGGGTAATCTGGCTGAGGCCTATATCCATGGCTTCAATCTTGTGCTTGAGGCTGTTCGTCAGATGCGTGGCACATCCACCTCCCAGGTCGCGAATGCAAAGATTTGCCTCGCCACCGGCGGGCCGGCCATCGGTCCGACAAGCGCACTGATCCTGGGCGGCGCCTAATGGCGTACTTTCCATCGACATTTCCGGCTGTCGCGCCCACCCTGGACGACCGGCACTTCTGGGAACTGTGCGCCGCACGGCGCCTCTGCTTTCAGCGCTGTGTCAATTGCAAAACCTTCCGGCATCCGCCTGCACCGTTCTGCCCTCGCTGCCAGTCGCTAGCCTCTGACTGGGTCGAGGCGCCGACCGTCGCGACGATTTTCAGTTTTACGGTTGTCTATCATCCTAGCCATTCAGATGCTATTTCGGCGGTGCCTTACAACGTCGTGTTGGTCGAATTCGAAAGCTGCAGCGGCGTGAGGCTGGTCAGCAACGTCATCGATGAGTCTGTTGATGCGCTGACGGTAGGCGCTAGGGTTGAGCTGGCATGGGATGCAGGAACTGGCGGGCAGTGGTTACCACGATTTCGACTGCTGCGTCTTAAACAGACATGAAGTCGACATGCTTCGAGCGGCGTTAGCGCTAAAAACACTCATTGACAGCTCATTGACAGCTCATTGCCGCAGATGTCCACTTGACAATACGAAGCGGCGCAGCCAATGCGACTTGCGGCCAATGAACCAGAAGTTGCCGTCCGCCTCGAGCTTGCCGAGGTCGCCGGTCTGCAGCCAGCAGTCGCGAAAGCTCGCCAGCGATTTCTCCGCATCGGCGAAGTAGCCCTGCATGAACATGTCGGGCTGGGTGGGGCGCAGCAGCACGTCGCCCACAGTGCCTGGCGGCACCGGAAGGCCGTGGTGAGGCGGTCGCGGTTGGTCGTGAGCATCGCTCCGCCGCCCTCGGTGAGGCCGTAGAGCAGCAGCAGCGGGATGCCGAACCGGCGCGTGAACTCGAGCGGAATCTCGGGTGCGAGGCCGTGCACCGCACCGACTGAGAGCCGCACCTGGTGCTGCCGCGCCAGAGCCACCACATGGTCGATCAGCGCCAGCGAACGGGTTTGGTAGGCCTGCAGCGCCAGCCCAAGGCCGCGCCACTGCGGCTGCTGCTGCGCCACCCGGGCCACCAGCGGCGCCAGCACCGCCAGCGACAACTCCAGCCGGTCCACCTCTTCGGCGTCAATCGTCAGGTTGATGTTGGCAACTGCCGCCAGCTCGCACAGGCCCCACAGCGTGGGCACCAGCTCGGCCAGTACCCGGGCCGACTGGGCGTCTTCATAGCGCGGGTGCAGCGCACTGAGCTTGATGGAAATACCGTCATTTTGCTCGCAAGGCCCCGTTCTGTTTGAGGTTATAGCTATTGATTCAATAGCATGGCGGTAACTGGCCAGGTACTTGGCAGCGTCGGCCGCGGTGCGGGCGCCCTCGCCCAGCATGTCAAAGCTGTAGCGAAGGCCGGCGCTGTGGCGGCGCGCGGCGCTGGCCACTTGCAGCGCGTCGGCGATGGTCTGGCCCAGCACAAACTGGCGCCCCAGCAGCTGCACCGCGCGCAGGGTGGCGGCCACCACGGTGCGTGTCCCCAGCCGGGCCAGCAGGCCAGCCGGGGCTTCGCCCTCGGGCAGAAAGTGCTTGCTCAGCGCAATGGCGGTGCCGGACAGTCGGGCCAGGGTGGTGTCGCCCGCCTGGCTGAAGTCGGCCCGGCCCAGTTGGTCGGCAGTCAAGGCAACAGCGGTCTCGGCATCGGGCACGCGCAGCAGCGCCTCGGCCAGGCGCATCAGGGCCAGGCCCTCGCTGCTGGCAATCGGGT
>RGQD01000441.1 GCA_010030205.1 Betaproteobacteria bacterium
CTTGCTGTCCTCGCTGCCACTGGGCGCCTGGGCTTATATCGACCCCAACGCCAGTGGCATGCTTTTTCAGCTGCTGGCGCCGCTGTTTGCGGCCATCGTTGGCGCATGGTTGTTCCTGAGACGTTTCATCGCTGACCAACTGCGCAGGCTGTGGCGGCGGCTGACGGGCCGGCGGGACGAATGACAAAAGGCGCTGCTCAGCTGCACGCGCCTGAACCTCGTCCGCCGATCCCGATATCGCTCTGGTCGATGTTCTGTGTGGCGGCCGCGGGCACCACGCTGCTTTGGCTGCCATTGACAGTGCTGCCGATCCTGGATGGCTTGTTGTTTGTCGCGCCGCTGCGCGAGGTGCTGCGAGACCTGGGCCTGCTGGGCTGGCTTGGGCTGCTGCCCGCTTTCGCACTGGCGACACTGGCCCGTGCAGTGACTGGCGTGACAGGCCTGGCCGGCATGCGCGCGGCCAAGGCCGCGCTGACAGGTTGGACCGTGCTGCTGCTGCCACTGACCTGGGTCTGCGGTTGGCAAGCCGCGCGCACGGGATGGCAATGGGCCCGGACGGTCCTTGGCGTCGACCTGGTCATCACCCCTGCGATAAGAAGCCTGGCGATGCTGGCGTTGGCAACGGCGATCATCTGGACAGTTCGGCGCGTGTCCTTGGTAGCTACCGTGCAGCATGGCGGGTGGATGAGCCAATACCAGGCACAACGCGGCGGCCAGCAACCCCAATGCCAGCCACCGCCAAGTCAAGTTGTTTCACGCGCTTTTACGCAGCTTCGAACTTCACGACGCCAACCACCTCGACGATGGACTCTGGCCTGCTGCCCTGGACTCATCTGGCCACCCAGCCAGATGCCAAGATGGCCCAGGCAACCCGCGGCCATACCCTGGCAGCTGTACTTCAGGCGCAGGGCTGGCGAACCCACTCGATGACCGACAACCTGCTCGCCAGCCCACGCCACCGCGGCACCTTCGCCGCCTACACCAGCGCGACGCTTGCCAGCACCAGCCTTTTCGGCAACCGGATTCGCGAGGCCACATCGATCTTCCCCGATACCGCGCTGCCCAGGCTGGCGGCTGCGGCATTGTCATTCTTGAGCGCCTACGACATGACGCTGCACGGCGAGCGCAATCCCTTCGACTCAGAACGAACCTATGCCGCGGCGCGATCGCTGCTGGCGCGCGAGGGGCTCAACACGCCCCTGTTCGTCTGGGCGCAACCGCTACCGCCTCACGCACCTTACCTGCCGCCGCCGTCAACCAAGTACAAGCTTTTGGCGAAAGGCCAGCTTGACCTCGCGTAGATCAACATCGCCTGAGGTACCGCGAGAGCGTGATGGCCGCAGATGCAGCGCTGGGCACATTTCTGGAGGACCTCGACCGCCAGGGGCTGCTGGATTCGGCGCTGGTAGTGGTGACCTCAGACCACGGTGAGTCGTTTGAGAAAGGCTATTTAGGCCACGCAGGACCACTGACCCACGACAGCCTGATCCGCGTGCCACTGGTGGTGAAGCTGCCTGGTCAAAAAATCGGACAAACACTGAACGTTCCGGTCAGCCAAGCCGACCTGGCCCCGACACTGCTAGACATGGTGGGCGCACCGCCGCTGCCCCGTGCCGAGGGCCGTTCGCTTCGCGCCGCGCTGGAGGGCAAGCCCTTGCCATCCAAGCCAGTCTTCTCAATGACGATGGAGCGGCAAAGCCGCTTTGAGCCGATTCGCTACGGACGGTATGTGGTGATCGACGGCAATGACAAGCTGACGCTGGCGCTGGATCCGAAAGGCAAAGCGCAGGCCGAGAAGGTCACGCTGTTCGACCTCGCCGCTGACCCGGCCGAAACCCGTGACCTCGCTCAGCAGCGACCCGAGCGCTCCCGCGAACTGCAGACGCTGTTGCACAGTCAATTGGCCGAGGCCGAGAAAAGACGAATCGCTGGGCTGCAGTGATGGGCAATGCAGCAACACGAAGATCGCAGCCGACACTGGCGATCACCAGGCCGCTGTTGAACTGGCTGCGCTCAGACCTCGGTTGGCGCAAGCTGCCGCTGCAGCAACGCGCGGTGCTGAACTGGCAGTCGACCTGGGGATCGATCAATGCGCAACTGACCAGACAGTTGGAGTCGCAGCGCGGCCCGTCAACGCCATTGGCCGACCCGGTGCTGGTGGCAGGAACCTGGCGCAGCGGCACCACGGTGATGCATGAATTGCTCACGGCTGCCACAGGTCTGCCAACCCCGCGCAGTTGGCAATGCATGAACGCCGCAGCCTTCACGACAACGCCGCGCCGCTCCCACCATCAAGTCTTGGCCCGGCCGATGGATGCATTGCCTATTGGGGACGAGTCACCGCAGGAAGATGAATTCGCGCTGCTGACGCTGGGCGCGCCATCGGCCTACCGGGCTTTCTGGCAACCCGGCCGACTGGCTGAATTGACAGAAACCCTCGATCCCGATTTCTGGCTTAGAGATTCAAGCTGGCTGATCACGTTGGAGGGCTTTCTGCGCGACGTCCTGAGCACGGCGGCCGCTACAGCTGGGCCGTTGATCCTCAAGTCACCGAACCATAGCTTTCGGCTACCGGCCTTGTACCGGCGTTTCCCTGGCCTGCGGGTCGTGTGGATGGCACGACCGGCGGCCCAGGTGTTCATGTCCAACCGCAAGATGTGGCAAACGATGTTTGCGATTCACGGCCTGGCTGGCAGCAGCGTCGACCCCTTGGCGCTAGACCAATTTCTGGCGCATGCGATGCACCGTGCAGCCGACGTGCTGCTGTGGGGTGTCAAGACGATGCCGTCGGCGCAGTGGCTGACCGTGGAGCACGCAGCGCTTCAGGCAGCGCCTGAGCGTGTCGCGCTCGACGCACGCGATCAACTAGGCTTACCTGCGGCAGACAACCCAGCTCCGATGCAACACGCCCTGTCGCTGACCCAACAAGGGCGCGTGGAGCGTCACGCAGCGGACGAACTGCCGGCACTGGCGCTGGAGGCTTGCCATCGGCTTGATCAGGCCCAGGCGGTGGCACTGCATACGGACCGATCGCACAAATTTTGATGAGGCCTCTCGGGCACTGCGTTTCGCTTCACCTGTCACTGCGGCCCCGGTGGTTTCCAGCGTCGAGATGTGGTTGAGGCACGAAAGCTTAGCGTCAGCTCGAACG
>RGQD01000442.1 GCA_010030205.1 Betaproteobacteria bacterium
ACGCGGTCCGGACTTTCGCCGCGATCCAGGTCAGGGCCCGCGCCGGGACCCAGGCCAGGACCAGCGCCCCCGCGCCGATCAGCGCCCACGCCAGGATGCACGTCCGGACAACCAGCCGGGCGCGAGGGCCGCACCGGGGCCAATGCGCGATGGTCGACCCGATAACCGACCCAACAATCGTCCCGACGGCCGACCCAACAACCGACCCGACAACCGGCGCGACGGCCGCCCCTCGGCGCAGCCCAGCCCGGTGCAGACCAACGGTCCGGCCTCAGCCCCAGTCCAGGGCGATGTCCATCAGGTCAGCCCGGGCGCGACCGAGAGCGCACCGTCTGGCGGCCACAGCGGGCCGACCGAGGCTTGAAGCGCCAGGCAGCGCTACCAGCCGCGCTGCCTTAGACCGCTGTCACCGGTCTGAAGCTCTAAAAGTCCATCAGGACTAAGTGCCCAAGGGTCTCAAACCTCGTCGGCCAACTGCGCCAACAAACGGGTAAAAGCCAAGGGTTGGTCGACCATCACATGGTGGTCGGCGTCGGCCAGTTCATGGGTCGGTGTTCCGGGCGGCGCCAGCGAGCGCGCATGGTCGAACAACTCGGGCGTGACAAGCCTGGATCGCCCGCCGCGAACCAGCACCACCGGGCATAGCGACTGACCGAGGTCGCGGTGCGGCTTGCCAAAGTCGAAATTGTCGAACAAGGCCGGGTCGAAACGCCAGCTCATCGCTGGACGACCCTGTCCATCGACCGCCGACTTGAGCGAATGGCGCGCAATGTGGTCGGCGATGAACGGGTGCTCACAGCCCTGCGGCGGCATCAGCTTGAAGCGCGACAAGGCGTCGGCCTCGCTGGTGTAGAAGCGCGCTTGGCCGCCGCCCATGCGTTCACGACGCCGCTCGTTTTGCGCCTCGATCGAATCGGGCGGACGCAGCGGGGTGTCGACGATGATCGCGCGGCGCAGACGCTGGCCATGGCGCGCAGCCGTCGTCATCAACACATAGCCGCCGAACGAATGCGCCGCCAGCACCGGCGCCGTGGGGGCATCGAACAAGCCGGTGGCCTCGACCACCGCGATCGTCTCGTCGGACCATTGCGCCACCGAGTACTTGTCCCGCCAACCCGAGCGACCCATGCCCGAGAAGCTCAACGCCACCACACGCCGGCCTTCGCGTGCAAGCAAGGGCGCGATGAAGCTGAACCAGTCGGCATGCGCGCCGTTGCCGTGCATCAGCAACAGCCCGGGGTCGCCGATGCGGCCCCAGGCCAGGGTCTCGATCGCCGCGCCCTGGACCTCGACCGTGCTGCGCTCGGGCGCATCTTCCACCGCCCGCTCGAACCAGTCCGGCGCCGGTGGCCTGGCACCGCCGAAATCGGCCAGCGGCGCCCGAAAGTAGCGCGGCGCCTCGGCGCCCGCTGCGTTCGCTGGCGCCTTCAAGCGCCAACTCCAGGCTTGGCGTGTGCGGCAAACGCTTGCGCCAACTCGTTGCGGCCTTGCGCAGCGCCGCTGGCAGGCACTTGATCGCCACTGCGGTCGCTGACCTGACCCCAGGCGGCGGCCAGCTGTTCGGGGACGTCCGGCCCGGTGCCCAGGTGCAGCCCTGGCGTCAAGCTGATGTAGGCGGCTTCGAAAGTACCCGCGCCAGCGCAGGCGATCGCCCGGGTCGGCGCGTCGGCGCAGACCAGCCACAGCAGCGCAGGCACCACCGCCTCGGGCTGCAGCGCGGCCAGCATCTCGGCCGACAACAAGCCTTCGGTCATGCGCGTGGCGGCGGTAGGTGCCAGGCAGTTGACACGGATGCCGCTGCGCTCGCCTTCGATCGACAGCGTCTGCATCAACCCGACCAGGGCCATCTTGGCAGCGCCGTAGTTGGACTGGCCGAAGTTGCCGTACAGGCCTGTCGACGAGGTGGTCATCACGATGCGGCCGTATTGCTGCGCCGTCATGATCGGCCACACCGCCTGGCTGCAGTGCACCGCGCCCATCAGGTGGACATCGATCACCAGCCTGAAGTCTTCCATCGTCATCTTGGCAAAGCTCTTGTCGCGCAGGATGCCGGCGTTGTTGACCAGGATGTCGACCCGGCCCCAGGCGGCCATCGCCTGCGCCACCATCGACGCGACCTCCGCCACATCGGTGACCGAAGCCTTGCTGGCCAGCGCCCGGCCGCCAGCGGCAACAATCTCGTCGGCCACGGATTGCGCGGCGTCGCCCAGGTCGTTGACCAGCACGCGTGCGCCGCGCGCGGCCAGCGCCAGCGCATGGGCCCGGCCCAGCCCGCGGCCCGCGCCGGTAACGATCGCGACTTGGTCTGTGAAGTCTGGATTCATTGGAATTTTCGGTTTTTGGAGCTTGCGGTATGGAAAGTGAGCGCCCCAAGGCCGGCCGAAGCCGGCCGCCCCCCGTGGGGATCAAGCAAAGTGGCAAAGCCACATTTGCTTGAGAGACGTTTATACCGTAAGTACCAATGGCGCTTGCGGCCTCGGCTTGGAAAGATGCGGATGTCCAATCACAACCAAGGAATCAACATGAGCTTGTTCAACCTCCAGGGTCAGGTGGCCGTTGTCACCGGATCATCACGCGGCATCGGCCGCGCCATCGCCGAGCGCATGGCCGAGCACGGCGCCAAGGTCGTGATCTCGTCGCGCAAGCAAGACGCTTGCGAAGAAGTCGCTGACGCGATCAACGCCCGCCACGGTGCCGGCACTGCGCTGGCGATCGCCGCGAGCATCTCCAACAAGGCAGCGCTGCAAGCCCTGACCGACCGCACGCTGTCGACCTACGGCCGCATCGACACGCTGGTCTGCAACGCCGCGAGCAACCCCTACTACGGTCCGATGGCAGGCATTGCCGATGAGCAGTTCCGCAAGATCCTCGAGAACAACATCGTCGCCAACAACTGGCTGGTGACGATGGTCTCGCCGCAGATGATGGCGCGCCGCGCGGGCTCGATCATCATCGTCTCGTCGATCGGTGGTCTGCGTGGCTCGTCGGTGCTAGGCGCTTACTGCATCAGCAAGGCCGCCGACATGCAGCTCGCGCGCAACCTCGCGGTCGAGCTCGGGCCGCACAACGTGCGCGTCAACTGCATCGCCCCAGGGCTGATCAAGACCGATTTCGCCAAGGCGCTGTGGGACAACCCCGAGACGTTGGCCTT
>RGQD01000443.1 GCA_010030205.1 Betaproteobacteria bacterium
TGGGCCAGGCGCTCGAACTGCTTGGCAGCGAAGGTGTGGACAAGCGCCACAGCGAAGATGATGGCCGCGGTGATTTGCACCGCCGGGTCCTGCGTCGAGCAGCCTGCGGGAACAGCGCAGCGCTCAGCGCTGCGGCATGTCGGCCACCCCGTAGCCCAGGCTGACGGTTGCGTCGGCGGCGATCGGCGGCATCGTCGCGGCCCAGTCTTCCCAGGCTTGGCGCATCGCGGCCAGCCGCTCGGGCTCGCGCTTGGCGTGGTTGGCGCGCTCGCGCTCGTCGTCAGGCAGCTTGAACAGGTATTCGTAGCCGTCGACCTGCAAGTATTTCCAGTCGCCCAATCGCAGCGCGCGCTGGCCGCGGTGATTCATGCGCCAGGCCATCGCGCGCTCGAAGGTCGCTGCAGGGTCGTGCAGCACCGGCAGCAGCGAGACGCCGTCGAGCGGGTGGTCAGCGTCGGCGGCCACGCCGGCAGCGGCGAGCATCGTCGCGCTCCAGTCCATCGTCAGGCATTGCTGGTCGCTGACACCGCCGGCTGCGATCGCCGCCGGCCAATGCGCGATCCAGGGCACACGGATACCGCCTTCGGTCAGGTCCATCTTGCCGCCCACCAGCGGCCAGTTGTCTGAGAAACGCTCGCCGCCGTTGTCGCTGGTGAACACCACCAGCGTGTCGCGATCGACCCCGGCCTGGCGCAGCGCTGCCATCACCCGGCCGATGCCCTCGTCCATCTGGTGGATCATCTTGCGGTAGCGGTGGATGTTGCCGCCGTGCAGGTGGAACAAGTTGTCCTTGACCTCCTCGGCCAGCGCGGCGTCGTCGCGCGTCTCCCAGGGCCAGTGCGGCGCGGTGTAGTGCAGGCTCAGGAAGAACGGTTGACCGCCGCCGGCGGGGCCAGCCACCTCGCCCAGCCATTGCACCGCGCGGTCGGTGATCAAGTCGGTCAGGTAGCCGTCTTCGCGGTGCTCTTGCTCACCCTGCCACAGGTCGTGGGTGCCGCGCGAATCGCAGTGGCTGAAGTAATCGACCCCGCCCGACATCGGACCGAAGAAGCGCTGGTAGCCCGATTTGAGCGGGCTGAAGTGCGGCGGGTAGCCCAGGTGCCATTTGCCGATCAGCGCGGTGCGGTAGCCGGCGTCGCGCAGCAGCGAAGGCAGCGTCGGATGCTCGGGCGGCAAGCCCAGCGTTGCGCTGCCCCGGCTCTTGCTGTTGATCGGCTCCTCGGCAGCGCCGCGCAGCCGGTACTGGTAGCGCCCGGTCATCAGCGCAAAGCGCGTGGGCGAGCACACCGGTGAGTTGGCATAGCCCTGGGTGAATTTCAGGCCGGCCGCCGCGAGGCCGTCGAGCACGGGCGAGACCGGGCCGAACTCGGCCTCGCGGCCGCCGTAACAGCCGAGGTCGGCAAAGCCGAGGTCGTCGGCGACGATGAAAACGATGTTGGGACGCTGCGTCATGTCTTGCTCCTTCAATCGGCCTGGAAGCCAGAGGCCTTGACCGGTTGGGCCCATTTGGCCAGGTCGGCGCGCTGCACTGCGGCCAGTTGCTCGGGCGTCGAGGCGATCGCCTCAAGCCCCAGCGCGCTGAGCTTGGCCTGTAGCGCCGGCTCTTTCATCGCCGACTGCACTGCCGCGCTCAAGCGCTGCGCGGTGGCTGCGGGCAGCGCACCCGGGCCGTAGATCGCAAACCAGGCGCTGGCGTCCATCGCCAGACCTTGCTCACGCAGCGTGGGCACATCGGGCAGTTGCGGCGCGCGCTGCGCACCTGTCACCGCAATGATGCGGATCTTGCCGTTGCGGTGCTGCTCCAGCGATTCGGCCAGCACATCCATCGTGTAGCCGATGTGGCCGCCCATCAGCGCGGTCATCGCCGGCGCACCGCCTTGGTAAGGCACATGCTGAAAATCGATGCCGGCAGCATCGCCGATCATCAACCCGAGGAAATGCGGCACAGTGCCGTTGCCCGACGAGCCGTAGGTCGCCGTCGACGGGTCGGCCTTGGCCTTGGCCAGCATCTCAGCGACGTTCCTGACATTGCTCTTCGGGCCCGAGACGACGCAGAACTGGAAACCCGCGAGCTGGCTGATCGGCGCCAGGTCCTTGACCGGGTCGTAGCCCAGCTTCTTGTAGACATGCGGAAACAGCACCACCGGGCCGCTGGGCATGATGACCAGCGTGTTGCCGTCGGCAGCCGAGTTCTTCAGCGCCTCGATCGCGATCCGCCCCGCCGCACCGGCCTTGTTCTCGACCACCACCGCCTGGCCGCCCAGCTGTGCCGGCAAGCGCTCGGCCAGCAATCTGGCGATGATGTCAGCCGAACCGCCGGGCGGGAAACCGACCAGGATGCGCAGCGGCGGCTTGTCGGCGCCGGTCTGGGCCCGGATGTGGACAGCGGGCAGAGACAGCGCGGCGGCGGTCCAGAGCAGGTTTCGGCGTTGCATGGTGCCTCCAGGATGGCAAGTCGGTCGAGCACGGACTTTAAGGGCTGGCCCCACCAGCCCACTGCCGGCCTGGTGCCGGCCTCGTGCCGCACGACTCAACGCGGCTTGCGCAGACCTGTTTGCTCCAGGTCGAGCTGGTCTATCGTCAAGCGCAGCGATGACGGCTCGCCCAGTTCGGCGCCGGCTGCGGCGAGGTCACCGACCAGCACCGCGCGCAACGCGGCAGCCTGCCAATGTTCGCGCGCAAAAGCCTGCACCTGCTCGGGCGTGACAGCCAGCAGGCCGGGCGCGTACTGCGCCAGCTCGGCCAACGGTCGGCCCTGCGCCAACTGACCGACCAGCAAGGCCGACAGCCCGGCCGTGGTCTCGAGCCGACGCGCAAAACCGCCCACCAAGCTGGCTTGGCGCGCCGCCAGTTCCTCGGCGCCGGGCGGTGCGTCGGCGAGTCGGGTGATCTCGCCACGCAAGAGCTGCAAGACCTCGGCAGCGCTGGGATGGTGGGTCTGGGCCCGGGCGCTGACCATGCCGCCGGCGGGAAAGCTCTCGGCGCTGCTGGACGCGCCGTAGCTCAGGCCGCGCTTGATCCGCACCTCCTGGTTCAGCCGCGCCGAATAACCGCCGCCCAGCACCGCGTTGGCCACCAGCCCGGCGTAGCGCTGCGCGGGGT
>RGQD01000444.1 GCA_010030205.1 Betaproteobacteria bacterium
CAGTTGCGCGGCTTCGACCTCGCCAACATGACGCTGATCGAGGGCAAGACCGGTTTCATCGTGGTCGACACGCTGACATCGCGCGAGACCGCAGCAGCAGCGCTGGCTTTCGCGCGCCGGCACCTGGGCGACAAGCCGGTGTCGGCCATCGTCTTCACGCACAGCCATGTCGACCACTTTGGCGGCGCGCTGGGCGTGGCCTCGGCCCAGGACCTCGCCTCGCGCAAGATCCCGGTGATCGCGGCCGAGGGTTTCGTCGAAGAGGCCACCAGCGAGAACATCCTGGTCGGCACCGCGATGTCACGGCGTTCGATGTACCAGTTCGGCAAAAACCTCGAGCGCTCGCCCAAGGGTCTGGTCGACACCGGCCTGGGCAAGGACGTCGCTTATGGCGCCGTCGGCATCCTCGCGCCGACGCAGTTGATCACCCAGCCCACGCAGGAAATGGTGCTGGACGGCGTGCGCTTTGTTTTTCACAACGTGCCCGGCGCCGAAGCGCCTGCAGAGCTGACTTTCTCGATCCCGGACAAGAAAGCTTATGGCGGCGCCGAAAATCTGGCGCAAACCATGCACAACCTGCTGCCGGTGCGCGGCGCCAAGGTTCGCGACGCGCTGCGCTGGGCGGGCTATCTGCAGCTGGCGCTTGACCAACTCGGCGACTCGGAGGTCTATTTCGGCCAACACAACTGGCCGATCTGGGGCCATGCGCGAATCGCCGATTTCATCACCAAGCACCGCGATGTCTACAAGTACACCCACGACCAGACCGTTCGTCTGGCCAACGCCGGCTACACACCGCGAGAGATTGCCGAGAGGGTCAAGCTGCCGAAATCGCTGGCGACGCATTTCGGCGCGCGCGGCTACTACGGTGACCTGCGCCACAACGTCAAGGCGGTCTACCAGTTCTACCTCGGCGCCTACGACGGCAACCCGGCCAACCTGAACCCGCTGCCGCCGCAGGACTCGGCCAAGCGCTACCTGGCGTTGATGGGCGGCACCGACAAGGCAGTGGCCGCGGCGCGTGGGGCGTTTGACCAGGGGGATTACCGCTGGGCCGCCGAGCTGCTGAACCATGTCGTGTTCGCTGCGCCCGACAGCGCAGCGGCCAGGCTGCTGCTGGCGCGCACCTACGACCAGATGGCCTATCAGTCAGAGTCAGCGACTTGGCGCAACAGCTACCTCAGCGCGGCGGCCGAATTGCGCAATGGCCCGCCGAAGACAGGCCTGGACCGATCCCAAGTGCTGGACATGCTGCAGCACACGCCGGTCGAGCGCTTTCTCGAGGCGATGGCCGCCAGCCTGGACGGCCCAGCGGCCGAGGGCAAAGACTTCAAGCTCAACCTGGTCGTGACCGACATCCGCGAGAGCCACGTGCTGTGGATCGAGAACGCCGTGCTGCACCACCGAAAGTCCGCACCGGCCGCCGACGCCAACGCGACGCTGACGCTGACCAAGCCGCTGTTGATCAAGCTGATGACCGGCACGGCCGGTGTCAAGGACACGCTGCTGAGCGACGAACTCAAGATCGGCGGCAGCAAGATCGACTTGCTGCGCTTCTTCGCCCTGATCGACAAGCCGCTGGGCAAGTTCGCGATCGTCAGCCCTTAGCGCCGGGCCGCTCAGCGCGCCATTCGGCTAACCGGGGACGCGGCCGCGAACCGCGTTGGCGCGCGCGCTGATGGTGATCTGGCCAGCGCCGCTGACGCCCAAGCGGTCGCGCACGCCGGCACTGAGCAGTTCGCGGTCGGTCGCGCTCATCGCCGCGACTTTCGGGCCGACACTCGAACCGAGCATCGCGGTGCGCCAGTAGTCGTCGAAATCGGCGAATGTGCGCTTCACGGTGATCTCGGTCGTTTGCACCGATTCGAGCCCGCCGTCGGTCCAGGCGGCGCGCAGCGCAGCCATCCTGGAGACGGCTGCGCTCGGCGGCAGCATCGGCGTGATGCCCATCGCGCGCATCTGGTCCTGCACGGCGGCCAGCGGAAACCCGCCTTCCAGGATGTCCCAGGCATAGGCCGAGACCCAGCCGCCGGGACGCACCACCCGCACCATCTCGGCCACGCCTTTTGCCGGATCGGGGACAAAGAAGATCACCAAGGCCATGACTGCGGAGTCGAATTCATGCTTGGCAAATGGCAGTGCCATCGCGTCGCCGAGTTGGAAGCTGGCCAGCCGGGATGCCGGGCGTTCGCGGGCGTAGCGCAATTGCCCTTCGGACGGGTCTATCCCTGAGACCGCAGACGGCGCGCAGCGATCGACGAGCATTTCGGTGAACGCGCCGTTGCCGCAACCGACATCAAGCCACTTCAGGCCCGCTGGCAACGCAAGCCAGTCGACAAAGCCGGCACCGACCAGCTGGCTCCACTTGCCCATCATCTGCTCATAGCCTGCGCCATCGTCGAATCGAATTTTCTCGTCAGCCATCGGGGTTCTCGGGTTGGACAGCGGGCTATCAGGGCACTGCAGCCTGTGGCGCATGATAAATTTTTTCGGGTTCGGTGAACCCGCGCTGTTGGAAAGCCAGCCATCGCGCCGCCACGCGCTGCGCGCTTGTCGATGAGAATGCAGGCCTCTCAGCACTGACCAAGACTCCCACATGACCACCCTGAACCTTGCGCTTGCCCGCACCTTGATCGACGCCGCGCTGGCCAGCGCGCATGCCAAAGGCTTCAAGCCGATGGGGGTGGTGGTGGTCGACGCCGCCGCCCAGGTCGTCGCCTCAGCACGCGACGACGGCGCGACCGCGCTGCGACTCGACATCGCACTGGGCAAGGCCGCTGCGGCGGTGGGCATGGGCGTGAACAGCCGGGTGCTGGCCCAGCGCGCCAAGGACGTGCCGGCGTTCTTCAACACGCTGGCGCAGGCTTCGTTGCAGAAGTTCATCCCGCAGACGGGTGCGGTGCTGATCACCGATGCCGGTGGCCGGGTGATCGGTGCGGCCGGCGCCTCGGGCGGGACCGGCGACGAGGACGAGGAGATCGTCATCGCCGGTATCGCCGCTGCGGGCCTGGGCCACGCCTGATTCTTGAGCGTCATCCGGCGAACCGCGCGCTGACGTCCGGTGCAGGTTGTTCGGACCAGCTCCGCTGC
>RGQD01000445.1 GCA_010030205.1 Betaproteobacteria bacterium
CTGCGCCGCACCGCCAAAGCACCTGGGCGCAGACTCAGTTTCGGTGACTTGCACTGGCTCGGTGATGAGGGCCGGGCCTGTCTGGGTGAGCAGACCCTGGAGCTGTCGCCCCGGGAATTCGAGGTGCTGGGTCTGCTGGTGCGGCGGGCACCGCGTTTGCTGCCCAAACGCGTGCTGATCGAAGCGCTGGCCGAGCGCAACCTGGAGATCAACGACAGCGCCGCCGAGGTCTACATCTCGCGCCTGCGCCGACGGCTCATCGGGTCGAGTGTGCAGATTCGCACGCTGCGCGGATTCGGCTACCTGCTGGCGCTGGACGACAGCGTGCCCGGCAAACCCACGGGCGACGAAGCATGAGCAGCCCGGCCCCAGCACTGTGGCGCGATCTGCTGCGGCGCTTGCTGCTGCCGCTGCTGCTGATCGTCGCGGCCACCGGCGCACTCGGGGTCTACACCGCCCAAACCCTGACCGACCGGACCTTCGACCGCTGGTTGATCGACGCCGCCCGCTCGCTCGCCCACCAGGTGCATTTCGTCAACGGCCAAGCCCAGGTCAATCTGGACGGCGATGCCGAGGCCATCCTGGCCTACGACGTGGTCGACAGCACCTACTTCAGCGTGCGGCAGTATCAGCACCATGTCGCAGGCCACCACAATGTCCCGACCTCGGGCCAGCGCACCGCTTATTACGACGATGGCCGGGTCTTCGACGCCAGCTTTGCAGGTCAGCCGGTGCGGGTCGCCGAAATCACCGTAGGCAGCGGTGCGGCCCAGGCCCAGGTTCTGGTGGCCGAGACCCTGTTCAAGCGGCGCAGTGTCCGCGCCGACCTGCAGCTGATGCTGGTGCCGCTGGGCGGCTTGCTGCTGGCCGCAGCGGTGGCCATCGTGCTGGCGCTGCGCTGGACGCTGCGGCCGCTGGAGCAGATCGCAGCGCGCTGGAACGAACGCTCGCACCACTCGCTGCAGGCCATCGACATGCAAGGCGTGCCGCGCGAGTTGCTGCCGTTTGCCAGCGCGCTGAACGACTTGCTGATGCGCATCCACCAACTGTTGCTGCGTGAACGGCGCTTCGCTGCCAACGCCGCACACCAGATCCGCACGCCGCTGGCTGGCCTGCAGCTGGGCTTGTCGCGCGCGGCGGCGGCACCCGACCTCTCCAGCGCCCGCAGCGTGATCGCCGAAATGCAACAAAGCACCCAGCGCGCCGCCAGGCTGCTGCAACAACTGCTGGCGCTGGGCAGGCTAGACCCCGAAACCGCTTTTGATCTCGAGCTCACGCCAGTCGACTTGGTCGCGCTGGCCCACGATGTGGGCGCGCTCTACCTGGACGCAGCATTGGCGCGACAGATCGACCTCGAACTGGTGGCGCCCGCAGCGCCCGTCATCGCCTCGGTACAGGCCGAGCTTCTCAGCGAAGCCTTGGGCAATCTGGTGGACAACGCGTTGCGCTACTGCCCGCCCGGCAGCCGGGTCGAGATCAGCGTGCAGGCCGAACCGCCGGCGCTGCTGGTGGCTGACAGCGGACCCGGGCTGCCAGCCGACGAACGCGAGGCGGTGCTGGAGCGCTTTGCGCGCGGCACAGACGCGACTGGTGATGGCAGCGGCCTGGGGCTGGCGATCGTGCGCGAAATCGCCGAGTTGCACCGCGCCCGGTTGCAACTCGAGGACAGCGCGCTGGGCGGACTGGCCGTTCGTTTGACCTTCAGCGAAAGCATCACCGGACTCGCCTCGACAACCAGGCCGCTCTGAGCGTCCCAAGGCCGTCAGAAGCCGCCCAACCCCCGTGGGGGTCAAGCAAAGCGGCAAAGCCACATTTGCTTGAGAGTCGGAACCGGCCCCACGCCAGACTCAAGGCGATTCGATCAGGTCCACGCCTTTGGGCGGGACGAAGCGGAAGCGGTCATCGGCCAGCCTAGGGTTGGCTTCAACGGCGCTGAACTGCAGCAGCGAGCGCTGCCCAAAGGCATCGACAATTTCGATTGCGGCCAGCGCCTTGGCGCGGAAACCGACGCGGATCGACTTGAGGGACGCGGCGTCCTTGACCCTGGGCAGCGCCTGCACCCAATCGACCCCGTCGATGCTGGGCGCTGCACTGAGTTCGAAGTCCTTGTCCATCGCCTCACCGGCCAGCAAAGCGGCAGGCGTCGCGCCCAATGCCTGCGACATCAAACGCACCGTCACCTGGTTCAGGTCGACGTCGTAGAGCCAGACCTTGCGGCCATCGGCAACGATTTGTTGCTCGAAGGGCTTGCGGTAGACAAAGCGGAATCGGTCGGGCCGGGCGAACTCGAAGTCGCCGCTGGAAACCTTCTTCCTGGCACCGTCAGGCGCGCTGACCGTCTGGGTGAAGCTGGCGCGGCCGGTCTTGACCTCGCGGGCAAACTCGCGCAGCGTGTCGACCGCGTCGGCCTGCGCCGCCCCTGCCATCGTCGCCAAGACCATGGCCCAGCAGCACAAGCTCGGGCGACATGCCTTATTCATCGCGCTTGGGGATCAACAGATCGCGGTTACCGTTGGTGGCCATGCTCGAGACCAGGCCGGATTTCTCCATCTGCTCGAGCAGACGCGCGGCTCGGTTGTAGCCAATCCGAAGATGTCGCTGCACCAGCGAGATCGAGGCCTTCTTGTTTTGCAGAACGATCGCCACCGCTTGGTCGTACATCGGGTCGGCCTCGGCGTCGCCGCCACCGACACCGGCGCCAGGCCCTGCGTCGCCGTCGCCGTCGAGCACGCCGCCTTCCAGAATGCCCTCGATGTAGTTGGGCCCACCCTGGCTCTTGAGGTACTCGACCACCCGGTGCACCTCGTCATCGGAGACGAAAGCCCCGTGCACCCGCACCGGCACGCCACCGCCGGGTGTGAGGTAGAGCATGTCGCCCTGGCCGAGCAGCGCCTCGGCGCCCATCTGGTCGAGGATGGTTCGCGAATCGATCTTGCTGCTGACCTGGAAGCTCAAGCGCGTCGGGATGTTGGCCTTGATCAGGCCGGTGATCACGTCCACGCTGGGCCGCTGCGTGGCAAGGATCAGGTGGATGCCGGCAGCCCGGGCTTTTTGCGCCAAGCGTGCGATCA
>RGQD01000446.1 GCA_010030205.1 Betaproteobacteria bacterium
GTCCATCCCCGACCGGCCGTCGACCATCCCAGGAGACCCCGTGACCGAAACTTCTACCCCCTTCGAGGCCATCACGCTGTCGGTGAACGACGGCATCGCGCAACTCACGCTGAACCGCCCGGCGTCGCTGAACGCGCTCAATGACGAGATGTTCCGCGAAATCCCGCGCGCCGTCGCGCAGGCCACGATGGCCGGCGCGCGGGCGCTGCTGATCACCGGTGCGGGCCGCGGTTTTTGCTCGGGAGCCGATCTGGTCGGACGTGGCTTCGCGCCAACGACCTCGGAGGCCCAGCGCGAAGCCGTCAACCGCGCGGGCTTCGAGCGCGTGATCACGCTGGTGCGTTCGCTCAACGAAGCGCCGATGCCGGTGGTCTGCGCGATCAACGGCGTGGCTGCTGGCGGCGGGGTCGGCATCGCGCTGGCCTGCGACGTGATCCTGATGGCCCGCAGCGCGCGCTTTGTGCTGACCTTCGTCCCCAAGCTGGGCCTGGTCCCTGATGTCGGCGCCACTTGGCTGATGACGCGCATGATCGGGCGCGCCCGCATGATGGCGGCCAGCTTGCTGGGCGACGCGATCAGTGCCGAGGACGCCGAGCGCTGGGGCATGGTCGCGCGACTGGTGGACGACGCGCAGTTGCAGGCCGAGGCGATGGCGGTTTGTCGCCGTCTGGCCGACGGGCCGCAGACGGCGGTGGCGCGAACGCGGCGACTGGTCGATGCCGCCACCGAGATGCCGATCGGCGCGCACATCCTGCTCGAGCGCGACATGCAGGCCAGCCTGATCGGGTCCGCCGAGCATCTGGAAGGCATCGCGGCGTTCCGCGAAAAGCGTCCGGCGCGGTTCAGCTGAGCGGCCCGGGCGCGTACACCGACGCGTCAGCGCCGACCGCGTCGAGCGGATAGCGCCTGCCCGCCAAGTGGTCCTCGATGCAGCGCAGCACCAGCGGGCTGCGGTGGCGGGCGACGCTGGCGCGAACCTCGTCGGGCGTCAGCCACAGCCGGCGCACGATGCCGGTGTCGAGCGCTCGGCCGGGTTCGGGCAGGCCCACGCTACCGGCATAGGCAATTCGCAAATAGGTCACGTCCTCGGCGGGTTGGCCGTGCTGGCCTGCCCGCACGAAGCGTGACAGGTAGACGCCGAGCAGTGACTGCGGCACGAAAGCACAGGCGGTCTCTTCCAGGCATTCGCGAACGACAGCCTGCTGCGGCGATTCACCCGGGTCGAGATGGCCGGCCGGGTTGTTGAGCCTCAAGCCCGCTGGCGTGTGCTCCTCGATCAGCAGGTAGCGGCCCTGGTGTTCGGCGACTGCTGCCACGGTGACGCTGGGTTTCCATCGGGTGTCGGTCATCCCAAGATGGTAGCGGCTGGCCGCGGCGTGATCTGCTGCTGCTGCGCGCGCGTTGAAGTCGGGTAAGCTCATCGGTCGAATTGCCCACCTTTCCCCGGCGGGCGCGTGAGGAGAAACTGCATGCAAATAGGCGTACCGCTCGAAACGGTGGCCGGCGAAAGCCGCGTTGCCGTCACCCCCGAGACGGCCAAGAAGCTTGTGGCCCAGGGCCATGTGCTGCGCATTGAATCAGGTGCGGGTGTGGCGGCCAGTGTCACCGACGAGGCCTACCTCGCCGCCGGGGCTCAGCTCACCGACCGCGCCGGTGCGTTCGGCGCCGATCTGGTGCTCAAGGTGCGTGGGCCGCAACACGGCGAGCTCGGCCTGATGAAACCCGGCGCCGCGCTGGTGGGCATGCTCAACCCCTTCGACGCGGCTGGGTTGCAGGCCTTGGCCGCCGCCGGGCTGACGAGCTTCGCCCTCGAGGCTGCGCCGCGCACCACCCGTGCCCAGAGCATGGACGTGCTGTCGAGCCAGGCCAACATCGCCGGCTACAAAGCGGTGATGATCGCGGCCGACAAGTACCAGCGCTTCTTCCCGATGCTGATGACCGCAGCCGGCACGGTCAAAGCCGCGCGCGTCGTGATCCTGGGCGTCGGCGTCGCGGGCTTGCAGGCCATCGCCACCGCCAAGCGCTTGGGTGCGGTGATCGAGGCCAGCGATGTCCGGCCCTCGGTCAAGGAGCAGGTCGAGTCGCTGGGCGGCAAGTTCATCGAGGTGTCCTATGACACGCCCGAAGAGAAGGAGGCCGCTGTCGGTGTCGGTGGCTATGCCAGGCCGATGCCGCCGAGCTGGCTGGCGCGCCAGCAGGTCGAGGTCGCCAAGCGGGTGGCCGCAGCCGACATCGTGATCTCGACCGCGCTGATCCCGGGCCGGGCCGCGCCGACACTGGTGACCGAGGACATGGTCAAGGCAATGAAACCGGGTTCGGTGATCATCGACATCGCTGCCGGCAAGGGCGCCGATGCGAGTGGTGGCATGACGGGCGGCAACTGCCCGCTGTCCGAGGCCGGCAAGACAGTGGTCAAGCACGGCGTGACGATCGTCGGCGAGACCAATCTGGCCGCGCTGGTGGCCGCCGACGCGTCGGCACTGTACGCCCGCAACGTGCTCGATTTCCTCAAGCTGGTGCTCACCAAGGACGGCGGTTTTCAAGTGCCGATGGACGACGACATCGTCGCGGCCTGCTTGATGACGCAGTCCGGTGAAGTCAAGAGAAAGTAAACCATCATGGACATCCTCAGCCCCACCATCACCAACCTGATCATCTTCGTGCTGGCCATCTACGTCGGTTACCACGTGGTCTGGACCGTCACCCCCGCGCTGCACACGCCGCTGATGGCGGTGACCAACGCCATCAGCGCGATCGTCATCGTCGGTGCGATGCTCGCCGCAGCCCTGACCGAGACCACGCTGGGCAAGACCATGGGCGTGTTGGCCGTCGCGCTGGCCGCGGTCAATGTCTTCGGCGGTTTTTTGGTGACACGCCGCATGCTTGAGATGTTTCGGAAAAAGGACAAGAAAGGGGGTTCGAAATGAAAGCCTCGCTCTGGGCCCCGGTGGTCGTCTTCCTGGCCACCTCGGTCCCCACGGTGCTGGTGCTCCAGCAATTGCAGGTCGGCGGTGAGTACCGCCTGTGGATCGCGATCGTGGTCGGCGGCCTCGCCACCGCCTTCGCACA
>RGQD01000447.1 GCA_010030205.1 Betaproteobacteria bacterium
ATCGGCAGCAGCGAGCCCCAGAAGCCCAGGCCAGCGGACTCGATCAGCAGCGCTGAGGCGTAGGCTCCTATGCCGTAGAAAGCTGCGTGCGACAACGCGAACTGGCCCGCCACGCCGATGATCAGATTCAGCGAGGTCGCCAGCGAGGCCTGCAGCACGAGCAGCGTGCCGAGGTAGACGAGATACCTGGACGAGAAGACAAACGGCAGCAGCAGCAGCGCGCCGAGCCCGACCCAGACCGCCCAGTGCAAGCGGGCCAGCAGCGAATCCAGTGTTGAAGAGAACTTGGAGACGGTCAAATCCTTCCCTTTCGCGCGCCGAACAGGCCATTGGGCATCAACAACAGGGTCAGGATCAGCAGCATGAAACCGTAGCCATCGCGAAACGCTGCAGACAGGTAGCGCGAGCCGAAGCTCTCGGCCAAGCCGAGCAGCGCGCCCGCGACGATTGCGCCAGGCACGCTGCCCAGCCCACCGAAGGCCGCCAAAATAAAGCCTTTCATCAGCGGCGTGTTGCCCATGAAGGGCGAGATCGCGAACAAGCTGGCGTAGAGCGCGCCGGCGGCACCGGCCAGCGCACTGCCGATCATGAAGATCGCGGCGCTCACGCGCGTGACCTTGACACCGACCAGCGAAGCGCCTTGCCGGCTCTGCGCCATCGCGCGAATCGCTTTGCCGAGACGGGTCCGCTTGAGAAACAGGTAGAAAGCAGTGATCAGCGCCGCAGCGAGCAACAGCACCAGCAAGCGCTGCGACGACAGCGCCAGCGGTCCGAGTCTGAAATCGCCGCTCAGCGGCGGCTCCATGAAGCGCGGATCGGGCGTGAACCAGGCCGCGGCCAGGTTCTCGATGATCATGATCAGGCCCAGCGACACGGTCAGCCCGGCCATCGGATCGACCAGCGTGCGCCGGAAGATCGCGCGCTCGAGCAAGGCGCCGAACAAGCCCATCGCGAGCATGGCCAACGCCGTGCCGACCCAGAAGCCGAGTCCGGATGCCACCGCATAGAACGCGATGTAAGCGCCCAGCATCACCATCTGACCGTGGGCGAAATTGAGGATGCCCATCAAGCCGAAGACCAGGGTGATGCCCAGGGCGACGCTGGCGTACAGTCCGCCGACCATCAGCCCGTCAAATGCCGTCTGGACGATATCGAGCAACATCTGCCGGGCCCGCGCGTTATTGGATCTTGGCGGCGACCGAGAAGGTCTTGCCGTCCTTGATCATCCCGATGTCGATGTCGGTGAAAGCACGGCCGTCGGTGTCGTAGCGCATCTGGCGCACACCGTCGTAGCGCATGCCTTTGAGCTTGGCCGCGATGGCTTTGGAATCGGTGACGCTGCCGGCGGCTTCCATCGCGCGTGCGAGCATGAAGGCCGAGTCGTAGAAGGTCAGCGCCCAGTAGGTGTTCGCGGTCACGTCTTTCTTGGTGTAGGCCTTGTAGCGTTCGATCCAGGCCTTGACCTTCGGGTCCGTCGGGCTGCTGAGGTCGCGCGTGAGGATTTGCCAGGCGAAGGACTGGATCTTGGACGCGTACTTGACAGCCGGTGCACCCGAGCCGCCGCGGTAGATAAAGCGCAGCGGGATATCGCCGACCTCCAGGCTTTGCCTGACGATGGCTTCGGCGTCCGGGTCGGAGTAGCCGATGAACATGCTGTCCAGACCCTGGCGCTGGAACTTGCGCAGCACCGGCGCGAAATCGGTCGTGCCGGGCTGGAAGAACTCGACCATCGGCACCTGCACGCCGGCTTTCTCAAACAGCGGCTTGTAGGCGGCGACGATGCCTTTGGCGACGTCTTCGTTGGGCAGCAGGATGCCGATCTTCTTGACCCCCAGTTGCTTGGTCACTTCTTGCACGAAGGGGATCGCGGTGACCGGATCGGAGCCGAGCGCGCGCAGCATCAGCTCGCCGCCGGGCTTGCCCAGTAGCGAGTCCATCGACGTGAAGCCACCGATGTAGAGCACCTTGGCCTTGCCGATGGGCACCGCCGCTGCCATGCCCGGCGTGCTGGTCAGGATGCCAAACACGGTGTGGATGTCGTCATCGCTGAGCAACTTCTGGGCACCGGCCGCAGCGACATCGGGCTTGGACTGCGCATCCTCCTCGACCAGTGAGAAGCTGTACTTCTTGCCGCCCACGGTGACGCCGCCGGCGGCATTGATCTCGCTGAACGCCATGTGCACGCCCTCGCTGGCCGGCAGGTCCCAGCCCGAGTGCGGCCCGGTCAGGCTGCCGATCAGGCCGATCTTGACGCTCTGCGCGGCCGCGCCCATCGATGCCGCGCATCCGAGCAAGGACGCCAGCGCGAGTGCCGCGATGCGCCTGAATTTTGACTTTGCCATTACCTGTCTCCTTTGATGATCACGATGAACCCCGTCTGCCAACCCTGTCAACGAATCCTGGCCTGATGGCCTTGCCAATAGCGATCGCGCAGTTCGCGGCGCAGCACCTTGCCCATCGCGTTGCGCGGCAGCGCCTGCACAAACTCCACCGATCGCGGCCGCTTGTAGCGTGCGAGCCTGCCTTCGCAAAAAGCGATGATCTCGTCAGCGGCTGAGGCCTCGCCGGGCTTGAGCACAACGCAGGCGCGTGGCGACTCGCCCCAGGTCTCATCCGGTACGCCGACCACGCTGACCTCGAGCACCTTCGGGTGCTGCGCCAGCACGGTAGAGGTGGCCCTCATCATCGAGGTAGCCCATGTCGCCGCCGCTCTCCCATTTGCCGCGCCTGATCGCTGCGCTGGCTGCCGGGTTGCCGTGATAGCCCATGAAGCTCAGCGGGTTGGCGGCGTGGATCTCGCCGATCTGGCCCGGCGCACATTCGCGGCCCTCGGTGTCGAGCACCGCGATCTCGCAGGCGAAGGCTGCGCGGCCGACCGAGTGCTTGCCTCGCAGCAAGTCTTCGTGGCGGCAGATGCTGACCCAGCCGGTTTCGGTCCAGCCGTAGGCGTCGGCGAGCCGCGCATTTGGAAAAGCCGAGCGCAGCGCGCCGAGCATCGGGTCTGACAGCGGAGAGCCCGAGCTCAGCAGGCCGCGCAGCTGCTGGCCGGCGCTGCGGTCGCCGCTGCTG
>RGQD01000448.1 GCA_010030205.1 Betaproteobacteria bacterium
GGCATCGCCGCGATGGACTCGGACGACTTTGTTGCGATGAGCTCGACCCAGCTGGGCGCTTTGACCACCGCGCAAGTCCGCGCAATCGAAACCGCCGACCTGGTCGCTCTCGGCACTGACGACCTCGCGGCCTTTGGTTCTGCGCAGATCCAGGCGCTGAGCACTGCGCAACTCGCAGCGCTCGGCACCGACCACCTCGACGACTTGAGCACCGCACAGGTCCGATCGCTGTCGACCGCCCAGATCGCCAGCTTGGCGACCGACCACCTGAACTCGCTGACATCTGATCAGTTCGCAGC
The DNA here is from genome assembly GCA_010030205.1 of Betaproteobacteria bacterium. GTDB lineage: Bacteria > Pseudomonadota > Gammaproteobacteria > Burkholderiales > Burkholderiaceae_C > Pseudaquabacterium. The sequence continues at coordinate 300 of RGQD01000448.1, forward strand.
ACTCAGCTCGGCACAGGTCGCCGCGCTGTCGACGACCCAGGTCGCCAACCTGGCATCTGACGACCTGGCTGCGCTGGGAACATCACAGATCCGGGCGATCTCCACCGCCGGCATCGCGGCGATGGACTCCGACGATTTTGTCGCGATGAGCTCGACCCAGCTTGGCGCTTTGACCACCGCGCAAGTCCGTGCGATCGAGACCGCTGACCTGGTCTCGCTCGGCACCGACGACCTCGCGGCTTTTGGGTCGGCGCAGATCCAGGCACTGAGCACTGCACAGATCGACAGCCTGAGCTCAGCCCACATCGCTGGACTGAGCACGGCCGATGTCGCGGCACTGACGACGTCACAGCTGGCCGGGTTTGCCAGCAGCGACGACATCATCGCGCTGACGACCGAACAAGTGCATGCCTTCACCAGCCAACAGATCGCCGCGCTGGGCACGCACCAGATCAGCTGGCTAGAGACTGCCGATATCGCCGCGTTGACGACGGCGCAGGCCCACGCTTTGAACTCGGCACAGCTGATCGCGTTGACGACCGACCAGATCGTCGCGCTCGAGACTGCGGACATCGCAGCGATGTCGATGGCCCAGGCCGTGGCATTCGCCACCGATGACCTGGCAGCGATGAACAATTCACAGATCGACGCGCTGCTCAGCGTGTCGCCCATCGTGCTCGACCTCAACGGCAACGGTGTCTCGACGCTGGCGGCGAAGGATGGCGTGCAGTTCGACCTGGCCGCCACCGGCAAGACCAGCCAAGTGGCTTGGGTCGGCCAGGGTGACGGTCTGCTGGTGATGGACCGCAACGGCGACGGCGCGATCAACAACGGCAGCGAGTTGTTCGGCGCCGCAACCCGCTTGGCCAACGGCAGCCGCGCAGGCAATGGCTACAACGCGCTGGCCGAACTCGACAGCAACCATGACGGCAAGATCAGCGCCCAGGATGCCCAATTCGCCAACCTGAAGGTCTGGGTCGACCGCAACCACGACGGCAAGACCGACATCGGCGAGCTCAAAGGCCTGGTCGACCTCGGCATCACCGAGCTGGACCTGAACTACGTCAGCTCCAACCGGCTGGACCACGGCAATGCAGTGGCGATGGTGTCGTCGTACAAGACCGTCGACGGCCAAACCCACGAGATGGCCGACGTTTGGTTTGCCAAGTCGGCATCAGGACCAGCGCCCAGGCTCGACGAGTTGCTGGCCGCAGCTCCCGTCGACTTGGTGCCAGCCAGCCCGGCGGCCACCCATGCCACCGCCGCAGCGCCACACGCTGAAACAGCAGCACCGGTGTCCCCACGCCATGTTTCGCTGGACGAGGAACTGCTGCGGCACCTGGCGCCTTTGGTCTGACCCGCGCCGCAGGGCTGAACACCGATGCCGCGCCGCAGTCGCTGGCCGAGCGCGTCGCGCAGGCAGCGCTCGCGCTGTGGTGGCGCGAGGCAGGTTGGTAGCGCAGGCGCCGACCGGCGTTGGCGCGCCTGCGGCGGACCTGCCGGCCATCATGGAAATGACCCTGAATCCGTGGCCTCAAAACCGCACTGACCACCGCCCGCCGGCTATTTGTGCAGCCACCGTGTCAACCATGCAGCACCTTGCCTTCCTTGAGCGCCCAGTAGAGCGTTGTGCCTTGCTGATGACCCCAGGTCTCAACTTCGTCCTGCACACCAGCAGATCGAAAGCCGCTGGCAGCGGCCGCAGAAGGCGACGCAGCCTGACCATTTCGGCGGCGCGGTCGGGCACGGCTTGCTCGATCACCAGCAGGTCGATGTCGGATCCGGCATCGGCATCTCCTCGCGCCTGTGAGCCAAACAGGATGATGCGTTGCGGCAGCGGGTCGGCAGCGAGCCGGATGACGGCCTCTCGGATGGTGTTCTGTGTGCTGTTCATTCAGGGCCCTCGGTCGCCATGGCGTTGACGGGGTTCGAACCCGCCGGTCGAGTCATGACTGCCATTGTTCCACCTGCGGTTGACAGTAGCGTGTTTGTAGCTTTGGGTCCTGCGCTGTGCGCGCTAGCCGGGTCGGACAACAGGCTGAACGTGTCTTGTTCGACCGCGGCGCACGGGTCGCTGCAAGCCCTTGATGGCTACGCTCTGCACCCACAGCGTCATGCGCTTGCCCTCGCGCTCTCAAGCAAATGTGGCTTTGCCGCTTTGTTTGACCCCCACGGAGGGGCGGCCAGCTTCTGCCGGCATCGGGGCGCTTAGAGGTCCACAAAGTCGCGCCATCGGTGGTCTTGGTCTCGGCCAGTGTGGCCACGTTGGTGGTGCACGGATTCCACTTGTCGCCCAAGCCAAGCTCTCGACAGCCCAGACCGCGCGCCGCGGGCTGGAGGCTCGGCTGCACGAGCGCGCCCCAACCGCGCCAGCCGACGGCCGTGCGCGAGCTCGAAGGCCGGCTCGTGCCCGAGCAAGCGGTCTACCGCGTCAGCCTGCTGGCCACCTCGCAACCGGCAGCACTGGCAGGCCAGACCTGGCGCGGCCGGGTGATGGTCGAAGCCGCGCCGCAGTCGCTGGCCGAGCGCGTCGCGCAGGCCGCGCTCTCGCTGTGGTGGCGCGAGGCCGGCTGGTAGCGCGGGCGCCGCCCGACAATGGCGCTGCCTGCGGCGGTCCTGCCACCTGATGCCCATATCAACCAAAAATTCTCGGCGAAATAGACAACAATTGCATATTCAATCGGATGTGCAATTCATTCGATATTTCCTCACGCAGCAAGGCCTGATGAGCAGCACTTTGGCGGT
>RGQD01000449.1 GCA_010030205.1 Betaproteobacteria bacterium
GGGTCAACGGCGACTGGCTGGTGCGCTTGCCGGAAGCGCTGACCGCGTTCGACGCGATGGCGATCGGCACCGCGGGCTACACCGCGATGCTGTGCGTGCTCGCGCTCGAGCAGCGCGGCGTGCAGCCCGGTGCCGGCGAGGTTCTCGTGACCGGCGCGAGCGGCGGCGTGGGTTCGTTTGCCGTCTCGCTGCTCTCGAGCCTGGGCTACCGCGTCGTCGCATCGACCGGCAAGGCCGGCGAGTCGGCCTACCTGCTGGCGCTGGGTGCTGCCGAGGTCATCGACCGCAACACCTTGTCCGCCGCTGGCAAGCCGCTGCAGAAAGAGCGCTGGGCCGGCGTGGTCGACTCGGTGGGCTCGCACACCTTGGCCAATGCCTGTGCCGCGACACGCTACGGCGGCACGGTGGTGGCCTGCGGACTGGCCCAGGGCATGGACTTGCCGCTGACGGTCGCGCCGTTCATTTTGCGCGGCGTCGCGCTGGTCGGCGTCGACAGCGTGATGGCGCCGACAGCCTCGCGCGTCCAGGCCTGGGCGCGGCTGGCCAAGAACCTCGACCGGCGCTCGATTGCCGACATCGCCAAGCGCATCAGTCTGGCCGAAGCGATCGAGGCAGCACCGAAGATTCTTTCGGGTTCGGTCCGAGGCCGGCTGGTGGTCGACGTCAACGCCTGAGCGCTGGCGTCCGTGAGGGTGCAGGTACGGGCAGCCCCGGATACCGCAGGTGGCGCAGAACCTGTACTGTTGCTGATGGTCGGCGGAGCCTCCGCCACCTTCACCAACACCATGCAGGAGAAGCGACATGCTGTTTTATGACTCCGTCGGACCCAACCCGCGCTTCGTGCGCATCTTTGCCGCCGAGCGCGGCGTCGAGTTGCAAAGCACCAAGATCGACCTGCGCGGCGGCGAGAACCGCCAGTCCGCGTACATGACCAAGAACCCGATGGGCCAGACGCCAGCGCTGGAACTCGCCGACGGTTCCGTGCTCACCGAGATCACCGCGATCTGCGAATACCTCGACGAGATTGCACCGAGTGGGCGCTCGCTGATCGGCGCCAACGCCCAGGAGCGCGCCGAGACCCGGATGTGGACCCGGCGCATCGACCTCAACATCATCGAGCCGATGTTGTCCGGCTTTCGCTATGCCGAAGGCCTGAAGATGTTCTCGTCGCGGGTTCACTGCATCCCGCAAGCGGCCGACGACTTCAAGGCGATCGCCCAGGAAAGGCTGGCCTGGCTCGACGGCCAGATCGCCGGCCGCGAGTTCATCTGCGGTGATCGCCTGACCATGGCCGACATCCTGTTCTACGCGATGGTCGAGTTTGGCACCACGGTCGGCCAGCCGCTGAACCCTGCACTGACCCATGTCGCGGCGCTGCTCGCGAAGATGAAAGCCAGGCCGAGTTCGCAGGCCTGAGCTTGCGGCGCGGCTGCGGTCCTGGCAGCCCTCGGGCGCGGACGCTTGTCCACTTGGTTACAGTGAGCCACTGATCGTCCCGAGGCCGGCCAAAGCCGGCTGCCCCCATGGGGTCAAGCAAAGTGGCAACGCCACACTGCTTGAGACTACCGTCAACCGAGAACCCGATGACCTTACACCGCCGTAGCTTCATCACCGCCGCCTCGCTGCTGTCCAGCGCGGTGCAGGCCCAGACGCCGGACAAGCTGGAAAAACCCCAGCTCACGCTGGCGGTGGGCGGCAAAAACCTGTTGTACTACCTGCCGGTGACGATCGCCGAGCAGCTGGGCTACTTCAAGGCCGAGGGGCTGGATTTGAAGATCGTCGACTTCGCCGGCGGCAGCCAGGCGCTGCGCGCACTGGTGGGCGGCAGCGCCGATGTGGTCAGCGGCGCTTTCGAACACACGATCAACATGCAGGTCAAAGGCCAGCGGCTGCGCGCGGTCGTGCTGATGGGTCGAGCGCCGCAAATTGTGCTGGGCATCAACCCCCGAACCCTGCCCAACTACAAGACCCTGGCCGACCTGAAGGGCAAGAAGATCGGCGTCACGGCACCGGGCAGCAGCACCAATGTGATGGCCAACTTCGCGCTGGCCAAAGTCGGTTTGAAGCCCAGCGACGTCAGCATCATCGGCGTGGGCACGGGCAACGGCGCGGTCGCGGCGATGCGGTCGGGCCAGATCGACGCGCTGTCCAACCTCGATCCGGTGATCTCGCTGCTCACGCGCAGCAACGACCTGAAGATCGTCAGCGACACCCGCATCGTCGCCGAAGCCGAAAAGGTCTTCGGCGGCCCGATGCCCGCGGCCTGCCTGTATCTGACGCAGTCCTTCGTCGACAAGCACCCACACACCGTGCAGGCCCTGGCCACCGCGATCGTCCGCGCCAACCAGTGGATCCAGAAAGCCGGCCCCGGCGACATCATCAAGACCGTCCCCGAGACCTATCTGTTGGGTGACCGAGCGGTCTACATCGACGCCTTCCTGGCCGCCAAGGGCGCGCTGTCGCCTGACGGGCTGTTCCCGGCCGCCGGTGCCGAGACCGCGCGCCGCGCGCTGGCCAGCATTGACCCCGAGATCGGCAAGGCGACGATAGACCTGAAAGCGGTCTACACCGACGACTTCGTCCGGGCTGCGCTGCTGAAATACCCAATCAAGTGATCGCGCTGTCGCTGCAGGATGTCTCCTGCACCTTCGTCTCGCGCGACAAACCAGACCAGCGCTACACCGCGGTGGCGGAGGTCTCGCTGGCGGTCGGCGCGGGCGAATTCGTCTCGGTGGTCGGCCCGACCGGCTGCGGCAAGAGCACGCTGCTCAACTTGGCCGCCGGTCTGCTGGCGCCCAGCACCGGCAGCGTGGGCGTCTTCGGCCAGCCGCTGCAAGGCCTGAACGTGCGCGCCGGCTACATGTTCCAGACCGAGAGCCTGATGCCCTGGCGCACCGCGCTGGGCAATGTGATGGCGGGGCTGGAGTTCCGGGGCACGCCACCAGACCAAGCCCGCGGCCAGGCCGAGGATTGGCTGCGCCGGGTCGGCCTGGGGGCTTTCGGCGACCGCTACCCGCACCAGATGAGCGG
>RGQD01000450.1 GCA_010030205.1 Betaproteobacteria bacterium
GATGGCCCAGGACACCGGCAGCGCGATCACCGGCGCGGTGCGGGTCGACTACTTCTGGGGCGGCGGCGAGGCCGCCGAGCAGCAAGCCGGCCGCATGAAACAGCCGCTGCGCTTGTGGGCGCTGTGGCCACGCCAACCTTGACTTTTTAAATCAAGATCCGGCATCCAAGCCCAAGGCCTGGACCCGCGCGGCCAGCTCGGATTCGGGCACATCGGTGTCAAGTCGAACACAGTCTGCCGCTTCGTCGCTAGCCGGCCATTCGGCGATGCGCTGCTGCCAGGCCAGCACCTCGAGGGTGGCGTCCGACGCATCAGCGCCTATGCGCAGCCGCTGCTCGACCCTGGCCTGCAGCACCGACATCGGCGCGTCGCAGACCAGGAGCGTGAAGCAGGCCTGGTGGCGCGCAGCGAGCGCGCGCATCGCGTCGCGCTCGCTGCGCTGCAGGCTGGCAGCGTCGACCACGACCGACACCCCGGCTTCAAGCACCACCTCGGCCAGCTGCTGCAGTCGGTCGTAAGTGCGGCGATTGGACGCCTGGCTGTAAAGCCCCGGCGCGGCTCGGGCCCTTGGCGGCAGCGCGAACAGCCGCTTGCGCTCGACGTCCGACCGCAGCCGCAGCGCGCCGCCCCAAGCAAGCACTTCCGCGGCCAGACGCTCGACCAGCAAGCCGGCCACCCGGCTCTTGCCGGCGCCCGACAAGCCGAACATCAGCACCAACCGCAGCCTGGCCTGCGCGCCGACCAGACCTGCCAAGCGCAGCGCGACATCGAGGTATCGCCTTGAGGCGGCCCGCGCCGCTTGCTGCGCTGCGGCATCGCCCAAGGCCGCGGCGCCCAGCACCACCACCTTGGCCCGCACGGCGGCGCGGTACACCGCCCACCAGGCCAGCAGCGGCAGCGCGGCCTGGTCGCCGCAAGCCTCCAGCGCCGCGCCGATGAAACGCCAGGCCAGCCGCGGCAGGCCATGGGCTTGCAAGTCCATGAAGGTGAAAGCGAGGTCGCCGATGGTGTCAGTCTGGCGCAGCGCTTGGTTGAACTCCAACGCATCAAACAGCACCGGCTCGCCATCGGCCCAGAAAATGTTGCCCAAATGCAGATCGCCGTGGACCTCGCGAACGCAGCCGCTGCGCCGGCGCGCTTGCATCAGCGCGGACAGCTCGGCAGCGCGCAATTCGGTCCAACGCTGCAGCGCCGCCACCTCGGCGGCGACCGAGCCTTCGACCAGCTCGGCGAGTTCGGCCAGGTTGTCTCGCGCCCAGCGCCGGATGTTCTGGTCGCCGTCCTGGTCCGGCGGCGCAGGCAGCAAGCCGTGGTGGAATCGCGCGACGGTCTCAGCCAGCCGGTCGACCATCGCCGCCGTCAACAGACCAGCCTGCGCCACCCGGTCCAGGCGCTGACGGTCATCGAAGCGCCGCAGCTGCACCGCCCAATCAAGCAGCAGTCCAGCGGCCTCGTCATCGGGTGCGGCGAAACAAGCGCCGCGAGCGCCTTGGCGCACAGCCACCAGCCCCAGGTACCAAGCCGCTGCGGTGCGGCGGTTCAAGCGCAGCTCTTGCTCGCAGGCGGCGTGGCGCGCGGCCAGGGTCGAGAAGTCGACGAAGCCAAAACGCAGCGGCTTCTTGAGCTTGTAGACCTGTTCGCCCGCGATCAGCAGCGAGGACAAATGGGTCTCGATCAACTCGCTTGCCCCGGTGTTGCGGCGCAGCTGCGCGACCATTTCGGCATGGGCAGCATGAGCGCTGACAGCGGGCGAATCGGCTTGCAGCATGGGGCCAGACCTCCTGCTGCCATCGTCCCGCAATCACCCGGCGACGGAGATGAGCGATGTCAAGTCGGTCAGCGCGAGGCCGCACGCACAGCGCGCCAGATAAATGTCCAGACCCAACGCCAGAATTGAGCTTGCCCGCAGAGCATGCCTAGGTGTCTTGCGACAAGGGTCAACAAAAATGACACAGGGCTGGCTCGATTTCCTACACTGCCCCATCCCCCCGCCTGGAGCGAGCCCACCATGAACGCACCCCTGCCCGAGTCGATCCGCCTGGCCCTCGAAGCCGCAACGCTCGACGACAAATACACCCTCGACCGCGGCCGCGCGTTCATGAGCGGCGTGCAGGCGCTGGTGCGCCTGCCGATGCTGCAGCGCCAGCGCGATGCGGCGGTCGGTCTGAACACCGCCGGCTTCATCAGCGGCTACCGCGGCTCGCCGCTGGGCGGCTATGACCAGTCGCTGTGGGCCGCCAAGAAACACTTGGCGGCGCAGAACATCGTGTTCCAACCCGGTGTCAACGAGGAATTGGCGGCCACCGCTGTCTGGGGCACGCAGCAGATCGAGTTCGACCCCGCGAACAAGAAGTTCGACGGCGTGTTCGGCATCTGGTACGGCAAAGGCCCGGGCGTTGACCGCTGCTCGGATGTGTTCAAACATGCCAACATGGCCGGCACGGCGCCGCACGGCGGCGTGATCGCGCTGGCAGGCGACGACCATGTGGCCAAGAGCAGCACCGCCGCGCACCAGAGCGACCACATCTTCAAAGCCTGCGGGCTGCCGGTGTTCTTCCCGGCCAGCGCGCAGGACATCCTCGACCTCGGGCTGCACGCGTTCGCGATGAGCCGCTTCTCGGGTCTGTGGACCTCGATGAAAACGATCCAGGAAGTGGTCGAGTCATCGGCCAGCATCGACGTCTCGGCCGACCGCGTCAAGATCTTGCTGCCGACCGATTTCGCGATGCCATCGGGCGGGCTGCACATCCGCTGGCCCGATGCGGCGCTGGTGCAGGAAGCGCGGCTGTTCGACTTCAAGTGGTACGCCGCGCTGGCCTATGTTCGGGCGAACCGGCTCAACCACAACGTGATCGAAGGTGCGAACGACCGATTCGGCATCATTGCCAGCGGCAAGGCCTTCAACGACACCCGCCAGGCGCTGGCCGACCTGGGGCTGGACGATGACAGCTGCCGGGCGATCGGCATCCGGCTGCACAAGGTCACGGTGGTCTGGCCACTGGAGGCGACGATCACGCGCGAGT
>RGQD01000046.1 GCA_010030205.1 Betaproteobacteria bacterium
CGCCGGTGCTTCAGCCGCAGGCGCCGCCGGTGCTTCAGCCGCAGGCGCCGCCGGTGCTTCAGCCGCAGGCGCCGCCGGTGCTTCAGCCGCAGGCGCCGCGGCCTGGACTGGCGGCACTCGAGCTTCGCCACCACGGCGCTCGACTTCGGCATCGACGATGGCCTCGGCCGACACCACGTCGGCGCGCGCGGCCTGTACGGCGGCTTGCACAGAGACCAGGGATTGCTTGGCGCTGTCGACCTCGGCCTGAGCCTGATCGCGCAAATCGGTGACCTTGGCCTGCACTTCGTCGCAGGACTTCTGCACCTGAGCAGACGCTTCAGACAGCGCGTCACGCAGCGCATCAGCCACCGCAGCCACCTCGACCAAGGACGCCGCCAACTGCTGCTGTGCCTGCTGCGCACCCTCGTCGGCAACGGCCAATGCCTTGGCCATGTCGTCCGACATCGATTGCATAGGCTGCATCGCATCGGCCAGTTCGGCCTCAACCGCCTGACTCGCCTGATCGGCCGCGGCCGCGGCCGCTACTGCACCTTCTCGCATCGCTGCAAGTGGCGACTCGATCGCATCGCGAGCGCTGTCGCCAAGGTCGCTCCACGAACTGGTCATGGTCTCGGCCTGCGCCCGCAAGTCCTGAACCGATTCAGCCATCGGACCGGTAGCGGTTTCGAGCTTGGCCTGGACCTGAGAGGCCGCCTCGCTCAGCGGTGTCAGCAGACCACTGGCATCGGCAGGCAGAGACTGGGTCCATTCAGCGGCGACCGCCGCAGCCTCGGTAACCAGATCGCCAGCAGCGGCACATGCAGCCGCCAGCGCACCATTGACCGAGCCCGCTTGGGCCACCGCGCCGCGCAGGTCTCTGACCAGGTCCGACGCGCCCGGCCAGGACAGGCCGCTGCCGATCCCACCCGCAGCGACCGCACCCAGCGACAGCCTCGGCAGACTGGGGAGCTTGAAGTCGGCGACCATCTTGACGGCACTCTCCAAGCCATGCTCGAGCAAACCGAAAGCATGGTCCAGCGCATCGTCCAGCGTCTGCCGGCCCTGCGCCAAGGTGGTGTCGATTCGCCGCCGCAGTTGTTCGATCAGCGCCAGCGCTTGGTCCTTGGGCTTCTGAGCCGCCTCGCGCAGTTCGGCCAGCTTGGCCCGCATCGCGTCGACCTGCGCCTGCACCGGGTCGGCCAGCGGCGGCAGTTTGGCCGCCGCGGCGTCGATCGCCGAGTGCGTGCTGCCCAGGCCGTCGGCCAGACGGGTGCGCAATGGGCCCAGCGCCGTCTGGTTCAGCCCATCGACCTTCGCGCGAACATCGGCCACCGCCTCGCGCGGCTTGGCTTTTGCCAGGAATGCGTCGATCGCAGCCTGGACCTGTGCCATCAAGGGATCGGGTTTGGCCTTGAGCGTCTCGGCCTGCGCCTGCAGCTCGGCCGCGACCTGCGCCAGCTTGTCCCGGCCCTGTGCCAAAGCCACCTGCACCTGCGCGAGCAAGCCGAGCAGTCGGTTGACCACCGTCTTGACCTGGACGATCGCCTGCGCCAACAGTCCACGCAGCGTGCCCACGGCCGTGATGGCCAGATCCATCAGCCCCAGCGCGGTGTTGCCTGCACTGCGCACCGTCGTTCGCGCCGTGGCGATCAGGGTGCGGATGCCGGGCAAGCTGGACTTGACACCGACGAACAACAGCCGCGCGGCGATCAGCGGCGGCACACGCATCTGGTACTGGGTACAGGTAGCGATCGCGGTGTCGCAACAGGCTTCAGCCTGGTCGAGCTCGTCGCTGGCCGCTGACAAGGCGCTGTCGGCCTGCTGCATGAAGCTGACGATGCCTTGCCTGACCTCTTTGACAAAGGCTTCGGCCACATCGATCTGCGGCTTGACGGTGTCTTCGAGCATCTGAGGCATCGCCGACAACGTGGCCTTGACGCCCTCGATCTCGCCATCGAGCTCGACCAGAATGTCGGAGAACTCAGCCAGCACATCGACCACCGCAGCCACGACCTTGTCGATGGCCGCACGGATGGTGTCGATCATGGCTTGCAGACGCTCCACCTGGGCGTCGACCAAGGCCAGCACCTCGTCGACCGCCTTGCCGACCTCGTCAACCTGCGACACCAGCAACGCAATCGCCGCCTGCGCTCGGTCCAGCGGCATCGCCAGCAGTTCACCAGCGTCGTCGCAACGGTCGTGCAGCAGACCGGCCTGGTCCTGCAGTTCGGTCAGCGCCTGACGCAGCGCGTCCACCGCCACATCGAGCCGGTCCAGCACCCGGTCGAGTGCGTCGAACACCTGCTGCACCGACGCATCCACCGCTTCGACCGCCCGGTCCAAGGTGTCCGGCACGACCTGGGCCAGCGTCGTCAAGTCAGCCTGAAGCGCATCGGCGCCTTCTTGCACCTCGGTCTTGAGCAGCTTGAGCTCAGCCAGCGCGGCGGCCTCAGCGCCTCGGACCATCGTCTCGGCGCGCGCCTGGGCCGCTTCGACCGCCACATTGGTGTCCATCGACACCACGGTCTGGGCCGCAATGTCGCGCAGCTCATTGAGCTCTGGCAACAGCGCTTGCAGCTCGCTGGCGAAACGGTTGAGCCGCGGCTCGACATCGGCCGCCCGCAGCGCAATACCCTGGCCTCGCTGCAACAAGGCCTGTAATTGCGCAGTCAGGCCGGCAACATCAGGTTGGGCAGCCAGCAAGCGGCCGGGCAGCGCGGTGACGCTGGTCAGCGCCGACTGCAACTCGGTGCTGATGCCGCCCAAATCCTGGCCCGCTGTCAACAAGCGGTCACCCAGCCCGGACAAGTTGCCAGCCAGCGTCTGCAAGTCGGCCTGGCAGCGCCCCAAGGCCGCGGTCAAGGGAGGCAGCAGACCCGTCGGATCAAGCAATGGCCCCAACTCGAGCAGTTTGGTGACGATGCCCTTGAGCCTGTCCTGCACAGCGCCGAGCGCTGCGCCGGTCGCCGTCAATCCCTCGCCGATCTGCGTCTTCAAGGTGCCACCAGCCTCGGAGATGGCGGCGCTGACCTTGCTCGCACCGGTGGTCAGTGCGGTCTGGGTGCGGGTGACGAGCTGCATGGGTTGGCGCAGGGCAGCGTCAAAGACTGTCGAGCTTGCTCTGGGCGTCGGCGCTGGCTTTGGCCATCGCATCCTTGACCGGCGGCAGTTTGTCAGGCGAAGGCGTCAGCGAGGCGGAGGCTGAATCGACGCTGGCCATCGTCAAGTCCATCTGCGCCAGCGACTGCTCGACCTCGGGCAACACGCCAGAAGCCTCTATCTGCAGGTCCTCCAACTCCGGCAACAGGTTGGTCAGTACCGGGATCGTCGGCACGCTGTCTAGCGTCGCCAAACCAGCCACAGCAGCCGCGGCGCCAGCGCCCGCAGCGGCAGCCGCACCGGGTGGCGCCACGAGCCGACTCAAAGGCACCTGCCGGATCGCAGCTTCAGCCAATTGCCGCAGCGCACGCACCTCCAGCACCAGCGCGCGCAGCACCTCAACCGCTTCATTCGGCACATTGGACATCAGCCTGCCCTCCCCAAAGCTTGGGCAAGCAACAGACGACAGCCCTGTCTGGGCAAATGGACCGGGGTTTCGGGCATAGACAGGCCTTGAAGTGAGTGAATCCAATCCTGCTGCAAACCACGCTGGACTGGGCAAACCAATCGAACCGGGTCGGTACCCTGCTATGTATTGAAGCATCACCGAGCAGGAATACTAACCGTTTCCGAACATCATGGCAGCGATCGAAACGAGCGCCCCCTGGGTGCTACCGGCCGGGTCGGCAATGACCCCAACAGGACAGACTTCGCGACAACGAACTTGCCGAAATCCTCCAGCGCACTTCGGCTCGGCGATGTCAAAGCGGACAGCTCACGCGAGCACGATGGGCTTGGCGCCGACTGGCTCAATCGCGGTCCTCCGTGCGGGCCAGGACGCGATTCCATTACGATCCGTGCCAAATGACCAACCGGGCCCGATGATGACAGGCATGCAACGCTATCCCCATATGTTCGCTCCGCTAGACCTAGGCTTCACCCGGTTGAAGAACCGGGTGTTGATGGGCTCTATGCACACCGGCCTGGAAGAGGCTGAAAACGGCTTCGAACGCATGGCCGAGTACTACGCCGATCGCGCACGCGGCGGCGTCGGCATGATCATCACCGGCGGCATTGCCCCGAACGAGGAAGCCGGACGCGGCGGCAAGCTGTCGACGCCGGCCGAGGCCGAGCAGCACCGAACCATCACCACCGCGGTTCATGCCGCCGACCCCGACGTCAAGATCTGCATGCAAATCCTGCACACCGGGTCGCTCGCGCGGACACCGCAGTGTGTCGCGCCCTCGCCGGTCAAGTCGCGTATCGGCAGTTACACGCCGCGCGAACTCGACGAGGCAGGGATCGAGAAGCAGATCAGCGATTTCGCCAACTGCGCGCAACAAGCGCAGGCCGCAGGCTATGACGGCGTCGAGATCATCGGCTCGGCCGGTTACCTGCTGTCGACCTTCCTGGTGCGCAAGACCAATCTGCGCAACGACCGCTGGGGCGGCTCATGGGAAAACCGCATGCGCATGCCGGTCGAGGTGGTGCGCCGGGTGCGCGAGGCGGTCGGTGAGCGCTTCATCCTGATCTTTCGTATCGCCGCGATGGACATGCTCGAGGACGGGCTGTCCTGGGAAGAGATCGTCTCGCTGGCCCAGGCGATCGAGGCCGCTGGTGCAAACATGGTCTTGACGGTGCCGGTGATCACCAGCAACCGCATCAATATGCCGGCAGTGGCCGAGGAGGTGCTGGCGCGCGGCGACGCCGACCTGGTGTCGATGGCGCGGCCGATGTTGGCCGACCCCGAGATCGTGCTCAAGGCCTTGCAAGGTCGGGAGGATGAGATCAACACCTGCATCGCCTGCAACCAGGCCTGTCTGGACCACACCTTCGGCGGCAACAAGCCCGTCAGCTGCCTGGTCAACCCGCGCGCCTGCAACGAAACCCTGCTTCGCTACCTGCCGACACCAGCGTCCAAACGCATCGCGGTCGTCGGCGCAGGACCGGCCGGGCTGGCCTACGCGACGGTCGCAGCGCAGCGCGGCCACCGCGTCACGCTGTTCGATGCCGCCGCCGAGATTGGCGGCCAGTTCAACCTGGCCAAGCGCATCCCCGGCAAGGAGGAGTTCCACGAAACCCTGCGCTACTACCGGCGAATGATCGATGTACACGCCATCGACCTTCGCCTGAACACCAGGGCCGACGCGGCGAGCCTGAAAGCGCTGGGCTTCGATGAGGTCGTGATCGCCACCGGCATCTCGCCACGCCAGCCGGCGATCGACGGCATCGCCCACGCCAAGGTCGTGCCCTACCTCGACGCCATCCTGGGCCGCAAGCCGATCGGCCGACGGGTTGCCATCCTGGGTGCCGGCGGCATAGGTTTCGACGTCGCCGAGTTGGTCTCGCACGCCGGCGTCTCGGGCGCGGTCGATGTGGAGGTCTTCGCCAAAGAATGGGGCATAGACTTCAAGAATCACCCGCGTGGCGGCGTCACCGGGGTCACGCCCGAGGTCGCCAAATCAGACCGCGAGGTCTGGCTGATGCAGCGCAAGGCCGACGCGCTGGGCAAATCGCTGGGCCGCACCACGGGGTGGACCCACCGCATGACGCTCAACCGCCGCGGCGTTCACCTGGTCAGCGGCGTCGAGTACCTCAAGATCGACGACGCCGGCTTGCACACGCTGGTCAACGGCGAGCCGCGGCTGTTCGAGGTCGACACCGTGATCGTCTGCGCCGGCCAGACGCCGCTGCGCTCGCTCTACGACGAGTTGCTGGCCAGTGGCCTGAAGCCCAGCCTGGTAGGCGGCGCTTTCGAAGCTTCCGAGCTCGATGCCAAGCGCGCGATCGACCAAGCCAGCCGCCTGGCAGCCGAGGTCTGATCGATGGCGTCGAACCCAGCCCCATCCACAGCCTCAACCGGCACCGAACCCGGACTGTCCTTCGTGCAGTCCAACGGCATCTCGATGGCCAGCTTCGAGTGGCGGCCCGAGCTGCGCGGCCAAGCGCCGACGCTGCTGTTCGTCCATGCCACCGGTTTCCACGCCCGGGTCTGGGACCAGGTGATTTCGCGCTTTCCCGACCGGCATGTGATCGCTGTCGAGCAGCGCGGCCACGGCCGCAGCCAGGCCAAGGCCTTTAGCACCTGGGAAGAGTTCAGCCGCGACCTGGCCGGCTTTGCGGCCGTGCTCGATCTGCGCGGCGTGGTCGCGATAGGCCACAGCATGGGCGCCCATGCGCTGGTGCAAGCAGCGGCTTTCGCGCCCGACAGCTTCTCGCAGCTGGTGCTGATCGACCCGGTGATGTCGGCGCCGGCCGACTACCACCTGCCAGCACCGCCGTCGGGAACACTGCACCCCTCGGCTTATCGCAAGAACCAGTTCGAGTCGGCGCAATCGATGTTCGATCGTTTTGTGGACCGGCCGCCATACTCGGTGTTCGAGCGGCAGTGCCTGCTTGACTACTGCGTGCACGGGCTGCGTCCTGCCGACAACGGCGAGGGTTATCAGCTCACTTGCGCGCCGAGCTTCGAAGGCCAGATCTACCCGTTGGCACGCCAGAACAGCGGCATCTACGCCAGCATCCGGTCCTTGCATATCCCTGTGCTGGTCGTTCGCGCGCGGGAGCAAGACGCGAGCATCCTGCCCTGGGATCCGCTGGGTTCGCCCACCTGGCCCGGGCTGGCCGCCGAGTTCCCGCAGGGGCGCGGCCTGCAGACGGACAAGACCCACATGATGCCGATGGAAGACCCGGCGATGGTGGCGCAGTTGATCCAAGACGCGATGGCCGTGCGCTGATGCGCAAACGAGGTATCGGCCGCGCAGCATGAGCGCGCAGCCCTCGACCCGGCTGCTGACGCTGGTGGTGGCATCGGCGCTGTTCATGGAAAGCCTGGTCAGCACGGTGATCGCCACCTCGCTGGCGGCGATCGCGGCCGACCTGCAAGTCGACGCGTTGACGCTCAAGCTGGCTTTCACCGCCTACTTCGTCGCACTGGCGATCTTCATCCCCATCAGCGGTTGGTGCGCCGACCGCTTCGGCGCCAAGACCGTGTTCGCCGCGGCGATTGCGGTGTTCACCTTGTCGTCGATCGCCTGCGCGCTGGCCTGGGACCTGCACAGCTTGATCGCCGGTCGCTTCTGCCAGGGACTTGGCGGGGCGATGATGTTGCCGGTGGGCCGGCTGATCTTGCTGCGGGTGATACCGAAGCGCGAGATGGTCTCGGCGATGGCCTGGTTGGGCATCCCCACGCTGTTCGCGCCGATTCTCGGCCCACCGGTGGGCGGCTTCATCACGACTTACTACCACTGGCGAGGCATCTTCTGGCTCAACGTGCCGGTCGGGCTGATCGGGCTGGCGCTGGCGCTGTGGCTGGTGCCCCAGGTGCGCGCCGACTCGCTTCGCCCCTTGGATTGGCCGGGTTTTTTGCTCACCGGCCTGGGCTTGTCGCTGGCGATCTTCGGCTTCACACTGCTGGGCAGCCACCAGGCTAGCGTCTGGGTCGCGTTGGCGATGATGGCCGCCGGCGCGGCCTTGCTGGCGCTGTACCTGCGCCATGCCAGACGCGCGGCGCATCCGATCATCGACCTGTCACTGCTGCGCCATGCGAGCTTTCGCCTCTCGCTGGTCGGCGGCTTGATGTTCCGTGTCTCGGTCGGCGCGATGCCTTTCCTGTTGCCGCTGATGCTGCAGCTCGGATTCGGCATGTCGGCGTTCCAGTCGGGCGCTTTGACCTTCACCTCGGCGGTCGGTGCGGTGACGATGAAGCTGACGGCAGCGCCCATCCTGCGGCGCTATGGCTTCAAGAACGTGCTGTGCGCCAACGCCTGGATCAGCAGCGCGATGATCGCCGCGCTGGCGCTGTTCACCGTCCAGACCCCGCATGCAGCGATCATCGCGGTGCTGCTGGTCGGAGGATTCTTCCGTTCGCTGCAGTTCACCAGCCTGAACACGCTGAGCTACGCCGATGTGGAGGCCAGGCAACTGAGCGGCGCCACATCGCTGGTTGGCGTCGCGCAGCAGTTGTCGCTCGCAGCAGGCGTTGCCGTGGCGGCGATGCTGCTCGACGGCTCACGCGCCACAGACGGTCGCAGCGAACTGATGGCCGTCGATTTCAGTCGCGCCTTTTGGGCGATAGGCCTGATCTCGCTGGTCTCTGTGCTGTGGTACAGAAAACTCAGCCCCGACGCAGGCGCCGAGATGTCGGGACACCTGCGGGCACCGGGCTAGCAGCCAGCTCGACTCGAAGAGAAATCTCGAGAAGAAATCTCGCCCTTGGGCATGACGGCGACCGGCATCAGAGCCTGATGCCAGTCGCAGCCGATCAGCCCAAAGCCGCGTAGCGCTCCAGATGGTGGTCGGCGTCGCCAAAGCGCTGCGCTGCCATGGTCAAACGCCGGAAGGTGTGCGAGACCTTCAACTCTTCGGTCATGCCCATGCCACCGTGCAGTTGCACCGATTCCTGGCTGATCTGGCGCGCCGCATCGGCAATCTTGACCTTGGCCATCGACACCGCAATCGATCGCTCCACTGCGTTGCCGCCGGCGTCGACCGTGGCCGCAGCGAGTATCGCCATAGACCGCGCCTGTTCGCAGACGATGTACATCTCGACCATGCGGTGCTGCAGAACCTGGAACGAGGCGATTGACACGCCAAACTGCTTGCGGGTTTTCATGTACTCGAGGGTCGCATCGTTGGCGCTTTTCATTGCACCGATCGCATCGGCGCACAGCAGCGCAGTGGCGAAATCGACCGCCTCCTCGATCAGCGGCATTGCCGCGCCGAGCGGGCCCAGCAGCGCAGAGCCCGTGAGCTTGACGCCTGCCAACCGGACATCGGCGACGCGCAGTCCGTCAACGCTGCGGCTGGGGTTGAGCGTCACGCCATCGGCCTGGCGGTCGACCACAAACAGGCTAACGCCGCCAGCCGGATCGGTGAGCGCCGAGACAATCAAGCAGTCGGCAGAAGACGCACCGACCACGACGCATTTCTCGCCGTCGATGACCCAGCCGTCGCCGTCCGCACGGGCGTGAGTCCGGCTGGGCGTCAATGCATAACGGTCGCCCGGCTCGAGCCCGGCAAAAGCCAGTTTGAGGCTACCGGCCATCAGGCCAGGCAGCATCGCCTGGCGTTGCTCAGCCGAGCCCGCGCGCGACACCAGTCGGCCACCCAACGCGATGTTGTCCAGCAAGGGCTCTACCACCAGCGCCTCGCCACAGGCCTCCATCGCGGCCATCAGGTCGAGCGCACCGCCGCCGAAACCACCGTCGGCCTCGGGCAGCGCGATAGACGTCAAACCGAGTTCGGCAAACGCGGTCCAGGCCGCATCGCTCAGGCCAGTGGGCGATGTGAGCGTCGCCTTGCGTTTTTCAAAGCTGTATTCGTTGGCCAGGTACTTGCCAATCGAGTCAGCCAATTGCTGCTGCTCTTCGCTGTATTCGAAGTTCATGACATGCTCCGGGTCAGAGGCCCAAGGTCATCTTGGCGATGATGTTGCGCTGGATTTCGTTCGATCCGGCGTAGATGCTGGCCTTGCGCAGGTTGAAGTAGCGTGGCGCCAGCCGCGAGGTGACATGGTCGATCGCCCCATGGTCGACCGCAGCCACCGGCTGAGCCATCGGACCCAGCGCCTGCATCATCAGCTCGGTGATGCCTTGCTGGACTTCGGTGCCGCGGATCTTGAGCATCGACACGTCGGCCCCAGGCGGTTGGCCCGATCGGCGCATCTTGTCGACGAAGCGCATCGAGGTCAGTTGGAGCGCGGCGAGTTCGATCTCCAAGCGCGACAGACGGTCGCGAAACCGCGTGTCTTCCATCAGCGGCTTGCCGTTCTTGAGTTCACGCCCCGCCAGCGCGCGCAGCGCGGCGATCTCGCGGCGCGACCCGCCGACCTGGCCCGAACCCATGCGCTCGTGGCCGAGCAGGTACTTGGCCACCGTCCAGCCCTTGTTCTCCTCGTAGACCAGGTTCTCGACCGGGACCCGGACATCGTCGAAGAAGATCTCGTTGACCTCGTGACCACCGTCCATCAGGATCAACGGGCGCACGGTGATGCCAGGCGTCTTCATGTCGATCAGCAGGAAGCTGATGCCCTCTTGCCGCTTCTCGGCGGTCGGGTCGGTGCGAACCAGGCAGAAGATCCAGTCGCCGTAATGGCCGAGCGTGGTCCAGATCTTCTGGCCTGTGACACGGTAGTGGTCGCCGTCACGCACAGCGCGGGTCTTGAGCGATGCAAGGTCCGAACCAGCGCCAGGCTCAGAATAGCCCTGGACCCAGAAGTCATCACCGCTGCGGATGCGCGGCAGGAATCGGTTTTTCTGCTCAGGGCTGCCGAAGCGCATCAGCACAGAGGCGCACATCGCCGGACCGAAGCTCGGCAGTCCAGGCGCGCCAGCCAGTCCGAACTCCTCGTCGTAGATGTAGCGCTGGGTGATGTCCCAACCCGTGCCACCCCACTCCGCCGGCCAGTGCGGCACCGACCAACCCTTGGCGGCGAGGATTTTGTGCCAGCGGATGAAATCCTCCTTGGTCAGGTGGCGGTAACTGACCACCTTGTCGCGGATGTCACTGGGAAGATTGCCGGCCAGCCAGGACCGGACCTCGTTGCGGAACGACTGTTCCTCGGCTGAATAACTCAGATCCATGATCGATGCCTTTCTTGTGTTGGAAGCCAGCGGCGCGCAGCGGCTGGCTGGGCAAGACTTTAACGTTCAGACTGCGCACGCTGCAGGCGGCGGCGCGTTATTTATCCACTGCATCTTCGAACAGCGGGCCGAGCTTGAAGGTGCCGCTGACCCGCGCCACATTCTGACCGTCCGCAGTGACCAGGCCTTGCATGAAGACCAGACTGCGCGTGACACGCAGCACCTGGCCCTCACCCTGAACCCAGCTGCCCAGCGGCGAAGGCGCGAGATAGTCGACCTGCAGGCTGATCGTGGGCAGGAACCGGCCGGCCAACTCCTTGGCCTGCAGGTGCGCGCTCATCGGCAGCAGCATGTCGCAAAAAGTCGCCATCATGCCGCCGTGGCAGATCTTCATCGGGTTGCAATGGCGCGGCTCGACGCGAAACCCCATCACCAGCCCGCGCTCGCCACGCCGGGTGTAGAGCGGGCCATTGGCCGAAATGAAGCCGTCGCCGAAGTTGCGCGGCTTGAAGCCCTCGGGAATCGCGAGGTCGGGGCTCAGATGCGCTCGATGATGATCGCCGGGGCCATGCCACCAGCCGCGCACATCGTGACGAGGCCGCGCTTCAAGCCGCGCCGCTCGAGTTCGTCGAGCAAGGTGCCGATCAGGATCGAGCCGGTCGCGCCGATCGGGTGACCCAGCGCCATCGCGCCGCCGTTGACGTTGACCTTGTTGCGGTCGAGACGCAAGTCGCGGATGAACTTCTCAGCCACCACCGCGAAGGCCTCGTTGATTTCCCAGAGGTCGATGTCGTCCACGGTCAATCCGGCCTTGGCCAGCACTTTGCGCGCCGCAGGCACTGGGGCGTTGAGCATCAGCGTCGGCGAATCGCCCACGTTGGCATAGGCCACGACACGGGCGCGTGCCTTCATGCCGTGCTTCTTGGCATAGCTCGGTGACGCCAGCAACACCGCGCCCGAGCCGTCGACCACGCCCGACGAGTTGCCGGCATGGTGCACGAAGTTGATGTCCAGACCCGGGTGCTTGGCCAGGATCAGCTTGCGGAAAGTGGTGCCCTGATCGTCCAGCGCCACGTCGGCCAGCGTCGTGAATGCCGGCTTCAGGCCGGCCAGACCTTCGGCAGTCGTCTGCGGGCGGGGAAACTCCTCACGGTCGAGCGCCAGCGTGCCGTCAGCGCGGTAGACCGGCACCAGGCTCTTGTTGAAGCGGCCTTCGGCGATCGCCACGGCGGCGCGCTTCTGGCTCTCGAGTGCGAGTGCGTCGAGGTCAGCGCGGCTGATGCCTTCGAGCGTGGCGATGGCGTCGGCACAAACGCCTTGGTGCGACTGCGGATGCTTGGCGCGCAGGCGCAGGTTGCCCGCGTCCATCATGCCCGGGCCGTCGCCGCGCAGCGTTGCGGTCATCGACATCATCTCGCAGCCGCCAGCCACCACCAGGTCCTCCATGCCGGACATGATGGAGGCGGCCGCCAGGTTGACGACCGAGATGCCAGAGCCGCAGAAGCGGTCCATCGTGATGCCGCTGCTGCGCTGGTCGTAGCCGGCGTCGAGCGCGGACATGCGGCCCAGGTCGCTGCCCTGGGTGCCCTTCTGGGTGCTGGTGCCCCAGAGGATGTCGTCGACTTCCGCTGTGTTGAGGTTGTTGCGCTCGGCCAGTGCCTTGAGCACCGTCGCGCCCAGGTGCTGCGGGTGCATGTCGGCCAGGGCGCCTTTGCCCACTTTGCCGATACCACGCGGGGTGCGGCATGCGTCGATGATCAGGGCTTCAGTCATGGCCAGGCTCCAGCAGGAAGTGAGTTGTACGCTGATTGTGGTCCCGCGCTGAAGGCCGCCGCAGTCCAGTCGGTGACAGATGCAGGGAACGCTCGCCGCTACGCTGTCCTCCATCACCCTGGAGACCAAGATGAGCCAAGATTCCACACCCATGTTCGAGACGATCCGCCTGGAAATGACGGGCTCGGTCGCCACGCTGACCCTGAACCGCCCACAGCGACTGAACGCCGCGCCGCCAGCGATGTTCGTCGAGATCGCTGCCGCACTCAAACAACTGCCGGCCCTCGGCGCTCGAGCGCTGCTGATCACCGGCGAAGGCCGCGCTTTTTGCAGCGGCGCCGACCTGCAAGGCCGCAGCACCGACACCACCGCGTCGCGCGGCGCCCAGACCTACAAGTCACTGAGCGAGAGTTACAGCCCGACGATGGTCGCGCTGTCTAAGCTGTCGGTGCCGGTGATCGCGGCCGTCAACGGTGTGGCCGCCGGCATCGGTTGCTCGCTCGCGCTGGCAGCAGATTTCACGCTCGCAGCGCGCTCGGCCTACTTCCTCGAGGCCTTCGTCAACATCGGGCTGGTGCCCGATGGCGGCGCGACCTGGATGCTGGCGCGCCAGGTCGGCAAGGCCCGCGCGACCGAGATGATGATGCTGGGCGAGCGCATCGCCGCCGAGAAGGCCGAGCAGTGGGGGCTGATCTACCGCGCGGTCGACGACGCCGACCTGATGACCCAGGCCCACGCACTGGCCGAGCGCTTGGCCAATGGCCCGACGCTGGCACTGGGCATGATGCGCAAAGGTCTGGCGCGCGCGCTTGAGCAGACCTACGACGAAACGCTGGCGATGGAAGCCTCGCACCAGGCACTGGCCGCCGACAGCGCCGATGCGCGCGAAGGCGGCATGGCTTTTCTGGAGCGCCGCAAGCCGGCGTTCAAGGGCGCTTGATGGCGCGTTGATCGCTGCGCATGCCAGCCAGGTGCGAAGGCGGCAAGCCTTCGCACCCCACCGACCAGGACGACCACATGACAAGCAGCACCCAGCCAGCCAGCCAGCCTGTGGGCTACAACACGGCAGCGGTCGAGGCCTGGATAGACCGCCAGATCCCGAGCCTGAAGACCCCACTGGTCTGGACCCGGCTCGAGGGCGGGCATTCCAACCTGACCTACTTGATCGAAGACGCTCGCGGCCAACGCGCGGTGATCCGCCGCCCACCGATGGGCGAGTTGCTGCCCAAGGCGCATGACATGGCGCGCGAATGGTCGCTGATCAGCGCGCTAGACGGCAGCGCTGTGCCGGTGCCGCGTGCGCTCGGTTTCTGCGACGACACCAGCGTGACCGGCGCAATGTTCTACGTGATGGGTCATGTCGACGGCCACCCGCTGTACTCGGCCGACGATGCCCGGCGCTGGGCGCCAGAGCCGCTGCGGATCAAGCTCGCACATTCCTTCATCGATGTGCTGGCCGACCTGCACTCGATAGACCCGGACACGGTCGGTCTGAGCGACTTGGGCAAGAAAGAGGACTACATCGGGCGCCAGCTCAGGACCTGGTACCGGTCGTGGAACGCATCGATCGCCGGCGCCGACATGGATGACCCGCGGGCGCACTCACTGCAGCAGTATTTTCTGACCAACGTGCCGGACCAGGGGCCGGCGCGCATCGTCCACGGCGACTACGGCCTGCACAACACGCTGGTCGGCGCTGACGGCGCGATCGCAGCGGTCGTCGACTGGGAGATCTCCACGCTAGGCGACCCGCTGGCCGATCTGGCTTACGCCTTGAACCAATGGGCAGAACCCAGCGACCCGCCACCGGTGCGGGCGGTGCCGCCGACCACCCTGCCCGGCTTTCCCAGCCGCCGCGAGATGGCCGACCGCTACGCAGCGCGCACCGGCCGCGACCTGTCCAAGCTCGATTTCTACATCGGCTTCAACCGCTGGAAGACCGCTGCGATCGTGCACGGTGTGTACTCGCGCTACCTCGAAGGCAAGAAGAGCACGGTCGGGGTCGACCTCGAGGGCTTGAAGCGATCGATTCTTCAAGCGCTGGCGCAGGCCGAGGCCGCAGTCGAGCGGCTGGAGCAAAGGGTTTGATGCAGCCCGGATCAGGCGCGTCGGCGCCTCATCTGCGCCATCACCGGGCCGTCGTCGCGGTACGAATGGCAGGTGTCCTGCAGCGCCTCGATGCGCCAGATGCGTACCGGCTCAGGCGCGCCGGGCTCGCGCGGTGCGTAGGCATTCGACGCGAAAGACTGTGTGGCCGCAGCGGCCATCGCTTCGAGCAAGGCCAGCACATGGGTGCAACCGTCGACACCGCCGAGCCGCTCGCGCAGCGCTTTGCGAAAACCCCGGCCGATCGACAGGCCGACCACGCGCTGGAAGTTCGGGCTGACGTCGGCGCAGCCGGTGTAAGGCGTGTTGGGCATGGCCGCGACCAGCTCGTGGATCGTGCGCTCGCGGTTGATCGTCAAGCGCAGCTGCATGTTGTGCAGCGCCGCTCCAGGCAGGCAAGCGCCGCGGAAATCGTTGTTGTAAGCAAAAGGCCGGGTGTCGATGAATCGACCATCGATGTCGATCATCTTGTCGTCGCGCCTGAAACTGCGGCAGACGATGCTGCGGGTGTGCACGGTTTCGCGCGCTGCGGGTGGCGGCAGGATCCAGCCGCCCTCGAGGTCGGCATGCAGAGCTTCACCAGGCACGGTCATTCAATGTCTCCAGGGTCGAAAGATGTCAGTTCAGCTCGGTGGCCGGACGCTGCATGCAGCGCCGATGCCTTCGGCTCGGGCCGCATGCTCTCACAGCACAGCCAGGATTGCAGATGACGAACAGCGAACGCCCTTTCGACGGCTTGAAAGTGATCGACTGCGCCAGCTTCATTGCTGCGCCGGCAGCGGCGATGATGCTGGCCGATTTCGGTGCCGACGTCGTCAAGGTCGAGCCCCCCGACGGCGACCCACACCGCGGCCTGTACCGCTTTCCCGGCAGCCCGGCCGCCGACAGCAACTACCCCTGGGACTTGAGTTCACGCGACAAACGCAGTCTGGCGCTGGACTTGAAGCAGGCCGAGGGCCAGGCGGTGTTGCACCGATTGGTGGCGCAGGCCGATGTCTTCATCACCAACCTGCCGTTGGCGGTGCGCCAGCGCCTGGGCATTGCCCATGATCGCTTGCTGGCAATCAACCCGCGGCTGATTTACGCATCGATGACAGCCTATGGCGAAACCGGACCCGAGGCCGAGAAAAGCGGCTTCGATGTCACCGCTTACTGGGCCAGGTCCGGGCTGATGGACATGGTGCGGGCAGACCATAGCGCCGCACCGACGCGGCCGGTCTCGGGCATGGGCGACCAGCCCAGCGCGGTCACGCTGTTCGCCGCGATCACCACCGCGCTGTACCGGCGCGAACGCAGCGGCCTGGGCGGGCTGGTCAGCACCTCGCTGCTGGCCAACGGCCTGTGGGCCAACGGCGTTCAGGTGCAGGCCCACCTCTCGGGCGTCGTCTACTCACCGCGTCAGCCGCGCGACAACGCGCCCAATCCGCTGGGCAACATCTACCGCTGCAGCGACGGCCGCTGGCTCAACCTGGTGGTGCTCAACGAGGCACGCCAATTGCCCTCGCTGCTGCAAGCGCTGGATCTGGCCAAGCTGGCCACCGACCCGCGCTTTGCCACACAAGCCGCCAGGGCCGAGAACAAGGTCGCGCTGATCGCCTTGTTCGATCAACGTTTTGCCCAGGACAAGCTGGCAGTCTGGCGCCAGCGTCTCGACGCCGCGGGCATCACCTTCGGCGTGATCGGCACGCTGGCCGATATCAACGATGACCCGCAGATGCGCAGCGCCGGCGCCATCGTGCCCTACGCGCACCGCGACGGACTGACGGTGGCCAACCCGATCGCGATCGCTGGCGTGACCAAGCGCAGCCCCGGGCCGGCGCCGGCGCTGGGCCAGCACAGCGCCAGCGTGCTGCGTGAAGCCGGTTATGACGAACAGACCATTGCCAGACTGATCGAAACCCGTGTGGTCTTCGAGGCAGACGACAAGGCCCTGGGCTGATAAGCCTCAATTGCAGCGAACAAATCACCAAAACCCCCAACCCGAGGACTGACATGAGCTACGCCAACGGACGCTTGATTCACGATGCCGACAGCCATTTGATGGAGTTGGAAGACTGCCTAGACCCGTATTTCGATCCACGCCTGCTGGCGCAGTTTCATGCCTGCGCAGGCTATCGCGGCGCGTTGAACCGCAACCTGCGGCCGGGCCGGTCGCGCGAGGCCCATGCCGATCCAGTATTCCGCGCCGGCATCGACGCCAACCTGCTGCTGCGCAAGAACTACGAGGCCCACGGCGCGTTCATCGCCGCCGACCGGCCGCATGCGCTGGACCAACTCGGCTTCGCCAGCCAGCTGGTCTTCACCACCTTCAGCCTCGGCAACTTCGGGCTCGACCAGGGCGACGATATGGCGCTGTGCTACGCCGCAGCGCAGGCCCACAACCGGATGATGACCGATTTCTGCCAGGCCGACCCGCGCCTGCTCGCCACCGCCTATGTGCCGCTGGAAGACCCGGCCCGCGCCAAGCTGCTGACGCAAGAGGCGATCGCACTCGGCGCCAAAGCGCTGATGGTGCCCTCGCGCTGTCCGCAGCACCATGCGCCCAGCCACATCGCGCTCGACGCCGTCTGGGCCCAGGCGCAAGAAGCGGGCTTGCCGGTGCTGTTCCATGTCGGTGGCGAAGAGAAGATGAGCCCGGTCTACAAGGAAAACGGCATGCCGCCAGTGCCCGACTTCCACGGCGGTGACGACAACTTCACTGCGGTCAGCTACATGCCGATCCCGAGCTCGGTGATGCAGACCCTGGCCACGCTGATCTTCGACGGCGTTTTCGACCGCTTTCCGCAGCTGAAGTGGGGCGCGATCGAACTCGGCGCGGCCTGGGTGCCGGGCTGGATGCGGGCGCTGGACTCGGCCGCGCATGCCTTCCTGCGCAACGAGGACAGGCTGCAAAAGTTGTCGGCCAAACCCAGCGAGATCGTCCGCCGGCAGCTCCGCGTCACGCCCTACCCGCACGAGGACAGCGGCTGGATCGTCTCGCAGGCTGGTGACGAGGTCTGCATGTTCTCGTCGGACTATCCGCATGTCGAAGGCGGCCGCCACCCTTTGAAGCGGTTCGACGAGTCGCTGCAAGCCTGCAGCAACGCGGCCCGGCAGCGCTTTTTCGCCGACAACTTCATCGACCTGATGGGCGCCGGCCTGCGTCCGAGCCAAGCTTGGTGGCACATAACTGAATCCCCCCCTGCGCTGCAAGGCAGCGTTCAATGACAGACCCGGAGAAGACATGAGCTTGCCGACATTGGAAACCCTGATCTACAACGTCGAAGACGGTATCGCGACGATCACGCTGAACCGGCCCGAAAAGCTCAACGCTTTCACGACCAAGATGCGTGATGAATTGGTCGCGGTGTTCGACCAGACCGACGCCGACGACGCAGTGCGCGTGGTCATCATCACCGGTGCAGGCCGTGCTTTTTGCGCCGGCGCCGACCTGTCGTCGGGTGGCAAGACCTTCGACTACGCCTCGCGCGGTGACTCAGCCCGCGACGCCTACAAGGTCGACGACATCTACCGCGATGGCGGCGGCATCACGACGCTGCGCATCTTCAAGAGCCTGAAACCCGTGATCGGTGCGATCAACGGCGCGGCCGTGGGCATCGGCGTGACGATGCAGATGCCGATGGACATCCGGCTGGCATCGACCGACGCGCGCTTCGGCTTCGTCTTCTCGCGCCGCGGCATCACGCCCGAGGCCGCGTCGACCTGGTTCCTGTCTCGCCTGGTCGGCATGCAGACGGCGCTGGAATGGTGCTTCACCGGCCGGGTGTTTGGTGCGCAGGAGGCGCTGGACCGCGGCCTGGTTCGCTCGCTGCATGCGCCAGCCGACCTGCTGCCGGCAGCGCGTGCACTGGCGCGCGAGATCGCTGACAACACCGCGCCGGTGTCGATCGCACTGACGCGCCAGATGCTGTGGCACATGGCAGGTGCCGAGCACCCGATGATGGCCCACCGGGTCGACAGCCGGGCGATCCAGTCGCGTGGCCAGTCGGCCGATGCCCGCGAGGGCGTCAGCTCATTCCTCGAGAAGCGCCAACCGGTCTACCCGAACAAGGTCTCGACCGACATGCCAGACTTCTTCCCCTGGTGGGACGAGCCGGCTTTCAAGTGAACGTTCGAGTGAACGGCCGGGTCGGCCGGTCCGACCCGGTCAGCGTGGCCTGAACCGCGCCTCGTCGGGCTGGGTCATCGCGACCAGGCCTTGCGTGTCGATGATCGCGGCCACGCGCTGGCCCAGCGCGCTGTGCCCGTCGACTGCGGCCAGTGCTTCGCGCGGCGTGATCGCGACGCCATCGACCTTGAGCTGCGGCCGGTCCAGCAGCGCTGCGGGCATGCTGGCGCAGAAAGCCAGCAGTCGCGCGGCAGCGCTGTCGCCGGTCTCGCCCGTGTCGCCCCAGAAATCGATCAGCGGTGGCTTGAGCGTTTTGCCCGCGGCATTGGTCGGCAAGGCCTGCCCGAACACCACGTACTCGGGCACCTCGTAGGCCGCGAGCCTGGCGGCGCAGTGCTCCCGGATCTGCTGCGCCGTCGCGCTGTGGCCAGGCTTGAGCACCAGCACGGCCTTGAGCCGCTCGGAGAACAAATGGTCGGGCACGCCGACCACCGCCGCCCGCAACACCGCGGGGTGCAGGTAGAGCTTGTTCTCGACCTCGATGCAATAGACGTTCTGACCGCCTCGAACGACCATGTCTTTCTTGCGGTCGAGCAGCCAGAGATAGCCTTCTTCGTCGATCTTGGCCCAGTCGCCGGACAACACGAAGCCGTCACGCCGAAACACCTCGGCGGTCTTGGCGGGTTCGTCCCAGTAACCGGCATTGGTCTGCTGGCCGCGGTAAGCCACTTCACCAATCGCGTTGGGCTCGGTCAACTCGCGGCCGTCCTCGTCGAAGATCGCGATGTCGGTGTTGGGCGTGGCGAGCCCGCAGCTGGTGATCTTGCGGATCGCGTCCTCGGTGGGCAGTGCAAAACCCACCGCGGTGCTCTCGGACACCGACCCACCGTTGACCATCGCGACCGGGTCGAAAGCCTGCTTGAGCTGGTTGATGTAGGTCTCGGACGCCGCATGCCCACCGAAGATGATCTTCTTCAAACTGCTGCAATCGTGCGCGTGGAACTCTGGGTGGTTCATCATCATCCACAGCATGATCGGCGCGGCCAC
>RGQD01000451.1 GCA_010030205.1 Betaproteobacteria bacterium
TTCACCCAGGTCAGCGTCTCGCACAAGGTGAGCCCGCTGATCAAGCTGATCCCGCGCGGCGACACCACCGTGGTCGACGCCTACCTGTCGCCTATCCTGCGCCGCTACGTCGCCCAGGTCGAGGCGCAGATGCCTGGCGTGCCGCTGTACCTGATGCAAAGCTCAGGCGGACTGACCTCGGCCCAGCGCTTCCAGGGCAAGGATGCGATCCTCAGTGGCCCGGCCGGCGGCATCGTCGGCATGGTGCGCACCGGTTTGGCGGCAGGCCATGGCCGGCTGATCGGTTTCGACATGGGCGGTACCTCGACCGATGTGTCGCACTACGCGGTGGGTGCCGACGGCCAGCCGGGCGAGTTCGAACGCGCTTTCGACACCCAGGTCGCGGGCGTTCGGATGCGCGCGCCGATGATGAGCATCCACACCGTGGCCGCCGGCGGGGGTTCGATCATCGGTTTTGACGGCGCGCGGCTGCGCGTCGGGCCCTCGTCGGCAGGCGCCAATCCCGGTCCAGCGGCCTACCGGCGTGGCGGGCCGTTGACCGTGACCGATGCCAACGTGATGCTGGGTCGGATCCAGCCTGCGCACTTCCCGGCGCTGTTCGGCCCTGGCGCCGACCAGCGCTTGGATGCCGACGTGGTACGGACCCACTTTGCCGCGTTGGCCCAGCGCATCGCCGAAGCCACCGGTCGAGCCACGGCGGCTGACGACGTGGCGGCCGGCGCGCTGCAGGTGGCGGTGGCCAATATGGCCAATGCGATCAAGCGCATCTCGGTGGCCCGCGGTCACGACGTCACCGCGTACACCTTGCAGTGCTTTGGCGGCGCGGGCGGCCAGCATGCCTGCGCGGTGGCCGATGCATTGGGCATGCGCCAGGTGCTGATCCACCCGCTGGCGGGCGTGTTGTCGGCCTACGGCATGGGCCTGGCCGACCAGACCGCGATGCGCGAGGCCTCGATCGAGCTGGCGCTCACCGACGATGGCCTGGCGCTGGCGCGTCAGCGCCTGGGCTTGCTCGGTGATGCGGCCCAAGCCGAGGTCCAGGCGCAAGGCGTGCCGGCGGGTCGCATCCGGCGCGTCGAGCGCTTGCTGCTGCGCTACCAGGGCACTGACACCGCATTGCCGGTGGCGCTTGCCGATGTGGCGGCGATGCAGCAGGTGTTTGAGGCGGCCTATCTCCAGCGTTTTTCCTTCGGCATGCCTGGGCGACCGCTGGTGATCGAGGCGGCCACGGTCGAGGCCATCGGCAGCTCTCACGCCGTCGGACCGGCGCCCCGAGCCGGCGAGCCCGAGGCAACGCCGTCCGCGCCCTTGGCGCTGGTGCAGATGCACTGCGCGCAGGACGACGGCAGCGGGGACGGCTGGCGCCAGACCGCGCTGCACCAGCGTGAAGCGCTGGCCGCAGGCGCGATCCTGGACGGCCCGGCGGTGATCGCCGAGCGCAACGCGACCACGGTGGTCGAGCCCGGCTGGCAGGCGCAGGTCGGTGCCGACGGCGCGTTGACGCTGCGTCGGATTCGGCCACGCCCCACCGCGCAGGCCATCGGCACCGCCGCCGACCCGGTGATGCTCGAGGTCTTCAACAACCTGTTCATGAACATCGCCGAGCAGATGGGGCTGCGGCTGCAAAACACCGCGCACTCGGTCAACATCAAGGAGCGGCTGGATTTCTCCTGCGCGCTGTTCGACGCCCAGGGCGCGCTGATCGCCAATGCGCCGCACATGCCGGTGCACCTGGGATCGATGAGCGAATCGATCAAGACCGTGATCGCGCGCAATCCGGACATGCAGCCGGGTGATGTCTACGTGCTCAACGACCCCTACCACGGCGGCACCCACTTGCCCGATGTCACTGTCGTCACCCCCGTCTATTTGGCGGGTGGGCGGCAAGAAGGTGGCGTGTCGCGTGAGGCCATGTTTTATGTGGCCTCACGTGGCCACCACGCCGACATCGGCGGCATCACGCCGGGGTCGGTGCCGCCTTTCTCGCGCAGCATCGACGAAGAAGGTGTGCTGCTCGACAACCTGCTGCTGGTGCGCGAAGGCCGGTTTCTCGAGGCCGAGTTGCGCGCCAAACTCGCCAGTGGGCCCTGGCCGGCGCGCAACCCTGACCAGACGCTGGCCGATCTGCGAGCCCAGGTCGCGGCCAACGAGAAAGGCGTGCAGGAATTGCAGGCGATGGTCGCGCAGTGGGGCTTGGCCACGGTAGTGGCCTACATGGGCCATGTGCAGGACAACGCTGAAGAGTCGGTTCGCCGGGTGATCACCGCACTGGCGGCCAGACCCCCAGGCGCGACTGAGGGCGCGCCGCCTGCCGAGGGGGGCGAGTTCAGGCTGCCGATGGACAACGGCGCGGTGATCGCCGTCAAGGTCACGGTGGACGCCGTCAAGCGCGAAGCGGTGATCGATTTCACCGGCACCAGCGCCCAGCGGCCCGACAACTTCAACGCCCCGAAGGCGGTGACGATGGCCGCGGTGCTCTATGTGTTCCGCACCCTGGTCGACGACGACATCCCGCTCAACGCCGGTTGCCTCAAGCCGCTGCAGGTGATCGTGCCCGAGGGCTGCATGCTCAACCCACGCTCGCCGGCGGCGGTGGTGGCGGGCAATGTCGAGACCTCGTCCTGCGTCACCAACACACTGTTCGGTGCGCTGGGCGTGCTGGCGTCAAGCCAGCAGACGATGAACAACTTCACCTTCGGCGATGCCACCCACCAGTACTACGAGACGATCTCGGGCGGCTCTGGCGCCGGCCCGGGTTTCGACGGCACGAGCGTGGTGCAGACCCACATGACAAACTCGCGACTGACCGACCCCGAGGTGCTCGAGTTCCGCTTCCCGGTGCGGCTTGACAGCTACGAGATCCGCGCCGGGTCGGGCGGCGCAGGCCGCTGGCGCGGCGGCGACGGCGGGGTCAGGCGCGTCCGATTCCTGCAACCGATGACCGCGGCGATCCTGAGCAACGGCAGGCTGCACGGCGCGTTCGGTGGCGCTGGCGGCGGCCCTGGTG
>RGQD01000452.1 GCA_010030205.1 Betaproteobacteria bacterium
AGATGGCGACGACCCGCGGCCGGTGCCCGAACTCACCGCCCGGGTGGTCAACGGCCTGCGCCAGCGCGGCGTGCTGCTCAGCGCCACCGGCCCGCAGGCCAGCACGCTGAAGATCCGCCCGCCGCTGGTCTTTGCCCGCGAGCATGCCGACATGCTGGTCGACACCCTCGACGAAGTGATGACCGTGCTGGCCTGACCGTCCGGCATTGGGCCAGCGACGCGCCGGCTGGGCGCCCCAGAGTCCAGGCCGACGCCCAAGTTGCCAAGCACTTCAGCGTGCCCAATTCAGCGTGCCGAAAAGCGGCTCATGCTCTGAAGCACGCTGGCGTCAGCCGCGCGCCAAACCCAGCCGCCTGGCACTCAAGGCAGCAGGACGCTGCAACCCGTCGTGTTGCGTGCCTCGAGTTCGAGGTGGGCGCGCGCCACATCGGCCAGCGGGTAGCGCTGGTCGATGCGGATCTTGACCGCCCCGCTTTGCACCGCCGAGAACAAGTCGTCGGCCATCGCCTGGGTTGCCTCGCGGGTGGCGATGTGGGTGAACAGCGTGCCGCGCGTCAGGTAGAGCGAGCCCTTGGCGCCGAGGATGCCGGGCGCAAAAGACGGCACCGGACCCGAGGCGTTGCCAAAACTCGCCAGCAGGCCGAAAGGCCGCAGCACGTTGAGCGAACCCTCGAAAGTGTCCTTGCCGACCGAGTCGTAGACCACCTTGACGCCGGCACCACCCGTGATCGCCTTGACACGGGCGACGAAATCCTCGGTCCGGTAGTTGATCGCGTGCGTCGCGCCGTGCTCGATCGCGAGCTGGCATTTGGCGTCGCTGCCGGCGGTGGCGATCAGCTGCAGCCCGAGCGCGCGCGCCCATTGGCAGGCGATCAAGCCAACGCCGCCGGCCGCGGCGTGGAACAGCACGAAGTCACCCGCCACCAGGCCTTCGGCCGGCAAAGTCTTTTTCAGCAGGTACTGCGCCGTCAGGCCCTTGAGCATCATCGCCGCACCGGTCTCGAACGAGATCGCGTCAGGCAGCTTGCACACGCACTTGGCCGGCATCACCCGGGCCTGGCAGTAGCTGCCGGGCGGGTTGCTGGCGTAAGCCGCGCGGTCGCCGACCCGCAGGTGGGTCACGCCCTCGCCCACCGCCTCGACGATGCCGGCGCCCTCCATGCCCAGGTTCAAGGGCAGCGGGCTGGCATACAAGCCGGTGCGCTGGTAGACGTCAATGTAGTTCAGGCCGACAGCGTGGTGGCGGATGCGGATCTCGCCGGGGCCGGGTTCGCCCACAGGCAGGTCGACGAGTTGCATCACCTCGGGGCCGCCGTAGTGTTGGATCTGGATGGCTTGGTTCATGGTCTGGATCTCCTTTGAGGATACGAGCCTAACCGCTGGCGGTCGGTCGCAGCAGGTCACAATCGGGCGATCCCCACAAACCTTGCCTTGCGATGAAGATGAGCCCGCGTTTGGCGCTGATGCTCAGCGTGCCGCCGCTGATGTGGGCGGGCAACGCAGTGGTCGGCCGGCTGGCGGTCTCGCACATCAACCCGCTGTGGCTCAACGCGAGCCGTTGGGCGCTGGCGCTGGCGCTGCTGCTGCCCTGGGGCTGGCGGATGTTTGCCAGCGCCAAACGACGTGCAGAAATCCGCGCTCGCTGGCCTCACCTCGCGCTGCTGGGCCTGCTGGGCGTAGGGGCGTACAACGCGCTGCAATACATGGCGCTGCGCACCAGCACGCCGCTCAACGTCACGCTGATCGCCGCGAGCTTGCCCGTCTGGATGCTGGCGGTCGGCGCGTTGTTCTATGGCGAGCAGCCACGCCGGGCTCAGCTCGTCGGCGCTGCGCTGTCGTTGCTCGGGGTGGCCGTGGTGCTGGCGCGCGGCACGCCGGCCGCGTTGCTGCACGTGCAGTTCGTACCGGGCGACCTGATGATGCTGGGCGCGATCTTTTGCTGGTGTGTCTACAGCTGGCAACTGGCGCGGCCACCCGCATCGATGCGCGGCGCTGAGCGGCCTGACTGGCATTGGGCCGAGTTCCTGAGCCTGCAGATCGCCATCGGCCTGCTGTGGGCGACCGCCAGCGCGGGCCTGGGTGAGTGGATCCAACCTCATCCCGAGCCGGTGGTCTGGACGCCCTGGTTGGTCGCGGCACTGCTGTTCATTGCGGTCGGGCCCTCGCTGATCGCCTACCGGCTGTGGGGCCTGGGGGTGGCCGCCGCCGGGCCCGCGGTCGCGGCATTCTTCGGCAACCTCACGCCGCTGTTTGCCGCGCTGCTGTCGGCCGTGCTGCTGGGTGAATGGCCGCGCCCTTTCCACGGCTTGGCGTTCGCGCTGATCGTCGCCGGCATCCTGGTGTCATCGCGGCAGGCTCGCGCTGACCCAGCGGCGATCAAGACCCCTGGTTGATCTGCGCCGGATCGACATCGGCCAGCACCATGAGTCCGCCACCTGACGACGAACCTGCCGACCTTGCAGCGCTGGTGCTGGCGCTGATTGGCACGCGTCACTCGGTCGCGCCCAAGCGCCTGCGCGCGCCCGGACCGAGCCCGGCGCAGCTGCTGCAAATGGTCGAGGCGGCAGCCTGTGCGCCCGACCACCGCGCACTGCGGCCCTGGCGACTGATACGCATCGCCGACCACCAGCGCGACGCGCTGGCTGACGTGTTCGAGGCCTGCTCGCGAGAACGTGCTCAGACCGAACACGACCGCCCGAGCGCAGACGACATCGTGCGCAGCCGCGACAAGGCCTACCGGGCGCCGACCTTGCTGCTGGCCGTGCTCAAGGGCTTGCCCGACGACCCCGAGGTGCCGATCACCGAGCGCGCGGCGACGCTGGGCGCAGCGCTGATGAGCCTGCTGCTGGCCGCGCATGGTCTGGGTTTTGGCGCGATGCTGACCAGCGGCCGGGCGGTCCGCAGCCCGCGCTTTGCCCGCGCGATGGCGCTGGCTGGCGCTGAGCAGGCGCTGTGCTTCGTCTCGATCGGCAGC
>RGQD01000453.1 GCA_010030205.1 Betaproteobacteria bacterium
GCCGGCTTCGGCCGGCCTTGAGGCGCTCAGTGGCCGACGCCCGCGTCGGCCAGGCGTTCAGCCAGTGCGACCAGCGCGCGGTCGCTGCCCACCGGACCCAGCAGCGACAAGCCCATCGGCGCGCCTTCGCGCCTTGCCAGCGGCAGACTGAGCTGCGGCGTGCCGCTCAGGCCTGAGATGCACATCAACACGACGGCGCGGTTGCGGTAGGCCTCCAGCGTGCTCTCGGCCGCGCTGCGAAGCGGCGCCACATCGGGCATCGTCGGCATCAGCAGCACGCCGTCCTGGCCCAGCAGCGCCGCGATCTGGGCGGCGTAGGCGACGCGGAAACTATGACCGGCGCTGGCCTGCGCGTCGCTGACTTGGCGCGACCAGGCAAAACGCTCGGCCACGCCTGGGCCCAGCGGCGGCGCATGGCGCTCGATCATCGGGCCGTCGGTCATCCAGGCCTCGCGGCCCTGGATGTGGCGGAAATGCCAG
This sequence comes from Betaproteobacteria bacterium, assembly GCA_010030205.1. GTDB lineage: Bacteria > Pseudomonadota > Gammaproteobacteria > Burkholderiales > Burkholderiaceae_C > Pseudaquabacterium. The sequence continues at coordinate 481 of RGQD01000453.1, forward strand.
TACATCGCTTCGAAGCTGTCGCGCGCCAGCGTCACCGGCGCAGCCCGACCCAGCACCGCCTGTACCTGCTCGGCGGCAGCCCGTGCGGCTTCGGCCACCGGCGCTTCGAGCAGCGCCCAGACATCGGTCGGCCACAACAGGCGCGGTACGCTGGGCGCTGGACTCGGGTCGGCGCCTAGCAGCACATCGGCGACGCGGGCAAAAGTGCGGGTGTCGCGGGCGAAGAAGCCGCAAGTGTCGAAGCTCGGTGCCAGATCGAGCACGCCTGCCAGGCTGATGCGGCCGTGGCTGGGCCGCAGGCCGATCAAGCCGCAGTGGCTGGCCGGCCCGCGCACCGAGCCGCCGGTGTCGGTGCCGAGCGCGAAATCGCACAGCCGGTTCGACACCGCTGAGGCCGATCCCGAGGACGATCCACCGCTGATGCGATCAGGCGCTGCGCCGTTGATCGGCGCGCCGAAGTGGGCGTTGTTGCCGTTCATCGAAAACGCCAGCTCGTCGGTGACGGTCTTGCCGACAAACGCTGCGCCGGCATCGAGCAGGCGCTGCACGGTGGGTGCATGGCGGGTCTTGATGCCCGACATTGCCAACAGGATCGGCGAGCCTCCTCCGGTGGGGTAGCCCGCGACGTCGAACAAGTCCTTCACGCCGAAGCACAGGCCTGTCAACGGCCCGGTGGCTGCACGCGCCACCGGGGCGTCGGGATACGGGACGAAGGCATGGGCGGGGTCGTGAATAGGCATGTTCTGTCCTGGTGAGTTCGGCAAGGTTTATTCAGTCACGCGAGTGTCGGCGATGCGGCGCCGGCTCGCCAGCGCGATACTTGGCTTGCTGCGGCCCATCGCGAGTGCCGCCTGGAGACTGTGCTGATGAGAAAGACTGTCCAATCCATGGTTGATGAGGCGATGACCGTCATCACCACTTACAGCGTCGACGACGCGCGTGACCTGCATGGCCGCGACGATGTGGTGTTCGTCGACCTGCGTGACCCACGTGAACTCGAGCGTGAGGGCGTGATCCCCGGAGCATTCCACGCCCCGCGCGGCATGCTCGAGTTCTGGGTCGACCCCGAGTCGCCTTACCACAAGCCGGTGTTCAGTGAGCCCGGCAAGCGCTATGTGCTGTTTTGCGCCGGCGGTTGGCGCTCTGCGCTGTCGACCCAGACCCTGCAGCAAATGGGCCTGGAAGAAGTCGGCCATATCGAGGGCGGCTTCGGCGCCTGGAAAGCAGCCGGGGCGCCGGTGGCTGACAAGGCGGTGGCTCGCAGCAAGCCTGCGGCTGCTTGAGCCGTGACATAGCGCACGGCGGCGCTTTGACGTCGCGCGTTCGCTGCATCTATGCTTGCCGCTGAGCGCCCCGAGGCCGGCGGAAGCCGGCCGCCCCTCGAGGGGATCAAGCAAAGTGGCAGAGCCACATTTGAGAGCGTCTGGCACCTCTGTCCGGTGCATACCACCACAGGAGCATGGACCATGGCCGCTGTGATGAATGCTGATGCGGTCGATGCTGCAAGCCTGCAAGGCAAGCTGTTGCTGATCGACGCCGAGCAGGTCAGCGCACGGATTGTGGCCGGCCTGCTGGCCCAGCATCGCGGGGTCAGTCTGGTCCACGCGACCGGCGGACTGGCCGGCGTGGCACTGGCGCTGAGTGAGCGACCCGACTTCGTGATCCTGGACATGCGATTGCCCGACATCGGTGGGGTCGAGGTCGTGCGCAGGCTCAATGGCGAGATCGCTCAACGCGGGTTGCGGGTGGCGATCCTCACCAGCGAGCAAGCGTCGATCGAGACCGTCAAGGCAATGAGTCTGGGCGTTTTTGAATACTGGCCTCGGCCGCTTGAGCCGCGACTGTTGGAGGCCGGCGTGCGTCGCGCGCTGACGGGCCGGCGGCCGGATCCGGCGCACTGCTTGCCCCTACAGCGTCGAACTGGGCGGGCACTCAGTGACGAGCTGGCGCTGTCTATCCAGCCAAGGTCTGGGCTACCCGCTCTGCGATCGCCAGGCTCGCGGTCAGACCGGGTGATTCGATGCCGAACAGATTGACCAGCCCGGGCACGCCGTGCGTCTCGACGCCGTCGATGCGGAAATCGGCCGCTGCCTCGCCCGGCCCGCTGATCTTGGGCCGCAGACCGGCATAACCCGGCTGCAACGTGCCGTCGGCCAGCCCGGGCCAATAACGACGCACCTCGGCGTAGAACGCCCCGGCACCGGCCGGGTCCACGCTGTAGTCGATCTGGTCCACCCACTCGAAGCTGGGGCCGAACCTGGCTTGGCCGCCGAGGTCCAGCGTCAGGTGAACACCCAAGTGACTGCTCTGGCCCGGCGCCGGGTAGACCAAGCGCGAGAACGGCGCACGGCCGCTGAGCGTGAAATAGCATCCCTTGGCCAAATGTTCGCGCGGCACCTGGGCTGGCGCCAAGCCAGCCAGCGCACGCGCCAGCGCCGGTGCGTCCAGCCCTGCGCTGTTGACCACGCAGGCCGCGCGCAGCGTCATCG
>RGQD01000454.1 GCA_010030205.1 Betaproteobacteria bacterium
CGCGCTGCAGGCCGCACTGGACGCCGCATCGGCCAGGCAGACCGAGCTGGAGGAAGAGCAAGGGGGCGACGACGGTGTGTTTGCCGGCTTTGAGGGCATCACCGCCGCCGGCGTGAAGGACCGCATCCGCGAGATTGGAAACGACCGCGACGGCGCCGACGAGCTGAAGCTGCTCAAGTCTTGGCTGGACCTGGGCGCCCAGATCACAGCGCTGAAGAAGCAGGTCAGGGATGCCGAGGCCGCGCTCGACAAGCTGGCCTTCGAGAAGTACCCCAAGCTAACCGAGGCCGATGTCAAGTCGCTGGTGGTGGACGACAAATGGATGGCGCGGCTGGCGGCCAGCGTGCAAGGTGAACTCGATCGCGTCTCGCAGACGCTGACCGGCCGCATCCGCGAGCTGGCAGAGCGCTATGCCACGCCGCTGCCGAAGCTCACCGACGAGGTGGCAGTGCTGGCCGCCAGGGTGGAAAAGCACCTCGCGAAGATGGGGGCGTCGTGGAAGTGAGGCCAGGCTACAAGCGCACAGATGTAGGCGTAGTGCCTGCAGAATGGGAGATCACAGAAGTCGGAGCTCTGTGCTCGGCCGTTCTGGACTGTCACCATTCGACGCCTGTCTGGACAAAGTCCGGAGTCGTAGTCATTCGAAACCAGAATATTCGCAATGGCAAGTTGGATCTTTCTGATGCCAGCTTCACGGACGAGCATCACTACAGTGAGCGGACGCGACGGGCCGTGCCGACGGTCGGTGATTTGGTGATCACACGAGAAGCACCGATGGGCCTGGTGTGCATGATTCCAAATGGGCTGAGATGTTGCCTTGGGCAACGAATGGTCTTGCTACGGGTTGATAGAGATGCGGCCGATACCCAGTATCTTCTCTACGCCTTAATGAGCGAGACGATTCAGCGCGCGATTTCTGTCGCTGGCGGCACCGGGTCAACGGTAAGTAATCTGCGAATTCCGGTCCTGAAGGGACTTCGAATTGCTGCTCCGAATGGGGTTGAGCAACGTGCCATCGCAGCGGCCCTGAGCGACGTGGACGCGCTGCTGGCCGGGCTGGACCGCCTCATCGCCAAGAAGCGCGACCTCAAGCAGGCCGCCATGCAGCAACTCCTCACTGGCCAGACCCGGCTCCCGGGTTTTCAGGGCGAGTGGGAGGTAAAGCGCATCGACCAGTTTGCTCCATTGCAGCGCGGATTTGATCTACCGACCTCAAGCATCCGAGCAGGCGACTATCCGGTCGTTTATTCCAATGGCATTCAGAACCATCATGCGCAGTTCATGGTGAAAGCGCCTGGCGTTGTAACAGGCAGGTCGGGAACAATCGGAAATGTTCACTTCGTCGAACAGGACTTCTGGCCGCACAACACCTCGCTTTGGGTGACGAAGTTCATTGGCAGCGACCCGAAGTTTGTCTTCTACTTGCTCACCAGCATCGGCTTAGATCGCTTTGGCACTGGTTCCGGCGTACCAACGCTGAATCGAAACGACGTTCACGAGTTTCACGTAAACGTTCCCTCTACAAAGGGAGAACAAGTCGCTATCGCCGCCGTCCTCTCCGACATGGACGTCGAACTGACCACCCTGGTAGCCCGCCGCGCCAAGACCCGCGCCCTCAAGCAAGCCATGATGCAAGAGCTGCTCACCGGAAGGACAAGGCTGGTATGAGCCGGACATTGACGCGACATCAGGCCAGTGGCGCGGGATCATGACCGAGACAGAGCTGCTTCAGGTGCTGGCCCGTGGCGAGGACAGCCGGCACCAGTTCAAGCGTGACGAAACCAATGCCGACAGCGTGGCGGCCGAACTGGCGGCTTTTGCCAACAGTGGCGGGGGTGAGCTGTTTCTGGGCGTGGCGGACGATGGCAGCGTGACCGGGCTGGACGGCGCTGCGGTGCGGCGACTCAACCAGTTGCTGAGCAATGCGGCCAGCCAGCATCTGCGTCCGCCGGTTCATCCGTTGAGCGAGAACGTGCAGACTGCGCAAGGCCTGGTGATGGTGGTGAGCGTGGCCGACGGCATTTCCAAACCCTATGTGGATCACCAGGGCCGCATCTGGGTCAAGCAGGGCGCGGACAAACGCCATGTGACGGCGCGTGAAGAGATGCAGCGCATGTTCCAGCGCTCAGGCCTGGTCTATGCCGACGTGGTGCCGGTGGCCGGTACGTCGGCAGAGGACATCGACGAGAAGGCTTTTCAAGCCTATTTCGCCCGTCGCTACGGCCCAGGCAGCGAAATGGCCGATCAGCCGCTGGCGCAATTGCTGCAGAACCTGGGCCTGGGTGATGGGCATGAGCTGACTCTGGCCGGGTTGATGCTGTTTGGTCGGCATCCGCAGCGCTGGCGCCCGGCGTTCGCGGTGAAGGCGGTGGCTTTTCCCGGCAACGGCCTGGCCGACACCCGTTATCTGGACAGCGAAGACATCGCAGGCAACTTGCTGGAGCAGTTCAGGCGCAGTTTCGCTTTCATCCGCCGCAACCTGCACCACGTGCAGCGCGGGCGAGGCTTCAATACGCTGGGCGAGTTGGAGATTCCCGAGGCCGCACTGGAGGAATTGTTGGTCAATGCGCTGATTCACCGCGACTACTTCACCAGCGCCTCGATCCGCATCATGGTGTTTGCCGATCGTGTGGAGATAGCCAGCCCAGGGCATCTGCCTGACAGCCTGAGCGTAGAAGCTATCCGGCAGGGCCGCACCAACCGCCGCAATCCAACGCTGACGGAACATGCCGCCCAGCTCCTGCCGTATCGCGGCCTGGGCAGCGGCATTCCACGCGCGTTGCGGGAATGGCCGCAGATCGAGCTGCTCGATGACGCCGCAGGCAACCAGTTCAGTGCGGTGGCGCGGCGGCCTGCGGCGGAATGGCGTACGCCAGGCGACCCAGTCGCCGACCCAGTCACCGACCCAGTCGATCAACTGCTTCAGCTGCTGGTCGCAGGAGCACTGCCGCCATCAGCGCTGATGGC
>RGQD01000455.1 GCA_010030205.1 Betaproteobacteria bacterium
GACCGAGTGTCCGAGCCGCCCGCCACAGCGTCCCCGAACGGCAACGCCGAGGCCACAGACTCGACCGCCACGCCGACCGATTTTCCGGTGATCGGCATCGGCGCTTCGGCTGGTGGTTTGGCGGCGATTGAAGCCTTTTTCTCCGGCATGCCCGCCGACGCCGACACCGACATGGCGTTCGTGCTGGTGCAGCACCTGGCACCTGACCACAAGAGCCTGCTCAGCGAACTGGTGCGGCGCTACACCCGGATGCAGGTCTTCGAGGTCGAGGACGGCATGGTCGTGCAGCCCAACTGCACCTACATCATCCCGCCCAACCGCGACATGGCATTCATCAACGGGCGCTTGCAGTTGCTCGAGCCCGCGGCGCCGCGAGGTCAGCGCCTGCCAGTCGATTTTTTCTTCCGCTCGCTGGCCCAGGACCAGCGTGAGCGCGCGATCGGCATCGTGCTCTCGGGCACCGGCAGCGACGGCACGTTGGGCGCGCGCGCGATCAAGGGCGAGGCCGGCATGGTGATGGCGCAAAAGCCCGAGTCGACCGAGTTCGACGGCATGCCGCGCAGCACGATCGCCGCCGGCGTGGTCGACTATGTGCTGCCGCCCGCTGAAATGCCAGCCCAGCTGATCGCCTACGCGACCCATGCCTACGGCCAGCTGCCGCGGCTGCTGGCCCCGTCGGCGCCGCAGGCCGAGAACGCGATGCAGAAGATCTTCGTGCTGCTGCGGGCCCAAACCGGCCATGATTTTTCACAGTACAAGCCCAGCACGATCGAGCGCCGTATCGCCCGGCGCATGGCGGTACACCAGATCGAAGCCATCGACAGCTACGTCAAGTACCTGCAGCAGACCCCGGTCGAGGTGCAAGCGCTGTTTCGCGACCTGCTGATCGGCGTGACCAGTTTTTTTCGCGATCCCGAGGCTTTCCAGGCGCTCAAGGACCAGGGCCTGCCCAAGTTGTTGGTCGGCAAACCGCCGGGCAGCGTGATCCGAGTCTGGTCGGCGGGTTGCTCGACCGGCGAGGAGGCCTATTCGATCGCGATCCTGTTTCAAGAGCTGGTCGAGGCGCTGGGCCAGAACTGCACCGCGCAGATCTTTGCCACCGACATCGACAGCTTGGCGGTGGCCAGCGCCAGGGCGGGGCTGTTTCCGCTCAGTATCGCGGCCGACATCACACCCGAGCGTCTTGCGCGGTTTTTTGCCCCCGAGGCCGACAACAAGGGCTACCGGATCCACAAACACATCCGCGACATGCTGGTCTTCTCCGAGCAGGACTTGATCAAGGACCCGCCATTTTCCAAACTCGACCTGATCAGCTGCCGCAACCTGTTGATCTACCTGAACGTCGAACTGCAGCAAAGACTCATCCCGCTGTTCCACTACGCGCTCAACCCGGGTGGGCTGCTGTTGCTGGGCAACTCCGAGAGCGTGGGCGACTTCGGCGAGCTGTTCACGGTGCTCGACCGCTCGGCCAAGCTGTACCAGCGCCAAGAGGGTTTTCAGAGCGCCCAGCGGCTGGCGCTGGCGCGCTTCACGCCCTTGTTGCCGACACCGGGAACCAAATCCCAGCCCGCCGACACCAGACCCGGCAGCCCGGCCAAGCGGCCGCTGCGCGCGCTGGTCGAGCAAGCGCTGCTGCAGCAAGTGGTGCCCGCGGCCGCGTTGGTCAGCGGCCAGGGCGATGTGCTGTACCTGCATGGCCACACCGGCTTGTTCCTGGAGCCCTCGCCGGGCGAAGCCGGCATCAACAACATCCTGAAGATGGCCCGCGAAGGATTGAAGCCCGCGCTGACCAACGGCCTGCGCCAGGCTGTCATCAGCCAGCAAGCGGTGCGAAGCCTGAACCTGAGGGTCAAGACCAACGGCCACTTCAGCGGGGTCAACCTTGGCATCGTGCCTGTGCTCAACCCAGCAGCCCCGGCACCCGCTGCCTTGCTCTATCTGGTGGCTTTCGATGAGGTCCCGGCCCCGGACGCCGCGGCCCCGGACGCCGCGGCCCCGGACGCCGCGGCCCCGGACGCCAGGATCGCCGCGTTGCAGCGGGAACTGCGCGCCAAGGACGAATACCTGCAGACCAGCCGCGAGGAGCTCGAGAGCGCCAACGAAGAACTCAAGTCGTCCAACGAGGAGATGCAGTCGGTCAATGAAGAACTGCAGTCGACCAACGAGGAGCTCGAGACCTCGAAGGAGGAGCTGCAGTCGGTCGCCGAGGAGCTGTCGACCGTCAACGCCGAACTGCAGTCCAAGGTGCTGGACCTGTCGCGGGTCAACAACGACATGAACAACCTGTTGGCCGGCACCGGCATCGCCACCGTGTTTGTCGATCCACAGCTGCGATTGTTGCGTTTCACGCCGGCTTCGACCCAGGTGATCAACCTGATCCTCAGCGACATCGGCCGGCCTATTGGCCACATCGTGTCGAACCTGGCAGGCTATGACAGCCTGGCGGCCGACATCCGCGGCGTGCTCGACAGCCTGGTGACCCATGAGACCGCGGTGCAGACACTGGACGGCCTGTGGTTCCTGCTGCGAATCCTGCCGTACCGAACGCTGGACAACGTGATCGAAGGCGCGGTGATCACCTTTGTCGAGATCAGCGCCTTGCGCCGCACGCAGGATGAGTTGCGCGAGGCCAACCAGCAGTTGCTGCGCATGGCGGTGGTGGTTCGCGATGCCAACGACGCGGTCACTGTGATCGACCTGTCCGGCCGCATCCTGGCCTGGAACCCGGCCGCGACGCGGATCTATGGCTGGACCGAGGCCGAGGCCTTGCAGCTGAACAACGTCGACCGCGTGCCGGCGACGCAGCGCCAGAACATCGCAGCCCGGCTGCGCGAGCTGATGCAGGCCAGAACACTGGCGCCATACCGGGACCAGCGCCTGGCCAAGGACGGCGGGCAGATCGATGTGTGGATCACCGCCACCGCGCTGGTCAACGAGCAAGGCGAGGTCTACGCGGTCGCGA
>RGQD01000456.1 GCA_010030205.1 Betaproteobacteria bacterium
GTCCTGGTTGTCGAATTCAGCGATCAGTTCGACCAGGCCGCTGGCCGAGTCGGTCACCGGCGAGACGAAGATCAGCTTGGCCTGGCGCAACACCGCCCGGCCCTCCATCGCCAGCCGAATGCTCACGCTCTGGCCGGGCCTGAGGGGCGACAGCGATGACACCGGGAACGTGCCGATGAAGCGCACCCGGCTGACGTCGACCACGGTGAGCACCGGCTCGTTGGGCATTGCGCTCTCGCCAACCCGCAGCGCAACCTTGGTCACCACGCCGTCGATCGGCGACCGCAAATGACGCCGCTCGTAGCCCTCGCGCGCCAGATCAAGCTCCAGCTTCTCACGCAGCTTGGCGAACTCCAGCGCTTTTCGTTCCGCCACATTGGACTGCCAGGCCAGCTCTTCGTCCTCGGCCTGCTTGCGGGAGACGCCACCCGACTCGAACAGCTTGCGCGCTTCGGCCACTTGGGCGCCGAGGATGACCTCGCGCCGGCGCAACTCCTCCAGCCGAGAGGTGTCATCGAGCATGACCTGGCGGCGCTTGATCTCAAGGTCTTCGAGCGCGCGGTCCAGGTGCAGCAGCAAGTCGCCGCGAGAGACCCGGTCGCCCTCCTTGACCAGCACCGCCTCGACCCGCCCTGCGGCGGCCAGACCGAGCCTGGCCTCGTGCAAAGCCTGTGTCACGCCGACCATTGACTGAGACCAGGCCGCCTGGGTCACCAGCAGCAACCCAATGAACACGCCGAGCCTCATCGCAATCGCTCCAGCAAGATGCCCTGCGCGGCCTGCAGCAGCACCTCTGCCTTGGCGCAGGCTGCTTGCTGCTCGGTCAGCGCGAAGCGTGCATTGAGCACGCGCTCTTCGCGGGTCAGGACTTCGCGTAAATCGCTGCGTCCAGCCGCGAGGCGCTGGCGCTCAAGCGCGAGCTGCTGCTGCTCACGCTGCACCAACTCGCTGCCCAGCTTCCAACGCTCGACCGCACTCTGCAGCAAGCCCACGCTGGTCTCGACATCGTTGGCGATCGCCACTTCCAGCGCCTGGATCGCCAACAGCGCGTCCTTTTGTCGAACCTGGGCAGCCACCCAGTCGGCCTTGGACAGCTTGTTCTCGCCCAAAGGCATGGCCAACTGCAGACCGACGCTCCACGACGGGTAAGGTGCGGTCGCGCTGCGGCTGAAAGCGGTCTCCATCCCCAGCGACAGCCCGTTCAAACCGTAACTGGCCAGCAGATCGATGCGCGGCAGCATCTGGTTGGCGGTGTAGGCGACTTGAATGCCTTCGCGCTGCAGCAAGGTCTTGCGCATACGAAGGTCTTCGCGGCGCTGCAGCGCGGTGTCCAGGCTGTCCTGCACGCGCGCGACTTGGGCGTTGACGCTGGGCAGCGGTTCGCTGGCCTTGAAGTGGTACAGCCGGTCTTTCGGGTCGACCATCAAGAGCGTGCGCAGCCTGTTGACCCGCTCGAGCTCGGCCTGGCGCGCCTCGCTCAGCAGGCTCTTGTAGCGCAGCAAAGAGCTCTCGACCTCCCAGACCTCGGACTGCGGCAAGCGACCCTGACGGTTCAAGTCGCGCGCTTGGGCCAGCAAACGCTCGCCCATCGCGATCTTGTCTTGCGCCACCACCACCTTGTGCTGTGCCAGTGACAAGTCGTGGTAGCTCAGGATGGCTTCCGCCGCGACCGAGCTCTCGGTGTCGCGGTTGGCGCTTTGCGCAGCGACGCTGTCGAGCTCGGCCTGACGCAGCCGCGCCAGGGTGACCCGGGAACCCGCGTCACGCGCCAAAGGTTGGGTCAACCCGACACCGTAATAGCTGCGGTTGTAGCGTCCATCGGGCGGCAACTGCTCTTGCATCAGGTTGGTGGTGAACCTCGACAAGCTGACCTTGCCTTCGACCTTGGCGCCACTGGACAGCAACTGGCTCAAGCCCAGCGCAAAGTCCTGGCCGTGCTTGTCATAGATGTCAGCGTTGCTGCGAACCAGCTTTTCTTCCGCCGTGTTTTGGGTCAGCGAGCGTCCGTTCTGCGCCGACAGGCTGACCGCCGGCTGAAAAGCGCCCTTGGCGCGATCGATCCCGGTGGCGGTGATCTCGCCTTCGTACTGCTTGGACAACACGGTGCGGTTGGCGCTGAGCAAGCGCTCGACCATCTGTTTCAAGCTCAGGTCGATCGGCGCTGCAGCCGAGGGCTGAGACCTCAGTGGCTGGCTATCCTGTTGAGCAAATGCCTCCCCCAGCCCTAACAGCGCCAACAGACTGCCCAACCCAGCACGCCATGCCAGGTCGCGACTTCGCGGCCAGGGATTCATCAACTCGGACCTGAAGCGGGCGGATGGCGTCGGAATGCCGGCAAAACCAAAACCTATTGCAAGGTTTCAGCGTTCGGCTCCGACGAAGCACCGGCCGGCTCTGCAACAGGCTGACCCAATGGCGCGGCCGCTGCGTCCTGGGCGATGGCTGAAGCGGCCTTCTTCAAGCTGACCAAACGCTCAATCTGAGGCAGCGAAATCAGGTGCGCATAGATCGCGGGCAAATACTGCTTGGCGCGGATTTCCAGGAACTTGGTGTCCGAGAAATTGTTCAGGCGCTCCTCGTTGATGACATAGCAGCCCGTGATGTTGCGAACCTGTTCGGCAGCATTGACACGCATGCTCAAGGGCGTGAGCAGGTTGTTGTGCACCAGAAATTCGGTGAACGACTGGGTCATCATGTCCATCTGCTGCAGTTCGCTGAGATAGCGCTTGACGTTCTCGATCACTTGCGTCGGCTGGCCTTGCTCATCGAACATCGCCGAACCTTCGGTCTCGCTGATCAAGTCGCTCGCCTCGTCGATGCAGACCAAATAGCGATCGGCGTCTGCCGACTTGGTCAATGCAAAGGGATAACGCCGAATGATGGCGGGGATATAGCTGGCTTCCCACGACC
>RGQD01000457.1 GCA_010030205.1 Betaproteobacteria bacterium
CAAACCCGCCGCTAGCCATGCACTTAACCTTACCGCCTTTCTTCATACCGGCTTCGCCCATTTCGTGCTTAACCATCGACTTCGGTGCGCCCTTAGCCTTCATGAAGGCCACTTCCTCGGGGGTCAGTTGAGCCAATCCCGGTTTCGCCTTTGCTCTTGCCATGGTGTTCTCCTTGTGCTAGAGCTGAATTATGTCGATGACCAGGGTCCTGCGCAGTCGCGCGTAGCGGATGCTGACGCGCTGCGGCTGCTCGGGCATGGCCTTGCTGGCCCAGGCCGACGCCTCGACGAGCTGCGCGCGATTGACCGGCTTGCCGGTCCAGATGCTGTAGCTTGCGACAATGAAGTCCTTGTCGGCCTCCCAGTCGGCCCGGACCGCCGCCTTGTTCGCGTAGTCACGCCCGTAGGCGGGCGAGAGGACCATCATTGCGCTGCCCCTTCGATGGCGTCCCAGTACGCCTGCTCGCCGGGTGTCATGCCGGCCTCGAAGTACTCGTTGTCCAGCTCGGCCTCGTAGCGGGCCTGGGCGGCGGCCACGCGGGCCCCACTGGCGACGGCCAGCGAGGTTTTGATGACGCGGGGTTTGCGGTGCTTGCGCACGTTCAACGCGCTTGAGCAGCGCGCAAAGTTCAGCGGTTGCCTTGTTGGCCTCAACTTCGGCCTTGTCCGCGCCCACAAAGCCCAAGTGGTGCATGAACACGCTGTTCCACGTCTTCCTGATCCTGTCTTCGATGCTCATCATGCTGTTCTCCGGTGCGTTGCTGAAGTAGAGATTGTAACCCGGAGTTTGAGGCCCCAGGTAAATTTTTTACGCTGCCTGCGTGACCTTGGGGCGCATGATCATGGTTTGCGCCACGCCGTTGTAGACCGCGTGTTCCTTGATCGTGGCCTTAACCTCGCCGGTATCGCCCTGGCGCAAGAAGTCGGCGTTGCCCTTGTAGATGACCACGTTGCCGGCTGCGTCGCGGCAGATGCTCATCCAGCTCGTGCCGAACTGGGACTCCAGGCGGAGCTCGCGCTCGCAGGTCAAGGTCAGGGTGACCTTGTCGCCAATGTAGCCAAAGTGCTGGCTGGGGGCCTTGGCACGCTTGGCGACCTCGGCATCCACCAGGGCGATCTGACGCTCTGTGGGGGCCTTGGCGCGGGCCAGGAAGGACTCGCGGAAGCCGACCCAGAAGTCGCCGTCCAGGCCCTGGAGCTTGGCAACGAACTCGGCGTTGATGGCGTTGGTCTTGGCGGTCGACGCCTCAGCGCGCTTGGCTGCGGTGGCGTCGAGCTTGGCGTTCTGTTCGGCGGTGTACAGCTTGTCCACCTTGACCTTACCGACGCCGCTGCCGCCGCACAGGAAGCAGACGTACCCGCTGTGGTTCCACTCCGGGCGGCCACCAGCGCCGCCGCAGCGGGTGCACTTCGACGTGTAGCTGTAGCCGCCGGTGCAGTTAGCGGTGCGGGCGGTTCCTGCGCGAGTGAAGAGTTGGGTCATGTCGATCTCCGTTGCGTTGCTGATGTAGAGATTCTAACTTCAAGTTTGAGCCCCGTGGGGCTTTTTCTTCAACTATTTTTACGCCCCGGTCAGGTTGTCGGCCTCGACCGCGTGGTCCTCCAGCCAGTTGTCCGCCGCGCCGATGACTGCTTCCGACAGACCGACCGCCGTTGCGACGCGCCCGCGTCGCTGGCTGATGTAGCGCAGCGTGTCCACCGCCTCCTTGAGTAGGTAGCGCATGCGGTCGAGCTCGGCCTCCTGGTCCGCCAGGGCGGCGTGCAGGCCCGTTGCCATGGTGTTGCCCGCCACGTAGGCGGCGAGCTCGTTCTCGGTGTGGGTGCGGTTCATGATCAATCCTCCAGGAAGTAGCGGACAAGGTTGTCGTGGATGTCGTCTTCGTACTCTTCGATCTTGGGTTGCTCGACGCCGACGATCACGGTCAGGCACTCGCCCACCAGATACGTCTCCAGGCCCGTCACCTGGGCGATCGCCGATGCGATCTCGTCGAAGCGCGTGACCAGCAGGCCCTCGTCGGCCAGCTCGTCGCTGTGCTCCCAGGCGCATTCGAGGAAGTAGCCCAGGGCCTCGCGGGCCTGCTCAATCGCCGCCCGGTACTGCGGGGCGAAAATCTTGGCGTCGTCGGACACCCGGAACATCTCGAAGCTCTCGCGCTCGTCGTCGTATTGAACGTATGCCATGTTGCTCTCCTCAGTTGGTTGCGGTTGCCTGGACCCAGGTCGGCTTGACCCAGCGCGAATGCGCGCCGTCCAAACTCTCCACCAAAATCCCTTCAGCGCCGTCGAAGCACTGCAGGCTCGTCGACTGGCCGATGACGGCCCAGGTCGCGCCGTGGGCGCGGATGAGCTGCTTGAATCGTGCGCTCATCGGTTTCAGTGTGACTGTCATGTTGCTCTCCGTTGCTGAAGTAGAGATTGTAACTTCAGGTTTGAGGCTTGTGCAGACTTTCTTCAAAATTCTTTGCGCGACGGGCATCACTGCGCCGACGGTCCCTCGCACCCGATCGTGGTCGTTGCTCAGGCAACCGGACCTCAAGCGGCGGCAGGTCGAGGAAGTCGTTGAGCTGCCAGACGCTGTTAGGCGCGTGGACCACAAAGAAGGGCGCCTTGCGCCTGGGCGCCAGCTCTGCCGCGTCGAGCCGGGCCTGCTCGCGTGCCACCTTGGCCTCGCGCGCCTTCTTGCCCCGCAGCCGGTTGCGGGTCCAGTAGGCGGTGTTGAGCTCGGCCACGATCGACGGGGTGCCCCACCGCGCCGCCACGCCGCTGCCCGAGATGTCGATCAGGCCGGCCTTGCGCGCCAAGTGCAGGATCTTGCCGCAGTGGTCGTGCCGGATCGCCATCCGCGTTGCCAGGGTCTCGCACTTGACGCCCTGGGGGTAGTCCCCTGCCAGCGACCCGGCGAGGTCCACC
>RGQD01000458.1 GCA_010030205.1 Betaproteobacteria bacterium
CTGCAGAAGCTGCCGGCGCTCTTCGGTCAGCTCGCTTGGCGGCGCGCACAACGCAGGGCCACCGAGATCGGCCTCGTCGAGTACAAGGACGACACGACGCAGCGCAGGCGAAGGACGGTTGTCACCGGCAGGGCTTGGCTCAAGCACGCCCTGACCGCCGCCCTGGTTCCCGTTGCTCGTGTCTGGCGGCGCCTAATCGTCGAGCGCTGGGCGCGGCTGTGGAGCGCGGCGCGGCTGCGCGAGGCCATCGATGGCGATCTGCACCCGTCCAACGTCGTGCTCGGCGCGGTCGAGGTGCACGGCACCGGTCGTGTCAGCTTCGGCCAGCGCGCGCTGATCTACCCCGGCGTGGTGCTGGAGACCCAGGGCGCGGGCTGCATCGAGATCGGCGACGACGTGGTGCTCTCGCGCGGCGTGCACATCGTCGCCTTCGAGCGCGTGGCGCTGGGTGATGGCGCGATGGTCGGCGAGTACACCAGTTTGCGCGACGCCAACCACTGCCGCAGCGCGGGCAGCGTGCGCCACGCCGGCCACGAGCACGCGCCGATCGATGTCGGGCGCAATGTCTGGATCGGCCGCGGCGCCACTGTGCTCAAGGGCGTCACGCTGGGCGAGGGTTGCGTCGTCGGTGCCAATGCGGTTGTCACCCGCTCTGTCTCGGCGCAGGCCGTCGTGGCCGGCGCGCCGGCGCGGGCGATCCACCCGCGGAACGCTCCCGCGGGTAAGCCGCTGGCAGAGGTGCCTGCCGCCGCCCCCCGTCGTTAGCCCCTTCAACGCCTGCACGAGATCCCGATGGCCGCTGCCCCGAACCCGCGAACAATGGCTTATCTGGTCAGTGCCTACCCCGCCATCTCGCACACTTTCATCCTTCGCGAGGTGCGCCAGTTGCGCGCTTTGGGCCACCGCATCGTCACCGCCTCGATCAACCGTCCGGACCGGCGCGCTCGGAGATGGAGGCGCACGAGCGCGCCGAGGCCCAGCGCACCTACGTCGTCAAGCAGCATGGTGTGGCCGGTGCACTGGCTGCGCTGCTGTTTTGGCTGCGGCACACGCCGTTGGCCTTGCTGGCCACGCTGCGCCTCGGGCTGAGGCTGCGCTCGGGCGGCAAGCCGGGGTGGTCGGGCCTGGCCTACGCGGTCGAGGCGGCGATGGTGGCGCGCTGGATGCGCCGCGAAGGCGCGCAGCACCTGCACGTGCACTTCGGCAACGCCGGCGCGAGCGTCGGCGTACTGGTCAAGCGCTTGAGCGGCTGCCACCTGTCGTACACCATCCACGGACCGGACGAGTTTGACGAGGTGCAAGGCCAGCACCTGGCGCTCAAGATGCGCCAGGCCGACGCCGTGGTCTGCATCAGCCAGTTCGCCCGTGGCCAGCTAATGCGTATTGCCGACCCGGCGCAGTGGGGCAAGTTCCACGTCTGCCGCTTGGGCGTCGAGCCCGGGCAGTTCCCTTTCGCGCTGCGGGACCCTGGGCCGCTGACGCAGCTGCTGTGCGTCGGCCGGCTGACGCCTGCCAAGGGTCAGGTGTTGCTGGTGCAGGCGCTGGCGCAGCTGCGCGACACTGGCGTGCGCTGCCACCTCACGCTGGTGGGGGCTGGGCCCGACCGAGAGCGCATCGAGGACGAGATCGCCTCGCTCCGTCTGGAGCACGACGTGACCCTGACCGGCGCGCTCACGCAGGATCAGGTGCGCGAGCGTTTCGCCCGTGCCGACGTCTTCGTGCTGCCCAGCCTGGCCGAGGGCATACCGGTGGTGCTGATGGAGGCGATGTCCTGCGGCGTGCCCTGCGTGACGACGCCGGTCAACGGCATCCCCGAACTGGTGCTGCACGACCAGACCGGGCTGCTCGCGACGGCGGGCGATGTCGCCAGCCTGGCCGCGAGCCTGCGCCAGCTGATCAAGCAGCCGGCGCTGCGCCGTACGCTGGCGCTGGCGGCGCGCGACAAGGTGCGCCGCGACTTCGACCTGCAACGCAACGTCGCCGCGCTGGGCGGCATTTTTGCAGCCTTTCCCCAGGCCGCCTGAACCGACGCGACCCCGATGGATATCTCCATCCTCATCGTCACCTACAACTCGCGCGCGCTGATCGGCCCGCTGTTGTCGCGACTGCAGTCTGAGATCGGAACGCTGGCGGCCGAAGTGGTACTGGTGGACAACGCCTCGGCCGATGACACCGCGCAGTCGGTGCGCGACGAACACCCGTGGGTGCAGGTGATCGCCAGCGCCCGCAACCTGGGCTTCGCCGCTGGCAACAACCTTGCAGCCCGCCACGCGCGTGGCCGCCACCTGCTGCTGCTCAACCCGGACGCGCTGCCCGAGCCCGGCGCGCTGCGCTGCGGCCTGGCGTTGATGGACCGCCACCCGCAGGTGGGCCTGGCTGGTGGCGAGCTGCGCGGTGTGGACGGCAGCCGGCAACCTTCGGCACGCATGTTCCCGACGCTGCGCGACGAGTTCTTCACGCTGTCCGGACTGGCCGCACGCCACCCCCAGAATCGTCTGTTCGGCCGCCTGCTCGGCCGCCTAGACCGCCGCTGGGCCGACCCCGACGAACCGGCGCTGGTGGACTGGATTCCCGGCGCCTTCGTCTTCATCCCGGCGGCCGTGTGGGCGCGGCTGGGTGGCTTCGACGAACGCTTCTTTATGTACTACGAAGAAGTCGACCTGTGCCGCCGCCTGCGTGATGCCGGGCTGCAGGTGCACTACTGGCCCGAGCTGAAGGCCGTCCACATCGGCGGCGCCTCGGCGCGCACCGTGGCCGACGCCCGCGTCTCGCGGGCGGGTTCGCAACTGGAGAGCTGGCGCATGCGCAGCGCGCTGCTGTACTACCGCAAACAGCACGGCCTGCTTGCGGCCGCGTTGCTGCACGGCCTCGAACGCGGCTGGCACC
>RGQD01000459.1 GCA_010030205.1 Betaproteobacteria bacterium
TCGCGCTTGCAAGCGCGAACGCGGCCTGCAAGGCCGTGCACCCCCCGGGCGCCAGCCCGCGGCCAGGCGCTACAAGCCGAGCCCGGCAAGGGGCCTGACGCTGCCCAACCGCGACTGCTCAGGCGACCCGATGCACAAGGCCGCTGGAGTCGGCTGCGTCCGAGGGTTTGCCGGACCGATGGAAGCGACCTGGTGACAAGGGATACCCCAGACAGCGCCCGAGAAAGACGACTTTCGGCTGCGCTCTCAACGCTCAACGGATCTCAGCGACCTTCAAAGACCGACTCATGGCTTGGCTGTTCGCATCAAGCGGCGTTACCGGCTGGCCGAGACACCCGACGCCCAGCGGCGATGCCCGCAGGGCATGAAGGAGGCTTGGGGCGCCCAGTCGTTTCAAGGACTCCCAGCACCCGACTGCAGGCAAAGCCGGCGGGGATGCCGAAAGATAGGACTTGACTAAATATACCTGTCTTGATATATATTGGACATGGTCCGAATTCCGTACAGCACCTCGCGAGAAAAGCCACTGCACTGGGTTGGCTCGTCCAAGAAGGACTACCAGGCGTTTCCCACCGAGGTGCAGGACGACATGGGCTATGCGCTCGGCCTGGCACAACTAGGCGGCAAGCATCCGCACGCCAAGCCCTGGAAAGGGGAGGGCGGCGGCGTATTCGAGATCGTTGAGGACCATCGCGGCGATACCTTCCGCGCCGTCTACACGGTGCGCTTTGCCGACGTGGTCTATGTGCTGCACGCCTTCCAAAAGAAGTCGAAGACGGGCATCAAGACACCGCAGGAAGATGCCAGCCTCGTTGCCGAACGGCTCAAGCGAGCCCAGCAAGACTATGAAAGGACACGATCAACATGACCACGATCACCCACGGCTCCACCAACGTCTTCCGTGACCTTGGCTACAGCGACGCCTCTGAGCGGCAAATCAAGACCCGCCTGGCACTGGTCGTCAACGATTTACTCAAGGGCCGCAAGCTCAAGCAGCGGGAAATCGCACCGCTGCTGAGCATTCCGCAGCCAAAGGTCTCGGCCCTCAAGAACTACCGGCTCGACCAGTTCTCGGTCGAAAAGCTGATGGAGTTCCTAACCGTGCTGAATCAGGATGTCGAGATCATGATCAGACCGCATGCGGTCGCTCACGAGGCCGGACAGATCTCAGTGCTGGCCGTGCAATGAGCACCGCTGTCGGCATCAGAGGGCAGCATCGTCGGCGAGTTCTATTTCGAGCAAGGGGCGACGACGACGGTCAAGCCTGAGCTGGTCGACAGCGCCGCGCAGGTCGAGCAGCAAGGCTGGGTGGCGGCGCAGAGTGGCAACACGGTTGCTGGCTATACGGCCCTGGGGCAACCCCTACGCCATCGCCTACGGCTGATCGGCAGCTTACTGGCTCGGTCGGCAACTCACGGTGCCGGCCACTACCGGTCGGTCGCCGCGTGCGCCCAGTCGTGGCCTCGGCGAGCAGCTGAACGGCAGGTTTCCGGCGACGAGACTGGGCCTTTCTTCGGCTTGCCCCGGCCATCAGCAGCCAGTGGCGACAGGCAGCGGTCAGGCATCTCGTCACGCCGACCGTGCCTCCGAAGCAAGCGCCTAGTGGTCACCGGTGGGGTGGGCCGCAAGAGCCCGCGCTGCACGTGGGCTACTCAGCCCACCGAGGGCCAGGCAAACTGCATTCCAGAGTTCGATCGACCTTTGACCGAAAAATGCCTGGCAAATTTGAACCAAGGGGTCGACAGATGCCACATCGTTGCAGGCATCAACCGAGCGCAACTGGCGCCGGGCGCGCTTCGTCGGCATCGGCCAAGCATTCCGTCAGCACCGCCATCGCCTTGTCGATGATTGCCGTCGGATGGCCCTTGCCGGTCAGCTGCTTGCGTCGGTTGTTCGACAGCACGCCATTGTTCTGCAGGACGCTGCGGATCATGAGCACCAGATCGTCATTGTTCATGTCCACCGCATCGTTCACCGCGCGGTAGGCCTGATCGAATCTCTGTAGGAAGACGCTCTCGTTCTGGAGATCGCGATCTAGCGCCTCCTGTGCCATGCGCAGGCCGAACTCGACGCACTTGGTCCCGTCCCAGTAGCGATAGATCTCTGGCGCGCCGGTGAATTCGGCCTTGACCAATTCGTCGATCATGTTCACCTTCCAAAAACGGCGGGTCTTCTTGGAGAAGGATTCCAGGGCCTTAAGGTAGTCACCCTCGTTGCGCTTCATGGCGACGGACACGGGCAGCACCAGACCGTTGGCCAGCCGCGGATCCTGGCAGGCTGCCTTGTGGAACAGGAAGCGCGACAGCCGGCCGTTGCCATCCATGAACGGGTGTGCGAAAACGAAGGCGAAGCTCGTTACAGCGCCACGCACCAGGGCATCCACGCCGGTGCCCGGGTTGTTCGCGAAGCTCATGATCTCGTCCATGATCTCCAGATTCAGATCGGGCGGTGGCGGCACGTAAGTCACGCCCAGCGCGCCCGGCAGATCCTTGCGAAGCCAGTTCTGCTTCGACCTGAACTCGAACGCCTTGTCCAGCGGACTGGTGATCGTCAGGTTCTGCAGTGCAACGAGGTAGTCTTCCGTGAGCTGCTCGGCCTCGTGGGCGCGCCCCAGCAGTGAGGCGAAGGCCTCGCGCTTGTCGTTGGTCGCACTCTCCCGCTCGATCGCGTAGGAGTTGTCGGTCTCGCTCAGGTACGCCCAGCGCACGGCCCGGTCGAGTAGCGCCGGATCGATCCCGTCCACGAACGCCTTCACCTGGTCGAGGATGCTTCTTCTGACCAGGGCGTTGATCGCCGGCGTGCGTCGCACGGTGATGCAGTACCGAGGGGACCCTATGCCGTTGAAGTCGACGCGCCACCGGCTCGATCGGGTGCTTGCTGCCGTC